>DAISWF010000174.1:0-3003 GCA_036826495.1 Burkholderiaceae bacterium
TCCGGTCGAGCTCGAGCGGATGCCCGATCGACTCGTGGATCTGCAGCATCATCTGATCGGGCGCGAGCAGCAGGTCCATGCGGCCGCTCGGACAGTTCGGCGCGGCCAGCAATTCGAGCGCCTCGGCTCCGACCCGCGCGCCGCCGCCGATCAGGCCCGATCGCTCGATCACCTCGAAGCCGCCCTGCTGACAGAAGCCGTTGTACTGCCCGGCCAGCGAACGGGTCTGCGATGCGCTGCCCTGCGCCGCGGTCGCCTCGAGATTCGGCTCGACGAAGCGGTGATGCTGCTCGGCGACGCATTCGCCGTTCCAGTAGAACCACTGCTCGCTTTCGGTGAGCGTCAATGTCGCCGACCAGTTGAGGATGCGTTCGTGCTGCCTGAGCGCTGCGGCCTCGTTCGCCAGCAGCGCGATCAGCTCGGCGCGCGACGGCAGAGGCCGGCCGTGTGGCGACTGCCAGGCGAGCCGCCGGGCCGGCGGCTGCGGCATCCGCACGCCCTCGAAGAGCCCCGCGTCACGGCTGGCGATCGCCCATTGATGGGCACGCAGCATCGCCTCGTGCAGCGCCGAATCGCTCAGATCCGAGCTGGCCGCATAGCCTGTGCCGTGCTCGATCAGCACGGTGACCATCGCGCCCGCATCACGGGCCAGCCGCAGCGGCTGCACGACCCCGCGCACCACCGCGAGGTGCTCGGAACTTTCGTGGACGACGCGGACCGAAACCTGCGCGGCCGGCAGCCGCAGGGCGGCGATCCGCGCAGCGAAGGAAGCGGGCGTCAGTGGCGCGTGATCCACGACACCAGGGGCGCCCAGGTCGCGCGATCCTTCTCGACGCGATTCTGGGGTACGTCGAACAACGTCAGGCCGTGCGCGGCCAGATGCACGTAGTTCTGCGTGTCGCGCAGATAGCCGGCGACCGGCAGGCCGAGCTGCGCGACGAAGCGCGACAACTGCTCGGCGGCCTTGGTGCGGGTGTCCACGCGCATGCCGACGATGCCGACGGTTTCCTGGAAGCTGCGGCCATTGGTGAACGACTGCTTCAGTTCCTCGAGGAAGTTCTGCGTGGCCATCACGTCGAACATCGACGGCGTCAGCGGCACCAGGATGCGGTCGGCCACCTTGACGATATCGGACAGCCGTTTGCCGGTGATCTGCGCCGGCGTATCCAGCACCACGTGGGTGACGCCCTTGGGCGGCCGGGCCACCTCACCGTTCATCTCCCAGGTGTGGATCGGCGCGACGCCGCCGGGCCGCAGCTTCAGCCAGTACTTCGCCGACTGCTGGCGATCGAAATCGCCCAGCATCGTTTTTACCTGCTGCGCGGCAAAGTACCCTGCGAGGTTGGTCGCGAGCGTGGTCTTGCCCACGCCTCCTTTGGGATTCACAACAGCAACCACCGGCATGCCTGATCTCCGAGTCCGTAATGAGGTTGTCCTTCTTGATCGATAAATTTTACTATTGATTTCGCCCGATATACCGTGTTACGTGGACGTCTCGCGACAGCCTCCCCCGAATGAGATAGACGCGAAGCAGCGGTTTCTCAGGGGTACGGCGGTCTCGAGAGACCCGCGCCGTGCAGCGCTTAACGTCGTGATGACGTTATTTAACGATACCCGGCGCGCGCGGACGCGGTGCGATCGATCGCCGCACTGTCGGAACCGCCGTTCAGTACGCGCAGCACCGTGCCGGTGGTCAGCAGCTCCGGCAGGATCACCGGCGCATCGCTGCCCGGCAGATAGACGAGATACAGCGGCACCCCGTTGCGGCCATGACGCGCGAGCGCCGCGCCGATCACCGGGTCACGGCGCGTCCAGTCGGCGCGCAGCCGCAGCACCTGCCGCGCGTTCATCGCCTGCACCACCGCATCGCGTTCGAGCACCAGCTTCTTGTTGGCCTGGCAGCTCACGCACCACGCCGCGGTGAAATCGACGAACACCGGCCGCCCCTCGGCGCGCGCCTGGGCGACCGCCTGATCGCTCCACGGGAGCCAGTCGGATGACGACGGCGAAGCGGACGAAGGCGACGGTGATGGCGACGGCGAGGACGACGGTGATGGCGACCCGGCCGCAGGCCCTTGCGGCGAGGACGACGACGGCCCTGACGCCGATGCGGCCCCGGCGGCGGATTCCGGCGCCGCGCCCGGCCAGACCATCCACAGCGCGGCTGCGAACGCCAGCAGCGACGACAGCGCGCCGGCGAACCGGTGGCGCCCCTGCTGACCCTGCTGCACGAAGCGGCCGTAGCACCAGGCCGCCAACGCCAGCAGCACCATGCCCAGCGACAGCGCGAACACCGCATCCAGACCCATCTGCATGCCGAGCACCCAGGCCAGCCAGGCGGCGGTCGCGTACATCGGGAACGCCAGCGCCTGGCGCAGCGTCTGCATCCAGCGGCCGGGCCGCGGCAGCCAGCGCAGCAGCGCCGGGAACCAGCCGAGCACCAGGTACGGCAGCGCCATGCCCAGCCCCAGCGCCGTGAACACCGCCGCCGCTTCGGCCGGCGGCTGACCGAGCGTGAAGCCCAGCGCCGAGCCCATGAACGGCGCGGTGCACGGCGTGGCCACCAGCACCGCCAGCACTCCTGAAGCGAACGTCGACAGCGGCCGTTGCCGGCCGGGCGCGGAACCCGCCTGCAGCCGGGTGGCGGTCAGGCCGAACTCGAACAGGCCCGACAGGTTCAAACCGATCGCGACGAACAGCAGCGCCATCGCGCTGACGAACCACGGCGACTGAAGCTGGAAGCCCCAGCCGACCGATTCGCCCGCCGCACGCAGACCGGCCAGCAGCGCGGCCAGCACCCAGAACGACACCACCACGCCGGCCGCGAACACCAGCGCGCTCAGCCGCCCCGCCCGGGGATCGTCGCGGCTGCCGCCGGCGAACGCCAGCACCTTCAGGCCGATCACCGGGAACACGCAGGGCATCAGGTTCAGCACCAGCCCGCCGAGCAGCGCGGACAGCAGCGCCAGGCCGAACGACGACGCGCCCGGCACCGCGGCCCCC
>DAISWF010000174.1:3013-12810 GCA_036826495.1 Burkholderiaceae bacterium
GGCCAAACAGGCCCACCGGGAGTGCGATGCCATGGATCAGCTGGTCAAAAATACCGGCCACGACGCCCTCGAAGCAGGCTTCCGCCGCATGGTGGAACTTTCACGCACCGCGGCCCCCGCGTCGCCCACAGCCCCTGCTCCAGCCCGTCCATCGATGCCGGCGCCCGCGCTGGCCGCATCGCCCGATGAAGCGCCCGGACGCCCCGCCAACGACGGCCAACGGATGCCGCCATCGGCGCCACCGGCCGCCGGACGGGCCGTTTCGGCGGCCGCGACCCGCGACACCCACTGCCCCTGCGCCAGTGCCGCCACCGGCTGCACCGACACCTCGTGCGGCACGCCATCGACGATCATCAGGCCGGCCGGGCCGTCGAAGAAACCGGCCGCCTTCAGCTTCGCCTCGTCGACCTTCGGCGCAAGGCGTACCTGCAGCCGCGCGCGGTCGCCGTCGCGGTACAGCTCCTGCGCCGCGGGGTTCTCGATCAGGCTGTCGACGTACGGATAGAACTCGACGACGCGCACGCCGGCACCCGGAAAGCCGATCGACAGATCGCCGCCGGCCAGCGCAGCCTGCGCCGGCAGCGCCCGCGTCGGCGTGCGCGCCGCCATCGCCTCGAACAGCGACAGCCGCGGCGCATCGGCGAGCGGCGTGCCGGCGGCGGCCACCGGCAAGGTCAGCTCCAGCCGCGCCTCGCCGGGGATGCAGACGTCCTTGCAGACCAGCCACTGCGCATGACCGGCGAAGCGCAGCTCGCGCCGACCGAGCTGCGCGGGCACCGTCAGCGGCACCGGCAGCACGACCTCGCCCTCGTAGCCGAAGTTCATCAGCGGCCCGACCGGCAGCCGCTGCGGCGCCGGCCAGCGGATCTCGCCGGCGGAGAACCCCTCGGGCAGCGTCAGGTCGAGCTGCGTCGGCAGGCCGGAATCGCCGGGATTGCGCCAGTAGGTGTGCCAATGCGGGTCGTGACGGATGCGCAGCCCGAGCTGCAGCGGCTGCCCCGCGACCACCGCCGCGCGGTCGGCGATCAGCTCCACCTCGACCGCGTCGACCCGCTGCGGCCGGGCATGCGCGGGCCCCCAGGCGAGCGCGCTCGACAACGCCAGCAGCAGCCAGATCAACAACTTGTCCACGATGAGCCAGTCTACCTCACTTCGTCACTTGACCCCTTGGCCCGCGATGCCTAACATCGCACCCATGGAAGAAGAAATTCAAGGACTTAGCGAACGTATTGAACGTTTGCTCGCAATAGTGCGCCGATTGTCGGAAGACAATGCCGACCTGCGCACGCAAATTGCGCATGCCCGCAGCGCGCAGGCCGATCTGCAGCAGCGCATGAACGATGCGCGGGCGCGGGTCGAGGCGGCGCTTTCCCGGCTGCCGCTGGTGGTCAACGACGAAGGCTGAACCGGATGGAACAGATCGAAGCCAGGATCCTCGATCGCGATTACAAGCTCGCGGTCAATCCCGAAGAGAAGAGTCAGTTGATCGATGCGGTGCGCATCGTCGACGGGCGCATGCGATCGATCCGCGATGGCGGCCGCGTGACCGGCGTCGACCGGATCGCGGTGATGGCCGCGTTGCAGCTCGCCCACGAACTGCTCGGCTCGCAGTCCGAGAACGGCATGCGGCAGACCGCCGAGTTCACCAAGCGCATCCGCAAGATCAGCGAAGACGTCGACGCGGAGATCCGCCGGCAGGAATCGCTGTTCTGATCGAAGGCGGTGGCGCGCGTTGCAACGCGCATACCACCACTGTGGCCGCGCCGCCCGAATTCCCGTTGCCGTTTGTCGATTGACTGTCACCAACTCACGCAACGGCAGTACAATGGGCTTGCCCTGCGGTGTACGACCTAGGCCATACATTCCTTGAACCAATGTAGCAATCCAGGTCGCGGCGTATTGCCATCACTGTTGTGAGCGTCCCTCGTCGGACGAACCTGATGTGGTGGTAGCTGTGACCGACCTGAACTTAAACGGTTCAGGATGCCGGCCTACCGGCACGGGCGGGGCACTTCTTCCAAGGCATCGCGTGGCTCGCAAAGGCGGGCCACGCGGGCTTTCCCCCCGCACCTGACGTAACATCGCCCGCTTGGCATCACTCGATGATCGGGCGACGATGAGCTCTTCCCCGCTGCAGCTTTTCCGTCTCGCGATGCGCGCCTATGCGCGGGCGCCCGAGGAGCGGCTGCTGTCGCCGCCCGCCGGCGGCGAGCTCGGCCGCGCCATGCGCCATCTGCCGCTGATCGGCCTGCTGGTCGGTGCGCTGTTCGCGGTGACCTACGTGCTGCTCGCGCAGCTCGTGCCGCACTCGGTCGCGGTGCTGCTGGCGATCGCGGTCACGGCGCTGGTGACCGGCGGTCATCACGAGATCGGCTGGATGCGCTTCTGCGATGCGGCGCGGCATGACGACGACGGGCAGCAGCCCAAGGCCACGGCGCGCGCCGTCGGCGCCGTGGGTGCGGTGGCGATGGTGCTGAGCGCGCTGCTGAAGCTCGAGGCGCTGTCGTCGCTCGATCCGAGCTGGATCAGCGTGGCTGCGCTGACCGGTCATCCGCTGTCGCGCGGGCTGGCGGTGGCGGCGCTGACCGGCCTCAATGGCCGCGAGCAGGGCCCGGCGGTGCTGCGCCCGACCTGGCTCTTCGCGCTGGTGGCGGGGCTGGTGCCGGCGCTGGTCGCCGCCTGGTGGCTGGAGAACGAGCTGGCCTTCGCGTGCGGCCTGCTGCCTGCCCTCTTCGCGATGCTGCTGATTCGCCGGCTGGGGCGCCGGCGCGCGGCCGCCGACAGCCAGTCGGTGCTGGGCGCCGCGCAGCAGCTCACCGAGCTCGCCTGGTATCTGGGGCTGCTGGCCTGGTGGACGCTCGCCGCGGCGCCGGCGACCGAGACGCCGATCGAGTAGCCGCGCGTATCATTGGCGCTCCCCCGCATGACCCGACAGATTCTGACGAGCGACGCGATGAGCGAACCCCGACGGTACTGGCTGATGAAGTCCGAGCCCGATGAAGTCTCGGTGGACGACGTGCTCGCGATGCCCGGCAAGAAGGTCGCCTGGTACGGCGTGCGCAATTTCCAGGCGCGCAACTTCATGAAGGAACAGATGCGGCTGAAGGACGGCGTGCTGTTCTATCACTCGAGCTGTCCCGAGCCCGGCATCGTCGGCATCGCCGAGGTCGCCTCGCAGGCGTATCCCGACGAATACCAGTTCGACCCGTCGTCGAAGTACCACGATCCCGCCTCGCGCCGCGAGAAGCCGCGCTGGTACAACGTCGACGTCAAGGTGCTGCGCAAGACGCGGCTGATGGGCCTGCCGGAGATGCGCGGCTATCCCGAACTCGCCGACATGATCACGCTGCGCCGGGGCAACCGGCTGTCGATCACGCCGGTCACGCAGGCCGAATGGGACTTCATCATCGAGAAGCTCGAATCATGAGGATCTGCGTCGTCGGCGCCGGCGCGATCGGCGGCCTGCTGGCGGTCAGGCTGGCCGCGGCCGGCCACCAGGTCAGCGTCATCATCCGCGGCGCGAACCTGCAGGCGGTGCGCGCGCACGGCATGAAGCTGCTGATCGACGGCGGCGAGCAGGTGGCGCAGGTCACCGCCACCGACCGGCTCGAGGAAGCCGGCCCGCAGGACATCGTGATCCTGGCGCTGAAGGCGCATCAGGTCGCGGCGGTGGCGCCGCAGCTCCGCGCGCTGATGGAACCGGGCACGGTGCTGGTCACCGCGCAGAACGGCGTGCCCTGGTGGTACTTCCACGGGCTGCCTGGCCCCTACGAGGGGCGCCGCCTCGAGAGCGTCGACCCCGGCGGCATCATCGCGCAGCACGTCGATCCGGCCGCCATCATCGGCTCGATCGTCTATCCGGCCGCCGAGCTGGTCGCGCCCGGCGTGATCCAGCACCAGGAAGGCAACCGCTTCTCGATCGGCGAGCCCGACGGCTCCGATTCCGAACGCGTGCGCCGGCTTTCGCAGGTGCTGCGCGAGGCCGGCTTCAAGGCCCCGGTCAGCCGCGACATCCGCTCGGAGATCTGGCTGAAGCTGTGGGGCAACTGCACGTTCAACCCGATCAGCGCGCTGACCCATGCGACATTGGTCGACATCTGCGAGTTCCCGGCCACCCGGGCGCTGGCCGCCGACATGATGCGCGAGGCGCAGGTGATCGCCGAGAAGCTGGGCGTGCGCTTCGCGGTGTCGCTCGAGAAGCGCATCGCCGGCGCCGCCGCGATCGGCAAGCACAAGACCTCGATGCTGCAGGACGTCGAGCTGGGCCGGCCGATCGAGCTGCAGGCGCTGCTGGGCTCGGTGATCGAGCTGGCCGGGATCACCGGCACACCGGCGCCGATGCTGACCGCGATCCATGCGGTGACCAGCCTGCTGGCCGCCACGTTGCAGCAGCAGCGCGGCCGGCTGCGCATCGAGCCGGCCGGCTGACGGCGCGCCGCTGCGCCAGGCCACGCCCACCGCGCCTTTCCGCCGCGCTCACCGCCATTCACCGACACTTCGACACTCCGCCATGCAACGATTCAGCACGCTTTCGGAACTGCTCGCCGCGACCCCCGGCTCCGCGATCGCACTGCGCGCGCCCGAGCGCCCCGCGACCGATTACGACGGCCTGCGCCGGCAGGTGCACGACACCGTCGCCGCGCTGAACGCGCTGGGCGTGCGGCGCGGCGACCGGGTGGCGATCGTGCTGCCCAACGGCCCCGAGATGGCGGCGGGGTTCGTCGCGGTGGCCAGCGGCGCCACCGCCTGCCCGCTGAATCCGGCCTACCGCGCCGACGAGTTCGAGTTCTACCTGAACGACCTCGACGCCCGCGCGCTGATCGTCGAAGCCGGCAGCAGCAGCGCCGCGGTGGCGGTGGCCGAACGGCTGGGAGTCGCGGTCATCGAGCTGCATGCAGGCGCCGCGGCGGGCCGCTTCACGCTGGCGCCGCGAGGCGGTGCGGCATCGGTGGCTCCCGGCGGCGCGGCCTCCGGCGCGGCAGCAGCCGGCAGCGGCGCCGCGGCGGCCGCCGGCAGCGCCGGCTTTGCCGGTGCCGACGACATCGCGCTGATCCTGCACACCTCCGGCACCACGTCACGGCCGAAGATCGTGCCGCTCGCCCAGCGCAACATCTGCGCGTCGGCCTGCAACGTGCGCGACACGCTGCAGCTCGGCGCGCGCGACTGCGGCCTGAACATCATGCCGCTCTTCCACATCCATGGCCTGATCGCCGGCCTGCTGGCGCCGCTGGCGGGCGGCGGCTCGATCTACTGCACGCCGGGGTTCAACGCGCTGCGCTTCTTCGCGTGGATGGCCGACGCCCATCCGACCTGGTACACCGCGGTGCCGACGATGCACCAGGCGATCGTCGGGCGGGCGGACAAGAACCGCGACGTGATCGCCGCGAACCCGCTGCGCTTCGTCCGTTCGTCGTCGTCGTCGCTGCCGCCGCAGGTGATCGCCGAGCTGGAGGCGGTGTTCGGCGCGCCGCTGATCGAGTCGTACGGCATGACCGAGGCCGCCCACCAGATGGCCAGCAACCCGCTGCCGCCGGGCCGGCGGATCCCCGGTTCGGTCGGCGTGGCCGCCGGCCCCGAGGTCGCGATCATGGACACCGAAGGCCGGCTGCTGCCGGCGGGCGCCACCGGCGAGATCGTGATCCGCGGGCCCAACGTCACCGCCGGCTATGCGAACAATCCCAAGGCCAATGCGGAGGCGTTCAGCGACGGCTGGTTCCGCACCGGCGACCAGGGCATCATCGACGCCGACGGCTATCTGTCGATCACCGGCCGCCTCAAGGAGATCATCAACCGAGGCGGCGAGAAGATCTCGCCGCGCGAGGTCGACGAGGTGCTGATGGATCATCCGTCGGTCGCCCAGGTGGTCACGTTCTCGATGCCGCACGACAAGCTCGGCGAGGACGTGGCGGCGGCGGTGGTGCTGCGCGAAGGCTGCACCGCCACCGAACGCGAGCTGCGCGACTTCGTCGGCGGCCGGGTGGCCGACTTCAAGGTGCCGCGCAAGATCTTGCTGGTCGACGAAATCCCGAAGGGCGCGACCGGCAAGCTGCAGCGCATCGGCCTGGCGCAGAAGCTCGGGCTCGCCTGACGGCAGCGCAGCCCCGCCGGGCGCGTCCACGGACTCTGGAGCGGAGGATCCACGAATGCCATTGGTCACCGCCAACGGTCTGCAGTTCGAGGTCGAGCGCCACGAGGCGATCGGCCCGGTCAAGGGCTGGCCGATCCTGCTGATCATGGGGCTGGGCATGCAGCTCACCGCCTGGCCGCCGGCCTTCATCGACGGCCTGCGCAAGCTCGGCCATCCGGTCATCACGTTCGACAACCGCGACATCGGCCTGTCGACCAAGCGGCGCGAATGGGGCAAGCCGAACCTGCTGGCCGCATCGCTGCTGTACACGATGGGCCTGAAGCCGCCGGCGCCCTACACGCTCGACGATCTGTGCGCCGACACCGCGGCGCTGCTCGATGCGCTGGCGCTGCCGCGGGTCCACGTGGTCGGCGTGTCGATGGGCGGCATGATCGGCCAGCTTCTGACGGCGCGGCATCCCGAGCGGGTCGCCAGCTTCACCTGCGTGATGTCGACCAGCGGCGCGCGTTCGCTGCCCGGGCCGAAGTTCGAGGCGCGCCGCGCGCTGATGTCACGGCCCGCCGATCCGGGCGACGTCGAGGCGGTCATCGACCACTACCTGACGGTGTTCGGCGTGCTGGCCGGCCCCGGCTATCCGACCCCGCCGCACGAAGCACGCGAACGCATCGCCCGCGGCGTGCGCCGCTCGCACCATCCGCTGGGGTCGCTGCGCCAGCTCGTCGGCATCGTCGCGTCCGGCGACCGCAGCCGGCTGCTGAAGACGATCAAGGTGCCGACCATCATCGTGCACGGCAGCGCCGACCCGCTGGTGCCGGTGGCCGCCGCGCACGACCTGGCCGCCAAGATCCCGGGTGCGGAACTGCGCATCATCGACGGCATGGGCCATGACCTGCCGCCGGGCGCGCTGCCGCTGCTGATCGATGCGGTGGCCGCCAACCTGAAGCACCGGTGAACACCGGCGCAGCCCGCCGCTTGATCCCCATCAACCCCCGGGCCAGCGGCCCGCACCGACAATCGACCCCGTGAAACTGCAATTCCTCGGCGGTGCCGGCACCGTCACCGGCTCCCGCTTCCTCGTCGAACATGCCGGCGAACGGCTGCTGGTCGACTGCGGCCTGTTCCAGGGCCTGAAGCAGCTCCGGCTGCGCAACTGGGCGCCGTTCCCGGTGCCGCCGTCGTCGATCGACGCGGTGCTGCTGACCCATGCACATCTGGACCACAGCGGCTACCTGCCGCGGCTGGTCGACGGCGGCTTTCGCGGCAAGGTGCATTGCACGACGGCGACGCTGGACCTGTGCAAGCTGCTGCTGCCCGACTCCGCCCGGCTGCTCGAGGACGAAGCCGGCTATGCGAACCGCCACGGCTTCAGCAAGCATTCGCCGGCGCTGCCGCTGTACACCGAGGACAGCGCGCGGCGGGCGCTGCGGCTGTTCGATACCCACGCATTCGACAAGCCGTTCTCCCCGCTGGGCGGGCTGCAGGCCACGTTCCGGCCGGCCGGCCACATCCTCGGCGCGGCCAGCATCCATCTCGCCGCCGGCAGCGAGGCTATCCTGTTCTCCGGCGACCTGGGCCGCAGCAACGACCTGGTGATGAAGCCGCCGGCCCCGCCGATGGCCGCCGACACCGTGCTGATCGAATCGACCTACGGCAATCGGCTGCATGACGAAGCAGACCCGCTCGATGCGCTGGCCGACGTGATCGCCCGGACCGCGGCGCGCGGCGGCAAGGTCATCGTGCCCGCGTTCGCCGTCGGCCGCGCGCAGACGCTGCTCTACGCGGCGGCACTGCTCAAGCACACCCGCCGCATCCCCGACGTGCCGATCTACCTTAACAGCCCGATGGCCGCCAGCGCCACCGAGATCATGCGGCGCCACGGCGCCCAGCACAAGCTGACGGCCGACGACTGCCGGATGCTCGACGACTCGGTGCGCATCGTCACCTCGGACAGCGAATCCCGCGCGCTGAACGCGCTGACCGAACCGGCCGTCATCATCTCCGCCAGCGGCATGGCCACCGGCGGCCGGGTGTTGCACCATCTGAAAGCCTATGCGCCCGACTCGCGCAGCGCGATCGTGTTCGCCGGCTTCCAGGCCGCCGGCACCCGCGGCGCCTCGATGATCCACGGCGCACGCGAGATCAAGATCCACGGCGGCTGGGTACCGGTGCGCGCCGAAGTCGTCGACATCGGCAGCCTGTCGTCCCACGCCGACCGCAACGAGCTGCTCGCCTGGCTCGGCGCCCTGCCCCGGCCGCCGCGGCATGTTTACGTGACCCACGGCGAACCCGAGGCCGCCGATTCGCTAAGGCAGGCGATCGAGGAGAAGTTCGGGTGGGAGTGCTCGGTGCCGGAGCAGTTGGAGGTGGCGAGATAAGACTCGACGCCAAACCCGTCGGTCGTCTGGACGGTCAGCCCGCCCGCCGCGGCCGAAGCCGCCCATCATGCGCCGGCCGAAGCGTCGCGTCAGTCCACGAACATCGTCGCCGGGCACTCCAGATAGCCGCGCAGCGCCTGCACGAACTCGGCTCCGTGCAGGCCGTCGACGACGCGGTGGTCGAACGATGAGGACAGATTCATCATGCTGCGCGCGACCACGGCACCACCGCGGATCACCGGCCGCTCGACGATGCGGTTGACGCCGACGATGGCCACCTCCGGGTGGTTGATCACCGGGGTCGACGCGATGCCGCCCAGCGCGCCCAGGCTGGTGATCGTGATCGTCGAGCCCGACAGCTCTTCGCGCAGCGCCTTGCCGCTGCGCGCGGCGGCGGCCAGCCGCGTGATCTCGGCGGCGCTGGCCCACAGGTCGCGCGCCTCGGCGTGGCGCAGCACCGGCACCATGAGGCCGGCGTCGGTCTGAGTGGCGATGCCGGCGTGCACCGCGCCGAAGCGGTTGACCACGCCGCCCTCGTCGTCGTAGCGCGCATTGATCTGCGGGAACTCGCGCACCGCCAGCACGATCGCGCGCAGCAGGAAGGGCAGCAACGTCAGGCGGGGGCGCGTCGTGCCGTGTTTCGCGTTGAGCCGCGCGCGCAGAACCTCGACATCGGTGACGTCGACCTCCTCGATGTAGCTGAAATGCGGGATGCTGCGCTTGGCCTGCTGCATCTTCTCGGCGATGCGCCGGCGCAGGCCGATGACGGGTACTGCCTGTACGTCGTGGCGTTCCGCATAGGCGGTGGCCGGAGGCACCGGCGCTGCGGACTGCGCGGCCGTTGCCGGCTGCGCCGCCGCGGCCGGTTCGGCCGCCGCGCGCGCTGCGAAGCGCTCGACGTCCTCGTGCCGGATGCGTCCGCCCGGGCCGCTGCCGGGCACGGCGCGCAGCTCGACGCCGAGTTCGCGCGCGTGCCGGCGCACCGACGGTGATGCGAGCGGCTTGTCACCGGCCGCGAACGACTGCGTTTGCGCAGGCTGCGCCGCAACGGCGCCAGCAGCGACGCCCGCCGCACCCGTTCCCGCAGAAACGCCCGCCGCCTCCGTCTCGATCCGGAGCAGCGCCGCCCCGACCGCCAGCATCTGTCCCGGCTTGCCCACCACCTCGGCCACGGTGCCGGCCACCGGCGACGGGATCTCGACGCTTGCCTTCTCGGTCATCACCAGGGCCAGACCCTGGTCCTCGGTCACGCTGTCGCCGGCCTTCACCAGCCACTCGACCAGCTCGACTTCGGCGATGCCTTCGCCGATGTCGGGCACCTTGATCACGTGCAC
>DAISWF010000175.1:0-9767 GCA_036826495.1 Burkholderiaceae bacterium
CGAGGTGGTGGCCCTGGCCGCGGCGCTGGTGGCGATGGGCGCGCGGATCGACGGCGCCGGCACCGACCGGATCACGGTGCGTGGCGTGCCGGCGCTGCACGCCGCCCGCCACCGGGTGATGCCCGACCGGATCGAGGCCGGCACCTTCCTGTGCGCGGCCGCCGCCACCGGCGGCGAGATCGTGCTGACCGACGCGGCGCCGGCGTCGATGGACGCGACGCTCGACAAGCTGCGCGAGGCCGGCGCCACGATCACCACCGGCCCCGACTGGATCAGGCTGGCGATCGACCGCCGGGCGCATGCGGTCAGCGTGCGCACCGCCCCGTACCCCGGCTTCGCCACCGACATGCAGGCCCAGTTCATGGCGCTCGACTGCATCGCCGAGGGCACCGCCGTGGTCACCGAGACCATCTTCGAGAACCGCTTCATGCACGTGCTGGAGCTGCAGCGGCTGGGCGCCGACATCACGATCGAGGGCAACACCGCGATCGTGCGCGGCGCGCGCCGGCTGTCCGGCCCCAGCGTGATGGCCACCGACCTGCGCGCGTCGGCCGGGCTGGTGATCGCCGGGCTGGTCGCCGAGGGCCGCACCCTGATCGACCGGATCTATCATCTGGACCGCGGCTACGAACGGATGGAGGCCAAGCTCGCGACGCTCGGCGCCACCATCGAACGGGTCCGCTGAACACCATGATCACGCTGGCACTGTCCAAGGGACGCATCTTCGACGAAACGCTGCCGCTGCTGGCGGCGGCCGGCATTCCGGTGGCCGGCGACGTGGCCGACAGCCGCAAGCTGATCCTGCCCACCGGCCATCCGTCGCTGCGGCTGATCATCGTGCGCGCCAGCGACGTGCCCACCTACGTGCAGTACGGCGCGGCCGACCTCGGCGTGGCCGGCAAGGACGTGCTGATCGAGCACGGCGGCAACGGCCTGTACGAGCCGGTGGACCTGCGCATCGGCCGCTGCCGGATGTCGGTGGCGGCGCCGCGCGGTTACGACTATGGGCCGGCGGTGCGGCGCGGCGCGCGCGTGCGGGTCGCCACCAAGTACGTCGAGCTGGCCAGCCGGCACTTCGCCGCCAAGGGCGTGCACGTCGACCTGATCAAGCTGTACGGCTCGATGGAGCTGGCGCCGCTGGTGGGGCTGGCCGATGCGATCGTCGACCTGGTCAGCACCGGCTCGACGTTGAAGGCCAACAACCTCGTCGAGGTCGAACGGATCATGGACATCTCGGCGCGGCTGATCGTCAATCGCGCGGCGCTGAAGACGCGCAACGGCGAGCTGCAGACCTTGATCGACGCGCTGGCCGGCGCCGCCGCGGCGCGGCCGGCGGCGGCATGAGCAACGGCGGCATCAGCAGCGGCGACACCAGCCGCGCACGGCGGGCCGCCAGGGAGCAATGAACATGATCAATCTGCTGGACAGCCGCAGCGACGACTTCGCCGCCCGGCTCGCCGCGCTGCTCGCGCATGAGCCGCAACAGGACGAATCGGTCGAGCGGGTGGTCGCCGACATCCTCGCCGACGTGCGCCGGCGCGGCGACGCGGCGCTGCTGGAGTACACCCGCCGGTTCGACCGGCTCGAGGTGCAGGAGGCCGCGCAGCTCGAGCTGCCGGCGTCGGTGCTGCAGGAGGCGCTGGCCGGCCTGCCGGCCGATCGCCGGGCCGCGCTGACCGAGGCCGCCGGGCGCGTCCGCCAGTACCACCAGCATCAGCTCGCGCAGTCGTGGCTGTTCACCGACGCCGACGGCAACCGGCTGGGCCAGCGGGTCACGCCGCTCGACCGGGTCGGCATGTACGTGCCCGGCGGCAAGGCCGCCTATCCGTCGTCGGTGCTGATGAACGCGATGCCGGCCAAGGTCGCCGGCGTCGGTGAGCTGGTGATGGTCGTGCCCACGCCCGACGGGGTGCGCAATCCGATGGTGCTGGCGGCCGCCGCGCTGGCCGGCGTGGACCGGGTGTTCACGATCGGCGGCGCGCAGGCGGTGGCGGCGCTCGCCTACGGCACCGCGACGGTGCCGCGGGTCGACAAGATCGTCGGCCCCGGCAATGCCTATGTCGCCGAGGCCAAGCGGCGGGTGTTCGGCCTGGTCGGCATCGACATGATCGCCGGTCCGAGCGAGGTGCTGGTGATCAGCGACGGCTCGGCCGATCCGGACTGGCTGGCGATGGACCTGTTCGCGCAGGCCGAGCACGACGAGCTCGCCCAGTCGATCCTGCTGACCCCGGACGCCGCGCACATCGATGCGGTGCGCGCGTCGATCGCGCGGCTGCTGCCGCAGATGTCGCGCCGGGCGGTGATCGAGCGCTCGCTGGCCGACCGCGGCGCGCTGATCCGCGTGCGCGATCTGGACGAGGCGGTGCGGCTGGCCAACGACATTGCGCCGGAACACCTGGAGATCGCCGCCGCCGATGCCGTCTCGCTCGCCGAAGGCATCCGCCATGCCGGCGCGATCTTCATGGGCCGGTACTCGTCGGAATCGCTGGGCGACTATTGCGCCGGGCCCAATCACGTGCTGCCGACGATGCGCACCGCGCGCTTCTCGTCGCCGCTGGGCGTCTACGACTTCCAGAAGCGTTCCAGCCTCATCGAGATCTCGCCGGCCGGTGCCCGCCGGCTCGGCCGCGTCGCTTCGACGCTGGCGCGCGGCGAGGGGCTGGATGCGCATGCGCTGAGCGCCGAGATGCGGCTGTCCGAGGGGATGCGCCGTGGCTAGGGACGTTCCGCAAGATCTGGCGGGCTCCGGACGGCCCGCAACGGGGCGGCCCTTTCCTGAGCGGCCTGCGTCCGAACGGCCTGCGTCCGAGCGGTTTGCGTTCGAGCGACCTGCGTCCGAACGGCCTGCGTCCGAGCAGCCCGCCTCCGAGCGGCCCGCCTCCGAGCAGCCCGACGCGGTGGCGCGGCTGATCCGTGACGACGTGCGGGCGATGGCGGCCTATCACGTGCCGCCGTCCACCGGGCTGCTGAAGCTCGACGCGATGGAGAACCCGTTCGGCCTGCCGCCGGCGCTGGCCGAGGAGCTGGGCCGGGTGCTGGCCGCGGTGCCGCTGAACCGCTATCCGCTGCCGGCGTACGAGCGCCTGAAGGCGGCGATCCGCGCCCGGCTCGGCGTGCCCGACGGCGCCGCGCTGGTGCTGGGCAACGGTTCCGACGAGCTGATCACGCTGCTGTGCGTGGCCACCGCCCGCCCCGGCGCGGTGGTGCTGTCGCCGTGGCCGTCGTTCGTCATGTACGACCTGTCGGCCCGGCTGGCCGGCAGCCGGTTCGTCGGCGTGCCGCTGGCCGCCGACTTCGGGCTGGCGCTGCCGGAGCTGCTGGCGGCCATCGAACGCGAGCAGCCGGCGATCGTGTTCCTGGCCTATCCGAACAATCCCACGGGCAACTGCTTCGACGAACGTGCGATCGAGGCGGTGCTGCGCGCCGCGCCCGGCCTGGTGGTCGTCGACGAGGCGTATCAGCCGTTCGCGATCGACACCTGGATGCCGCGGCTGGCGGAGTTTCCGAATCTGCTGGTGATGCGCACCGTCTCCAAGCTGGGCCTGGCCGGCGTACGGCTCGGCTATCTGGCCGGCGCGCCGCGGTGGGTCGAGCAGCTCGAGAAGGTGCGCCCGCCGTACAACATCAACGTGCTGACCGAGGCGGCGGTCTGCTTCATGCTGGACCATCTGGACGTGCTGGACGGGCAGGCGGCGATGCTGCGCGGCGAGCGTGAACGGCTGACCACCGCGCTGGCGGCGATTCCCGGCGTCACCGTCTGGCCGTCGCGCGCGAATTTCCTGCTCGCCCGGGTGGCCGGCGCCGCCAGCCAGGCGGTCTGCGAACATCTGCGCGGCCAGGGGATACTGGTCAAGGATGTCGGTAGAATGCATCCGCTGCTGGCCGATTGCCTGCGCGTCACGGTCGGCACCGCCGAGCAGAACGGCCGGCTGTGCGAAGCGCTGGCCGGCGCGGCGGCCCTGGCGGTCCGCGGGAATGCACGCTGAGCCTCGGCGCCGCAGGCAGGTTTCCGCAGACAGCTTCCCGCAGGCAGCTTCCCGCAAGCAGATTTCCACCCCGACACGTTCCGACGTCAATGCGCACCGCCGAAGTCAGCCGCGACACCGCCGAAACCCGCATCCGCGTGAAGCTCGATCTCGACGGCAGCGGCCAGCGCAAGCTCGCCAGCGGCGTGCCGTTCCTCGATCACATGATCGACCAGATCGCCCGCCACGGCATGATCGACCTCGACATCGAGGCCGACGGCGACCTGCACATCGACGCGCACCACACCGTCGAGGACATCGGCATCACGTTCGGCCAGGCGTTCGCGAAGGCGGTCGGCGACAAGAAGGGCATCCGCCGCTACGGTCATGCCTACGTGCCGCTCGACGAGGCGCTGTCGCGGGTCGTCATCGACATCTCCGGCCGGCCGGGCCTGGTCTGGGAGGTGCCGTTCACCCGCGCGATGATCGGCGCGTTCGACGTGGATCTCGCGCGCGAGTTCTTCCAGGGCTTCGTCAACCATGCCGGCGTCACGCTGCACGTCGACAACCTGCGCGGCGACAATGCCCATCATCAGTGCGAGACCGTGTTCAAGGCCTTCGGCCGCGCGCTGCGGGCGGCGGTCGAAGCCGACCCGCGCGCCGCCGGCCGCATTCCGTCGACCAAGGAAGCACTCTGAGGATCCGTGAACGGGGCACCGCCCCGGCCACCGGCCGCAACCTGAACCGGAAGCTGGATCGAATCCGATGCTGATCGCCGTCGTCGACTATGGGATGGGCAACCTGCGCTCCGTCGCCAAGGCGCTGGAGCACGTCGCGCCGAAGGCCCGCGTCGTGATCAGCGGCGACGCCGCGCTCGTGCGCTCGGCCGACCGGGTGGTGTTTCCCGGCCAGGGTGCGATGCGCGACTGCATGCGCTACCTCGATCGCTCGGGCCTGCGCGCCGAGGTGCTGGCGGCCGCCGCCGGCAAGCCGCTGTTCGGCGTCTGCGTCGGCGAGCAGATGCTGTTCGACTGGAGCGCCGAGGGCGACACACCGGGTCTGGGCGTGCTGCCCGGCAAGGTGCTGCGCTTCGATCCGGCGCTGATGCGCCAGCCGGACGGCACGCGGCTGAAGGTGCCGCACATGGGCTGGAACCGCGTGCGCCAGACGCATGCGCATCCGTTGTGGCAGGGCGTGCCCGACGGCAGCTTCTTCTACTTCGTGCACAGCTACTACGTGAAGCCCGACGATCCGGCACTGTCGGTCGGCGAATCCGACTACGGGACATCCTTTACCTGCGCGGTGGCGCGCGATAATATTTTCGCCACACAGTTCCACCCTGAGAAAAGCGCGGGGTTCGGCCTCAAGTTGTACGAGAACTTCATCGGCTGGCGGCCCTGATCTGATCCTATGTTGCTGATTCCCGCGATCGACCTGAAGGACGGCCGTTGCGTCCGCCTCAGGCAGGGCGACATGAACGATGTCACCGTGTTCAGCGAAGATCCGGCCGCGATGGCCCGGATGTGGGTCGACCGCGGCGCGCGGCGGCTGCATCTGGTCGATCTGAACGGCGCGGTGGCCGGCAAGCCCCGTAACGAACAGGCGATCAAGGCGATCATCGACGAGGTCGACGGTGAAATCCCCGTTCAGTTGGGCGGCGGCATCCGCGATCTCGACACCATCGAGCGCTATCTCGATGACGGCCTGTCGTTCGTGATCATCGGCACCGCCGCGGTCAAGAATCCCGGCCTGCTGCACGATGCCTGCGGCGCGTTCGCCGGTCACATCATCGTCGGGCTCGACGCCCGCGACGGCAAGGTGGCCACCGACGGCTGGAGCAAGCTGACCGGGCACGACGTGCTCGACCTGGCGCTGAAGTTCCAGGACTACGGCGTCGAGGCGGTGATCTACACCGACATCGGCCGCGACGGCATGCTGAGCGGCGTGAACATCGATGCCACCGTCCGGCTGGCCCGGCAGTTGCGCGTGCCGGTGTTCGCGTCGGGCGGCGTGTCCAGCTTCGAGGACATCGAGAAGCTGTGCGCGGTGCAGGCCGACGGCGTCGAGGGCGCGATCCTCGGCCGCGCGGTCTACGAGGGGCTGCTCGACTTCCAGGCCGCGCAGGAGCGTGCGGACGAGCTGGCGCCGGACGACGCCTGAATGGAAACGCCCCCACGCTCACTGCGTTCGCTGCCCCCCAAGGGGGCTCGGGCGGCCGGGCGCCCCTGACATGCTGACCAAGCGCATCATCCCCTGCCTGGACGTCACCGCCGGCCGGGTGGTCAAGGGCGTGAACTTCGTCGAGCTGCGCGACGCCGGCGACCCGGTCGAGATCGCGCGCCGCTACGACGAGCAGGGCGCCGACGAGCTGACGTTCCTCGACATCACCGCCTCCAGCGACGCGCGCGACATCATCCTGCAGGTCATCGAGGCGGTCGCCGAGCAGGTGTTCATTCCGCTGACGGTGGGCGGCGGCGTGCGCAGCGTCAACGACGTGCGGCGGCTGCTGAACGCCGGCGCCGACAAGATCTCGATCAACACCGCCGGCATCCAGAATCCCGGCCTGATCGCCGAGGCCAGCGGCCATTTCGGGTCGCAGTGCATCGTCTGCGCGATCGATGCGAAGGCCGCCGCTCCGGGCCGGTGGCAGGTGTTCACCCATGGCGGACGCAACAACACCGGCCTCGATGCGATCGAATGGGCGTGCCGCGTCGAAGAGCTGGGCGCCGGCGAGATCCTGCTGACCAGCATGGACCGTGACGGCACCCGCCAGGGCTTCGACCTGCTGCTTACCCGCGCGATCGCCGATGCGGTCGGCATTCCGGTGATCGCCTCGGGCGGCGTCGGCAACCTGCAGCACCTGGCCGACGGCGTGACCGAAGGCCGCGCCGACGCGGTGCTGGCCGCCAGCATCTTCCACTTCGGCGAATACAGCGTCGGTCAGGCCAAGGACTACATGGCCGAACGCGGCATCGCGGTGCGTACGTGAGCGGATCCGCGCGACAGACTGGCAGCGGTGCTGCCGGCATCGGCGCCGCGGATGACGCTCGCACCGGGCGCGCGGCCTCTGCCGCGGAAGCAGGTGCCACCGTGGGGAGCGCCTCGGGCACCGTGCCCCGGCCCGACACCGGCTCCACCGAAGCCGGCGCCGCGGGCGACTGGCTCGCCCAGGTGGTCTGGAATGGCGACGGCCTGGTGCCGGCGATCGCGCAGGATGCGGCCACCCAGCGGGTGCTGATGGTCGCCTGGATGAACCGCGAGGCGCTGGCCGAGACCGCCGCCACCGGCCGGGCGGTCTACTGGTCGCGGTCGCGCGGCCGGCTGTGGCGCAAGGGGGAGGAGTCCGGCCACCAGCAGCGGGTGCTCGAGCTGCGGCTCGATTGCGACGGCGACGTGGTGCTGCTGCAGGTCGAGCAGGCCGGCGGCATCGCCTGCCATACCGGCCGCGAATCGTGCTTCTACAGCCGGCTCGTCGACGGCCGCTGGCAGCCGGTCGACCCGGTGCTGAAGGATCCGGAGCTGATCTACAAATGAGCGCCACCCCCGGGAATCCGGCTTCCGGCGACGCCGCGGCCGACGACGTGCTGGCGCGGGTGGCCGCGGTCATCGAGGCCCGCAAGGGCGCCGACCCGTCGACCTCCTATGTCGCGAAGCTGCTGGCGCGGGCGCCCGACGCGATCCTGAAGAAGATCGGCGAGGAGGCCACCGAGACGGTCATGGCCTCCAAGGACGGCGTGCCGGCTCGGATCGTCGCCGAAACCGCCGACCTGTGGTTCCACTGCCTGGTGATGCTGGCGCACCACGGCCTGGGGCCGGGCGACGTGCTGGCCGAGCTGGCGCGCCGCGAAGGGCTGTCGGGCATCGCCGAAAAGGCCGCCCGGCCGGCCGATGCATGACGAGGATGACGCCCCGATGAACACGAAACCCGACTGCCTGTTCTGCCGCATCGTCGCCGGCGAGATCCCGGCGCGCAAGGTCTACGAGGACGACGAGCTGCTGGCCTTCCACGACATCCGCCCGTCCGCGCCGGTGCACTTCCTCGTGGTTCCCAAGGTCCATGTCGACAATCTGTACGATGCCGACCTCGCCTACCAGGAGGTGCTCGGGCGCCTGATGGGCCGGCTCGGCCAGATGGCCCGGGACCAGGGGCTGACGGACGGCTTCCGGGTCGTCGTCAACAACGGCAGGGTGGGCCGGCAGGAGGTGTATCATCTCCACGTACATGTGATGGGCGGCCCGGAGCCGCTCGTCTCGGGTCCGCGTAAGCAGACCGAGTAGCCGATAGACAGAACACCGTCGGCAGGATGCTGGCAGGCAGACCCCTGGCAGACGGACTGTCGGACTGATTGGCGGGCAGACCGGGTGCAGACAGCGGCCGTTGCCCGCAAAGGAGAGATTCGATGGGTTCCATGAGTATCTGGCACTGGCTGATCGTGCTGGTGATCATCATGCTGGTGTTCGGCACGAAGAAGCTGCGCAACATCGGCTCCGATCTCGGCGGAGCGGTCAAGGGCTTCAAGGAAGGCGTCAAGGAAGGCTCGTCCGGCGCGCCGTCGCCGTCCGATACCCAGCAGTCGGCCAAGACGATCGACGTGCAGGCCAAGGAGAAGAGCTGACCGGGCCGCTGGCCGGCTGCCTCCGATCCCGGCGAGCGGCTGACGGCCGCTCGTCGCGTTTTCGGCGTCCGTTCGCCGCCGCGCCCTGATCACCGCCTTTCACCTCACCGAATCGTTTCCGTTTTTCGCGCATGTTCGACATCGGCTTCACCGAGATGGTCATCATCGCCGTCGTGGCGCTGATCGTGCTCGGCCCCGAACGGCTGCCCAGGGTCGCCAAGCAGGCCGGCCAGTGGATGGGCAAGCTGCGCAAGTACGTCGATGACGTGAAGTCCGACATCAACCGGCAGATGGAGCTCGACGAGCTGCGCCGGCTGCAGTCGGAGGTCACGTCGGCCGCCCAGAACCTGAAGGCGTCGGTGGAATCGGCGGTCAGCGAGACCCGCAGCGAGATCTCCTCGCTGAACGACGCGTTCGCCAGCGACGGCAGCGGCTCCACGAGCAGCAGCACGCCGGCCACCGACTGGGACCGGATCTATGCGACGCGTCGCATGCGCGACCGCATCAAGGACCGCCGGATCGAACGCGAGAAGGAACTCGGCATCAAACGGCCCAAGCGGCCGCTGCACCGGTGAAACGCCTTTCGCCCATGGCCGAAGACAAGGAAGAAAGTTTCGTCTCCCACCTGGTCGAGCTGCGCGACCGGCTGATCAAGTCGCTGGTGGTGGTGCTGATCCTGTTCGGCGTCTGCTTCTATTTCTCCGGCGAGATCATGCGGTTCCTGTCGCAGCCGCTGTACGAGGCGCTGCCGCCCGGCACCAAGCCGATCTTCACCGACCAGGCCGGTGCGTTCTTCACCTTGACCAAGGTGTCGTTCCTGGCGGCGCTGCTGGCCTCGCTGCCCTGGGTGCTGTACCAGGCGTGGGCGTTCGTCGCGCCCGGGCTCTACGAGCACGAGAAGCGCTTCGCGCTGCCGCTGATCATGTCCAGCGTGTTCTTCCTGGTCGTGGGCATCGGCTTCGCGTACCTGTTCGTGCTGCCGGCGGCCTACAAGTTCTTCATCGCGTTCGCCGCCCGCACCGGCGCCGAGACCTTGCAGGATCTGCAGAAATACTGGGATTTCACGCTGGCGATCTTCTTCGGCTTCGGGCTGACCTTCGAGGTGCCGGTGGTCGAGATGCTGCTGGTCAAGCTCGGCATGGTCACCACCCAGCAGTTGCGCGACGTGCGCCGCTACGTGGTGGTC
>DAISWF010000175.1:9777-12654 GCA_036826495.1 Burkholderiaceae bacterium
AAGCGAGGAGGCGGCGGCCACGCCGCCCGCCACGACCCCCGACGAGGCGGCCGGCAACAAGTCCTGAGCCATGCAGGCTGGCGCTGCCGAATGAACGTTTGCCCGCCGCGGTCCGGCGAACGACCCGCCGCAGCGCGCGCTGCGGGACGTCCCGTCACTCCGGCGTGCGACCCCGCTCCCGCTCACGGACCGCCCCGGCCGGCGGGCGCTTGCCGACCTTGATCGGCACCGTGACTTCGTTGCCGTCCCGCAGGAAGCGGAAGCTGGCCTGCTCGCCCGGCGTCAACTGCGCGATCAGGTTCAGCATCGTCGCGGTGTTGCGCACCGGCTTGCCCTCGACCTCGATCAGGATGTCGCCGACCTTGACGCCGGCCCGGTCGGCCGGGCCCGAGCGCATGACGCCGGCGATGATCGCGCCGTCCTTGCGCGGCAGCCGGAACGCCTGCGCCAGCTCGGGCGTCACGTCCTGCGGCTCGACGCCGATGTAGCCGCGGGTCACGCTGCCGTTGGCGACGATCGCATCCATCACCTGCTTGGCGGTGGACACCGGGATCGCGAAGCCGATGCCCAGCGATCCGCCGGTGCGCGAGTAGATCGCGGTGTTGATGCCCAGCAGCCGCCCCTGGGCATCGACCAGCGCGCCGCCCGAGTTGCCGGGGTTGATCGCCGCGTCGGTCTGGATGAAGTTCTCGAAGGTGTTGATGCCGAGCTGCGTGCGCCCCAGCGCGCTGATGATGCCCATCGTCACCGTCTGGCCGACGCCGAACGGGTTGCCGATCGCCAGCACCACGTCGCCGATGCGGGCCGCCTCGGCATCGCCGAACGCCAGCGCCGGCAGCTCGCGCAGCTCGGTGCGCAGCACCGCGATGTCGGTTTCCGGGTCGCTGCCGACCAGCTTGGCGCGGGCACGCCGGCCGTCGGACAGCAGCACCTCGATCTCGTCGGCCGCCTCCACCACGTGGTGGTTGGTCAGCACCAGGCCGTCGGCGCCGACGATGACCCCCGACCCCAGGCTGGACGACTGCTGCCGCCGCCCCGGCTGCTGCTGGTCGCCGAAGAAGCGGCGGAACAGCGGATCGTTCAGGAACGGGTGGTTGGGCTGCAGCTTCACGTCCTTCGACGTGAAGATGTTGACGACCGACGGGATCGCGACCTTGGCCGCGTCCGCATAGGACTGCGGCGGCAGCGCCGCCTTGTCGGCGACCGGCGGCGGGGGCGCCGGCGATTCGACCACCGGCGGCGCGGGTGGAGCGGCCGGCGGCGCCAGCCGCCCGGGCAGCCACTCCGGTTTGACCGCGGCCAGCACGAACAGGGCCGCGAGCACGACGGTCACGGCCTGGGAGAAGGTCAGCCAGAGGGAACGCATTGACGATCCGGACGAATCCGCACAGCACGAAGGCGCGCCGGCCGATTCCGGCGCGCACGAACGACCTCACGAGGCGGCTGCCCGCGCGTCATCCGCCGGGCCGACCCGCGGCCGAACGTTCAGCGATTATTGCCCAAACGGGTTCACGCGGGAAGGAACCGGAGGCGGCGGCCGGTGCAGCGCATCCGCGCCGCGCGCCGCCGCGTCTCTGCCGCGCTTGCGCCGTTCAGGCGCGCTTCACCAGCGCGTCGCGGATCTCCTTCAGGTAGACCTCGCTCGCCGGCGGCTCGGCAGGCGGGGGCGGCGGCGCTTCCGCGCTCATGCGTGCCCTCATCTTGTTGAATGCCCGCACCAGCAGGAAGATCACGAACGCCAGGATCAGGAAATTCAGCGCCACGGTGATGAAGCTGCCGTAGGCGAACAGCGGCACGCCGGCCTTGGTCAGCGCCTCATAGGTCATCGGCCCGTTGTAGTTGGCCGGAATCTTGGCCAGCGGGAAGAAGTAGTTCGAGAAATCCAGCCCCCCGAACACCGCGCCGACCACCGGCATGATGATGTCCTTCACCAGCGAGTCGACGATCTTGCCGAACGCCGCACCGATGATCACACCCACTGCGAGGTCAACCACGTTGCCGCGGGCCGCGAATTCGCGGAACTCCTTCAACATGCTCATGACTGCTCCTGTGAAATTTTTTTGGGGGAACAACCATTCTAAGCTGCCGAGACGGAGCGTCGCCGGCGCCACCCGCGTTGTTGCATGCTGACAACCGGCAGTGCAGTCGCAGCAACACGGCCGGCTGCGGAAATGCCCGCCGAATCGGCTAAAATGCCGAGTTGCCCAGTCTTTTCCTTTCCCGCACCTTTATGAGCAATGACTCCAAACCGGCGGATTCGAGCCGTCGAACCTGGATCGGCATCACCTGCGCCGCCGGCGCGGTCGGTGGCGTCGCCACTGCGGTGCCCTTCGTCGCCAGCTTCCAGCCGTCCGAGCGCGCCAAGGCCGCCGGCGCCCCGGTGGAGGTCGACATCGGCGGCATGAAGCCCGGCGAGCTGATGCGGGTCGAATGGCGCGGCAAGCCGGTCTGGGTGGTCCGCCGCACGAAAGAGATGCTCGACACGCTGCCCAAGCTGGACGGCCAGGTCGCCGATCCCAAGTCGGACCGCAAGGAGTATCCGACGCCGGACTACGCGAAGAACGAATACCGCTCGATCAAGCCCGAGTTCCTGGTGGTGGTCGGCATCTGCTCGCATCTGGGCTGCTCGCCGACCGACAAGTTCACCCCCGGCGCGCAGCCGTCGCTGCCCGACGATTGGGCCGGCGGCTTCCTGTGCCCCTGCCACGGCTCGACGTTCGACCTGGCCGGCCGGGTGTTCAAGAACAAGCCCGCCCCCGACAATCTCGAGGTGCCGCCCCACATGTACCTGTCCGACACCCGATTGCTGATCGGCCAGGACAAGGTCGCCTGAGGCCGCCGCGCGCGAAGACGAACGAGAAAGGCTGATAGAGACAC
>DAISWF010000176.1:0-12504 GCA_036826495.1 Burkholderiaceae bacterium
GGCACCGGCAACAACGGTGGCAACAACGGCGGCGGGGGTGCTGGCGGAGGCGGCGGCAATGCCGGCAACCCCGGCTCGGGCAACGAGGCCCCGCTGCTGCTGCCGATCGGGCCGGCCGGGTTCACCAGCCCCGTGACCACTGCGGCGGGAGCCCCCGTTCCGCAACTGACCGACGTCGGCAACAAGCCGGTCACCGACTACCGCTTCGTGGTTCCGCCGGTCGATCCGTTCAGCCCCGGCGGCGCGGAGCGTGTCAAGGGCGTCGTCGAGGAAGCACCCAAGAACGCCAGCGCGATGAACGAGGCCGCGGCCGACAAGCCGGTCGGTGCCAACGACGATTGCCCGCCGGTGTTCAAGAAGGTGGCCGCGCCCAAACCGAAGGCACAGGCGGTCAAGCCCAGCGTGTTCGCGAAGCCCGCGATGGAAGCCCCGAAGACCTTCAGCGAGCAGCTCAAGGCGGCGACCAAGCGGCTCAAGCCGCCGGCCAAGGTGGCGCCGGTACCGGTTCGCACCTGCTGATCGGCTGATCTGCCGACGGGCGACGGCTCCCGCTCCGGGGGCGTCCATCGACCGGACCGGCCGGCAGCGTGCCGGGCTGTCCTGCCGGGCCGCCCTTCATCCGAGAGCTGCATTTCCCGTCGCCGTACCGGCGGCCCGGCCGTGAATCGCTGCCTTCCGGGGCCTGCCAACCGTCCCGCCGTCGCATTCCGCGACGATTCGGCATGCATTCGACGGATGCGGCCAGAATTTCCTTGAAGGAAACCCTTCTTACTGAGATACTACTTCACACATGCGATCTAAGTTCATGATTCTTAACAAGTACGGGGCTTCGGTCATTCGTTTGTCAGAATCAGGACATGCCGGGCATGCAAGTATCGTTCCATAATAAATCGACCCGCCGGCAGCTTCTCGCGGTAGAGCAGCGGCTGCTGTTCGATGGCGCGGCGGCAGCAGCGGTCGTCGAGCCCCTGTCAGCCTTGGCCCACGCCACCCAGGCCGATGTGACGGCCTCCACGGATCGTACCGGTGCATCGCACCTGGGTGGCGACCGGAGCCGGGAGGCTGCGGCCGGTCTGATCGCGCCGATCGGAGACAAGCGCGAACGGTCGTCCAGCACGCTGTCCGGGGACGGCCCGCAGATAGCGGACGGCAGCGTCAGCGGCAGTGCCAGCGCCGCCGGAGATGAGGTGCTCGAACTCGGGCCTGCGATCGAGTCCGCCGTCGCGGTGGCCGCCGCGCCTCCGGTATCATCGCGCCCGGCGCCGCTGCCGATCGCGGCGACGCCGGCGGCTGGTGCGCCGGATGGCGCCGCGCTGCGCGGCGATGCCGATCGCAACCAGCCCGAGCGGCTGCGCACCGCTGGCCACGACAACTTCGCGAGAGGGACGACGCCTGCGTCGTCGGATCCGCAGAGGATTTCAGCGAGCAGTTGAAGACCGCGCCCAAACCATTCCGTCCGCCCGCGAAGCTGCCGACCAGGCCCGTCGCGGCGCGGCAGTGCTGATGAAACATGAACCCGGGTCTATCGAGGAAAACACCATGATGCAGCGCCCCCAGCAGGACCTGCGTGCAGTTCCCCCCGCCATCGGTCGACTGACCCGAGCAGCGACACTCGCGGCGCTCGCCGTGCTGATCGCCGGATGCGCGGTGACGCCCACGCCGCTGACGCCCGAGGAGGTCGCCAGGCGCGTCCAGGACGATCGCCAGAAGATGTATGCGGACCAGGATCCGATCACCGGGCCGCTGTCGCTGGCCGAGGTATCGGCGCGGGCGATCCGCTACAACCTCGACTACCGCCTCAAGATCATGGAGGAGGCGCTGGCGCAGGGGTCGCTGGACGTGGCGCGCTGGGACATGTTTCCGCGGCTGCTGCTGAATGCCGGCTATGTGTCGCGCAGCAACGACCTGGTGTACGTGACCTCGTCGGGCGTGCCGTCGACGACGACCCTGGAGCGCAACCGGCGGATCGCCAGCGCCGAGCTGTCGTGGAACATCCTGGACTTCGGCGTCTCGTACTACCGCGCGCGGATGGCCGCCGACCAGACGCTGGTCGCCGAGGAGCGCAAGCGCAAGGTGATGCAGAACCTGATGCAGGACGTGCGCATCGCCTACTGGCGGGCGCTCGGTGCGCAGCGCCTGATGACGCAGATGGACGGCCTGATGCAGAAGTCCAAGCTCGCGCTGGCCCGTGCCCGGCAGATCGAGCAGCAGGGGCTGCTGCCGCAGGCGCAGGCGCTCGCCTATCAGCGCGCGCTGCTCGACTCGACGGTGCTGCTGCAGGTGCGCCGCCAGGACCTGGAGCTGGCCAAGACCGAGCTGGCGTCGCTGATGAATCTGCCGCCGGGCACCGCGTTCACGCTGGTCGAATCGGCCGACCCGGTGCTGCCGCCGGCGCCCACCAACCTCGAGCAGCTCGAGGACATGGCGCTGAACCTGCGGCCAGAGCTGCGCGAGGAGGACTATCGCAAGCGGATCTCGGCATCCGATGCGCGCCGCGCGCTGGTGGCGACACTGCCGGGACTGGCGTTCGACGCCAGCCGGCAGTACGACTCGAACCGCTTCCTGCTGAACAATAGCTGGGCCGAGGGCGGCATCCGGCTGTCGATGAATCTGTTCCGGCTCGCGTCGATCCCGTCGCTGAACCGCCAGCGCGACGCCCAGTTCGCCGTCGACGACACGCGGCGGATGGCGCAGGCGATGGCGGTGCTGACGCAGTTGCGGGTCGCCACCCAGCGCTACGGGCTGGCCAAGGACGAGCTCGAGCAGGTCGCCGACAGCGCCAACGTCGACCAGCGGCTGTCGAACTATGCGAAGGCCGCGGCCACCTCGCGCGTCGATTCCGAGCTGGAGGTGATCCGCACCGAGGCGCGCGCGCTGCTGTCGGCCTACCAGCGGCACGTCGCCTATGCCAATGCGCAGGCGGCCTACGGGCGGCTGCACAACTCGGTGGGTCTGGACATCGCGCCGCCGCCGCCGGGAGCGGATCTGCCGACCACCACGTCGGCGATCGAGCGCTCGCTCGCCGACTGGCATCGGATCACCTTCGAACGCCCGCAGAAATCGGAGGCGGCGATGCCCGCCGTGGCATTGGTCATCGAGGGGCTGGACGACACCGATCGTCAGAAGGCGCTGCGTGACGGCGTCGCCCAGGCGCTGCAGCGCTACCGGATTCCGCTGGTCGCCGCCGGCGAGCAGCAGGGCGATGCCTGGCGGATGGTCGTGCGGCTGAGCGTGGAGCCGGTCGCCGGCAATGCCGGCAACGGCGCCGCCGGCAGTCGCGCGAACTGGATGATGGTGATGTATCGTTCGAACGGCGCGCGCGCTGGCTCGATGAGCTATTCCACCGTCGTGCCCAATGATCTGCCGGCGGGCGCGATCATCGCGCTGACCCAGTCGGCGCTCGATTCGTACTCGGTCGCGATGACCGATTGGCTGGGCGACGGCCGGCGCGAGCTGGCCGGGCACGCCGCCGCCGCAACGGAGAACTGAGTTGTCGGATACCGGGGCGCGTTCACCGTCGCGCGGCAGACCGGCCGGTCTGCTGATCGCTTCGTGCCTGCTGCTGTTGCCGATGGCGGCGGCCGCGCAGTCGCGCAGCACCGCGGGCGGCGTGGCGCCGGCGCCCGCTGCACCGATGGCCGCACCGGCGGCTCCGGCCGTGCCGCCTGCCGCCGCCGCTCCGGCCACCGCCGACGTGCAGCCCCGCGTGCTGCTGATCCCGCAGCGCGAGACCACGGTGGTCGCACAGATCGTCGGCCAGGTCAGCCGGCTGGGTGGCGACCTCGGCGCCTCGGTCAGCCAGGGTTCGACGCTGGTGATGTTCGACTGCGGCGAGCTGGAGGCCAAGCTGAAGATGTCCGAGGCCGAGCTCAATTCGGCACGCGAGAATCATCAGGCGAAGGTCCGGCTGCAGGGCCTGAACGCCGCGGGCGAGGTCGAGGTGTCGATGGCCGCCGCGGCGGCCGAGAAGGCCCGCGCGCAGCTCGACCTGTCGCGCGCGCAGTTGCGCCAGTGCGTGATACCGGCGCCGTTCGCCGGCCGCATCGTGAAGCTGCACGTCAAACAGTACCAGGCGGTCAACGTCGGCCAGCCGCTGGTCGATCTGGTCTCCGGCGGGCCGTTGAAGGTCAAGCTGAACGCGCCGTCGAAATGGCTGGCGTGGCTGAAGCCCGGCACGAAGTTCGAGGTCATGATCGATGAGACCGGCAAGACCTATCCGGCGGTGGTGTCGGCGATCAACGGGCGCGTCGATGCGGTGAGCCAGTCCGTCGAGCTCGAGGGGCGGGTCTCGGGCGCCTATGCCGAGCTGCTGGCCGGCATGAGCGGCAACGCCCGCTTCGCGCGTCCCTGATCCCGCGAAACCGGCGCATCATGCAGCGATGAACGCACCCGATGCCGCGTCGGCGGCCGCCGCGATCCCGCTGCAGCAGTTCATCCAGCTCGAGGAACGCGCGCGCGGTGCGCGCACGGTGCCGGAGCTGATCTTCTCGCTGGCCAACGAGCCCTGGCAGCTCGCGCCCTACCGTCAGGGTATCGTGTGGCAGTTCCGCGACGACAAGCCGCGTCTGCGGATCGTGTCGGGTCGGGCGCAGCTCGCCGAGGATTCGCCGTACACCGTGTGGCTGCGCCGGCGGGGCCGCGCGCTCGCCCGCCATGTCGGTACCGAGCCGCAGTTCGTCGTCGCCGACGAACTGCCGGCCGACCTGCACGAAGGCTGGCACGAATGGCTGCCCGGCTGCCTGCTGGTGCTGCCGGTGCAGGCGCCCGACGGCCGCCGGCTGGGGCTGGCGGCCTATGCACTCGACGAGGTGCCGTCCGACGAGCAGCAGGAGCTGCTGGTCCGGTTGAGCGGCACCTATGGCCATGCCTGGGCCGCGCTGGCGCCGATGGGCCCGGCGCGGCGCCGGCTCGTGCCGCGTCGCGTCGTCACCTGGACGGTGCTGGCGCTCGCGCTGCTGTCGTTGCTGATCCCGGTGCGGCTGTCGGTGCTGGCGCCGGCCGAGGTGATCGCGCTCGATGCGCTGGCGGTCAGCTCGCCGATGGATGGCGTGATCAAGGCTTTCCACGTGCAGCCCAACCAGGCGGTCGCGCAGAACCAGTTGCTGTTCACGCTCGACGAGACCACGCTGCGCAACCGCCGGGAGGTCGCCGCCAAGCAGCTCGAGGTCGCGCGCGCCGATGCGTTGTCGGCCCAGCAGAAGGCGTTCAGCAGCGACGCCAGCCGCGCCGAGCTGGCGTCGCTGAACGGCAAGGTGGCCGAGAAGCAGGCCGAGGTCGCCTACGTCGAGGATCTGATGCGCCGCATCGAGGTCCGCTCGCCGGCGCAGGGAGTGGTGGTGTTCGGCGACGTCAACGACTGGCAGGGCAAGCCGGTGGTGACCGGCGAACGGGTGGCGCTGCTGGCCGATCCGCGCGATGCCGGCATGCTGATCTGGCTGCCGGTGTCCGACGCGATCAACCTGGAGGAGGGCGCCGAGGTCAAGCTGTACCTGCAGGTGGCGCCGCTGTCGCCGCTGGCCGGCAGGCTGTCGCAGACCAGCTATCAGGCCACGCAGTCGCCCGAAGGGGTCAGCGCCTACCGGCTGCGTGCGCGCTTCGAGGCGCTCGGCGACGGCGAACGCGCGCTCGCGCGGATCGGCCTGAAGGGCACCGCGAAGATCTACGGTCAGCGCGCGCCGCTCGGCTACTACCTGTTCCGCCGGCCGCTGGCGACCTTGCGCGAGTTCACCGGGCTGTGAGGGGCGTGAGCGCGACGAGCACGAGCGCCGAGCACGTGATGCGCGCGCCGAGGGCACGCCGGTGAGCTCGGCCGCGTTGCCGCCGCTGAAGCGCCCCTCGGCGCCGGCGCCGGTCCCGGCGTCGCGGCCGGTGCTGCGCAAGGTGCCGCCGCTGCGCGAGGACCTGCACCTGTTCCCGGCCAGCGCCAACCGCGACGGCTCGCCCGCCTGGATGATCCAGGACCCGGTGACCAACCGGTTCTTCCGGATCGGCTGGATCGAGTTCGAGCTGCTGTCGCGCTGGTCGCTGGAAAGTCCGGCGGCGATCCTCGCGTCGGTCAATGCGCAGACGCCGCTCGCGGTCGAGCCCGACGACCTGGTGCAGGTGCTGACGTTCCTGCGCCAGCATCAGTTGCTGCGCGCCTCCGACGCCGATTCGGTCGACTACCTGAAGCAGGCGGCGGCGCGCGCGCACGGTTCGCGCTGGCAATGGCTGCTGCACAACTACCTGTTCTTCCGGATCCCGCTGGTGCGGCCGCAGCGCTTCCTGCAGGCGGTGGCGCCGGTGCTGGGCCTCTTCTATTCGCGCGGCTTCTTCATCGTCGCGATGGCGGCCGCGGTGCTCGGCCTGCTGCTGGCGGCGCGCCAGTGGGACAGCTTCGTGCACACCTTCGCCGACTTCATGAGCCCCGAGGGGCTGCTCGGCTATGCGCTGGCGCTGATGTTCGCCAAGACGATCCACGAGTTCGGTCACGCGGTGACGGCGACCCGCTACGGCGTGCGCGTGGCGCACATGGGCGTCGCGTTCCTGGTGATGTGGCCGATGCTCTACACCGACACCGGCGAATCGTGGAAGCTGTCGGACCGCCGGCAGCGCTTCCGGATCGCCGCCGCCGGCGTCGCCTCCGAGCTGGCGCTGGCCGGCTTCGCCACGCTGGGCTGGAGCCTGGTCGACGACGGCGCGCTGCGCAGCGCGCTGTTCTTCGTGGCGACGACGAGCTGGATCCTGACGGTGGGCATCAACGCCAGCCCGTTCATGCGCTTCGACGGCTACTTCCTGCTGTCCGATGCGCTGGATCTGCACAACCTGCATGCGCGCAGCTTCGCGCTGGCCCGCAACGAGCTGCGCCGCTGGCTGCTCGGCTGGAACGATCCCGATCCGGAGGGGTTCGAGCCGGGGCTGCGGCGCGGGCTGATCGCGTTCGCCTGGGCCACCTGGATCTACCGGCTGGTGGTGTTCGTCGGCATCGCGGTCGCGGTGTACTACTTCTTCTTCAAGCTGCTGGGCATCTTCCTGTTCGCGGTCGAGATCGCCTGGTTCATCGCCCGGCCGCTGTGGTCGGAGATCAAGGTGTGGCACGAGCAGCGCCAGCGGATCGGCGTGCGCCACCGGATCGCGCTGGGCGTCATCGCGCTGCTGCTGCTGGCGCTGCTGCTGACGCCGTGGGCGCGCACGGTGCACGGCGAGGGCTGGCTGCATGCCGAGCAGCAGCAGTTGCTGTACAGCCCGTTCCCGGCACGCGTCGCGAGCCTGCATCCGGGCGGCACGGTGAAGGCCGGCGAGACGCTGATCGTGCTCGATTCGCCGGACACCCGCAGCAAGGCGGTGCAGTCGCGGATCCTCGCCGATGCGCTGGCGCTGCAGATCGACCAGACGGTGGGCCGCAGCGACGGCGCCGAGAAGCGCAGCATCCTCGCCGAGCAGCTCGCGCAGCAGCAGGCCGAATTGCGCGCCCAGCAGGCGGAGCTGCGCCGGCTCGAACTGACGGCGCCGTTCGCCGGCGAGCTGGTGGACTTCGATCACGACGTGAAGCCCGGCGTATGGATCACCGCGAACCAGCCGATCGCGATGCTGATCGATCCGGCCTCGTGGGTCGTCGATGCGCTGGTCGAGCAGAAGGCGCTGCGCCGCATACAGGTGGGCAGCGCGGTGCGGTTCTATCGCCGCAATCAGGCCGGCGCGCCGCTGCGCGGCGAGGTGACGGCGATCGACTCGGCCCGCGCGCAGACGCTGCCGAATCCGATGCTGGCCACCGACCATGGCGGCCGGATCCCGGCATCGCGCCAGGGCACCTCCGGCGCGCTGGTGCCGCGCGATGCGCTGTACCGGGTGCGCGTGCGCATCGAGCGCGATCCGGCGATGCGGCCGGCGGTGGAGCTGGGCAGCGCGGTGATCGACGGCGAACGGCGCAGCTTCTTCGCCGATGCGTGGACCGCGGTGGCGGCGGTGTTCGTCCGCGAAAGCGGGTTCTAGCGCAGACAGTCGCCCAGCGTCGCCGGCACACCGGCGTGCGGCCGTGCGCCGCCCGGTTCAGTCGGGTCTGCGGCGGCCTCGTCCGCTGACTACTTCAGCGCCCGCGGCCGCCACCAGTTCGGCGCCGCGCCGGCGAACTCGCCGCTTTCGAACAGCTTGTTGGCCAGCGCCAGCGATTCCAGTCCCGCCGGGCTTTCGACCACCCACATCGCCGAGTTGCCGATCTGGTTGACCGGCACCAGTCCGCGCTGCTTGAGGAACTCGCGGGCCTCGTCGGGCTCTAGCGGCTGCCGCAGCGTGACGATGACGCCGCCGGGCAATGCGCGGGTGGGCGCCGCGCTGGTGGTATCCCGGAACATCGGCGACACCCGCTGCGCATCGGCGCCGCCGTTCTTCTGCGGCGATGACGGGTCCTTCGAGCCGCCGGGGGTGGCGGCGCTGGCCGAGGTGCCGGTGGCGGCGGTGACCGCGGAGGACTTGACCAGCGGTGCGCCGTTGGCCGCCTTGGCCGCGAAATCGACGACCTGCGACGACTCCAGCCACAGCTCGCGCCGGACCTGCCCGTCATACCAGTAGAAGCTGGTCGGGCCGGCCGCCTGCACGGCATCGACCGCCGCCAGGCTCAGCATCGCCGCCAGCAATGCGACGCGATGGTTCATGGCCGCCCCCAGATGCGGATGGACCAGTTGGTCCAGGTGCCGGTATCTTGCTTCAGATAGTCGGCGATCTGCAGCGTCCAGTTGCCGGCAGCGGATTCGTCGAGGTGCCGGACCGATCCGAACAGCCAGTCGGCGTCGTACTGTCCGCAGGACACCGTTCTCCATGCCTCGGGAGTTGTCCCATCTCTCGCTTTGCAAATCCGCTCGTTAGCCAGTTCGCTGACCAGCCCGTTCGGGCTGGTCAGCCGGATCCGCAGGTCGCCCGAATAGGCATGCGTGACCTCCAGGCCGATCTCGATGAACTCGATCTTCGTGATCGGGCAATCGGTGCCGACCAGAATCGCGCTCGTGACCGGCGACGCGGTGGTCGTGAAATCGGGCAGCGGCTGGCCGACCGGCTGGCGGTACCAGCCGCAGTTGACGACCTGGCCGTAGCCGCCGACCGACGTGAAGCTCTTGGCCGCCTGCACCGCCGCGTTGGCATCGACCACGCCGAAACCGTACTTGTGGTTGAAGTTCAGGCCATTGGCGCTGATCCAGCCGGTGTCGGCGGGATCGTTGCGGCGGGCGGTCCTCGCCAGGATCAGCATCACGTCGCGGTAGGTCAGCTCGGGCCGCACCGACAGCATCAGCGCGACGACGCCGGACACCATCGGAGCGGTGGCCGAGGTGCCGGAGAAGTCGTCGCGGAAACCGTTCTGTACATCGGTGGTGGTCACGTTCCCCTGATCATTGCTCGAGGTGCCGCAGACCAGCAGATTGGCCCCCGGCTCTCCGTACCATGGTTTCTTCCCGCGATCGGTCACCGCGCAGGCGGTGATCACGCCGTAGCGGTTCACGTAGCCGTCGAAGTTCGAATTGTCCGACCAACCTCCGGGGTTGGATCCGTTCGGCAACGTGGGCAGGCACAGGTCGTCGGCATCGATATTCGCGCCGTAGAGGCAGCCGCCGTTGCCGCCCGGGAACACATAGATCGCGCCCTTGCCGTCGCGTCCGCTGATCAGTCCCTGGGTGACCGCCGATTTCAGCAGGGTGTCGACCTTGTGCAGCCGGCCGTCGTCGCTGGAGCCCCAGCTATTGTTGTAGACGCCGTTGACCGGGAGATCCCGCTGCAGCGCATCGGCGATGTCGGTGTCGAAGTTGGTGGCCAGCGCATTGAAGGCGACGATCGAGGCGCGCGGCGCCACGCCGGTCCCGCCGACGCCGTTGTCGTTGCGGGCGGCGGCGATGCCCGCCACCGCGGTGCCGTGTTCCTGATCGCCGTCGCAGGGCAGCGGGTAGGTTCTCAGCCCGTCGCTGCGGTAGTTGCGGCTGGCGCCGGCCGTGACATTCGGGGCCAGATCGTTGTGGACGATCTCCACCGCGTCATCGATGACCGAGATCCGCACACCCGCGCCGAGCGCCGGGGCCGCCTGCCAGGCGGTCAGCGCGCGGATGTCCTCGCCGGCGGTGCCGCCGCTCTGGCCGGTGTTGTTCAGATGCCATTGCCGCGCCAGCAGCGGATCGCCGCCGGTCAGCACCGGATTGTTGGTGACCAGATAGTGGTAGGTGCAGGTCGATGCGTTCAGCGGGGTGCCCGGAGCGAGTTGCGCCTCGACCGAGCCGCTGGAAGCGGGCGTACCGCCTCCACCTCCACCCCCGCCGCAACCGGCCAATGTCAGTGCCACGGCGAGTACGGCCGGGCGGCATGCCGATTGTCGATGACGGTTTCTGTACACGAAGGAGCAGGCCTTTCAGGTTTGGCGCTAGTCTAAGCCCGATCGTCGCCGGCCGCGGTTTCCGGGACTGCCGCCCGGCGGATGGCCGGCCGTCCGGCGGTCACCGGACGCCGGCGGTGTTGCGCTTTGCCAACTTGCCGGGCTGCCGGGCGGGTTTCGGTCGCCGATACAAGGGTGATGCGGCCGGCCGGCGGGTGCGGTATTTTGGGGCGCAGAACCCCCCTGGATCGTTCCGGTCATCCCCGACCGCCCGCCACGTCCGCCGAATCCCGCCCATGCAGCGCATCCATTCCATCCTCGTCGCGAACCGCTCCGAAATCGCCATCCGCGTGATGCGGGCGGCGGCCGAAATGGGCATCCGAACGGTGTCGATCTATTCCCGCGAGGATCGTTTCGCGCTGCATCGCTTCAAGGCCGACGAGAGCTACCTGGTCGGCGAGGGCAAGAAGCCGCTGCAGGCTTACCTGGACATTCCCGACATCATCCGGATCGCCCGGCAGGCAAAGGTCGATGCGATCCATCCCGGTTACGGCTTCCTGTCCGAGAACCCCGATTTCGCGCAGGCCTGCGCCGACGCCGGCATCCTGTTCATCGGCCCGTCGCCGAAGGTGATGACCACCCTGGGCAACAAGGTCGCAGCCCGCAACGCGGCGGTGGCCGCGGGCGTGCCGGTGATGCCGGCGACCGATCCGCTGCCGCGCGAGCTCGACGCCTGCAGGAAGCTCGCCGCCGCGGTCGGCTACCCGCTGATGCTGAAGGCGAGCTGGGGCGGCGGCGGCCGCGGCATGCGGGTCATCGAGACCGAGGCCGATCTGGAACGGCAGCTCGACGTCGCGCGCCGCGAGGCGGGCGCCCCGTTCGGCAACGACGAGGGCTATCTCGAGAAGCTGGTGCGTCGCGCGCGCCATGTCGAGGTGCAGGTGATCGGCGACCGCCACGGCAACGTCGTGCATCTGTACGAACGCGACTGCTCGGTGCAGCGGCGCAACCAGAAGGTGGTCGAGCGGGCGCCGGCGCCGTACCTGGACGACGGGCAGCGCGACGAGCTGTGCCAGTCGGCGCTGCGGCTGGCGCGCGCGGTCGGCTACAGCCACGCCGGCACCGTCGAGTTCCTGATGGATGCCGACACCGGCAAGTTCTATTTCATCGAGGTCAACCCGCGGATCCAGGTCGAGCACACGGTGACGGAGCAGGTGACCGGCATCGACATCGTCAAGTCGCAGATCCGCATCTGCGAGGGCGCACGGATCGGCGCGCCCGACTGCCCGGTGCCGGCGCAGGCCGACATCCGGCTGAACGGGCATGCGCTGCAGTGCCGGATCACCACCGAGGATCCGGAGAACCAGTTCACGCCCGACTACGGCCGCATCACCGCCTACCGCAGCGCGGCCGGCTTCGGCCTGCGGCTGGACGGCGGCACCGCCTACAGCGGCGCGGTGATCACGCCGTACTACGACTCGCTGCTGGTCAAGGTCACCGCCTGGGCGCCCACCGCCAGCGAGGCGATCCGGCGGATGGACCGCGGGCTGCGCGAGTTCCGCATCCGCGGCGTGGCCACCAACCTGCAGTTCGTCGAGAACGTGATCAACCATCCGGACTTCGTCGCCGGCACGGTCATCACCCGGTTCATCGACCAGACACCCGAGCTGTTCAAGTTCTCCAAGCGCCGCGACCGGGCCACCCGGCTGCTGCGCTACATAGGCGATGTCATCGTCAACGGCCAGCCCGACATGAAGGGCCGCGCCCGGCCGGATCTGTCGCATGCCCATCTGATCCGGCCGAAGCTGGATCCGAGCACGCCGATCGCGCCGGGCAGCCGCGACGTATTGAAGCGTCTGGGGCCGCAGGGCTTCGCGCAGTGGATGCTGAACGAGCGGCGGGTGCTGCTGACCGACACGACGATGCGCGATGCCCATCAGTCGCTGTTCGCGACCCGCATGCGCACCGTCGACATGACCCGCATCGCGCCGTACTACGCGCGCATGGTGCCGGGCCTGTTCTCGATGGAATGCTGGGGCGGTGCCACGTTCGACGTCGCGCTGCGGTTCCTGAAGGAGGATCCGTGGGAGCGGCTGAGCCGGTTGCGCGAGGCGGTGCCTAACATCCTGTTCCAGATGCTGCTGCGTTCGTCGAACGCGGTAGGGTACACGAACTAT
>DAISWF010000177.1:0-12457 GCA_036826495.1 Burkholderiaceae bacterium
AGATGATTGGCCCCGCCGATGCCGGCCGAGCCGAACTGCAGCTTGCCGGGTTCGCGGCGCGCCCGCTCGACCAGCGCGGACACCGAATCGACTCCGAGCGACGGATGCACGACCAGCACGTTGGGCACCGCCGCCACCTGCGCGATCGACGTGAAGTCCCGCCTCGCGTCGTACTTCAACGACTTGTACAGGCTGGGATTGATCACGTGATGCGTGGCGGTCAGCAGCAGCGTGTGGCCGTCTGGCGCCGACCGCACCACCTGCTCCGAGCCGATCGTGCCGCTCGCGCCGGCGCGATTCTCGACCAGCACCGGCACCGACCACTTCTGTGCCAGTTCCTGCGCGAGCTCGCGGGCCAGGATGTCGGTGGTGCCGCCGGGCGGGAACGGCACGATGATCCTGACCGGCTGCGACGGGAACTTCTGCGCGGCGGCACCGCCCGCCGCCATCAGCAGCAGCGGCAGCAGCACGGCGCTCATGCATCGAAAGAGCTTGTTCATGATGTCTCCGTCGTCGTCACTGCGCGGGCGGGAACTCGACCATCGCCTCGCCGGTGGCGACCGTTTCGCCGCGCTGGTTCGTCACCGCCACGTCCAGCGTGGCCCAGCGGCTGCGCTCGGTGCGCCGGATGGCGGTCACCACCGCGGCCGGCGTGATCGTGTCGCCCGGCTTCACCGGCTTCTTCCACCGCGTCTCCAGCCGCCGGTGCACGCCGCCGTTGGCATGCAGCCAGTCGGTCAGCATCCGCGAGATCACGCCGAAGTTGTTCATGCCGTGCATGATGATGCCGTCGAACGTGGTCTTGCCGAAGCTGCCCTTCATGTAGTCGTCGTCGAGATGCAGCGGATTGAAATCGAGCGAGGCTTCGCAGAACTCGCGGATCGATTCCCGGGTCGGCGAGAACGGCTGGCCGGTGATGCGCTGCCCGGCCTGCAGCGTGTCGAAGTAGTTGCTCATCGGGGCCTCACATCGGACGGATCGTCCAGCCGCGGCCGGAACAGATCACTTCGTCGTTCTGGTTGAAGAAAACGTTGTCGTGCACCGCGAACAGACGGTCCTTGCGGATGAACTTGTCGAGCGCGCGCGCCTGCAGGCGGATCACGTCGCCGGGACGCGCCGGGATGTTGTAGCTCCAGGACTGCCCGGCGTTCACGGTGCCGGGGCTGCGCATCCAGTCGTCGGCCGGCGTGCAGGCGAACATCAGCAGGATGTGGATGGCCGGCGGCGCGATCAGCCCCTTGTACGGCGACGCCTTCGCATACGCCTCGTCGAAGTACAGCGGATGCAGATCGCCGACCACCCGGCAGTACTTCTGGATCGCCTCCAGGGTCAGCGTGTACGGAATCGTGCGGCGCGGTTCGCCGGGAACGATGTCGTCCCACATCTTGCGCAGATGCGCGTCCTTCCAGAAATCGGTCTCGAATGCGCTCGCCTCGCTCATCGATGTCTCGCGTCGTGCCGGACTGCCGCCCGCACTGTTGGTTTCGGGGCTCGCGCCGGCTGCTTGCGGCATTGCCGGGTTGAGTTACAATGACCGCTAAGCGGTTGGTTTTGTCCGCTTCATGGTCGTTGTCGACGGCATTGTGAAGGGTTCCGCCTGGCTGTCAAGCAGGCGGGCCCGCGCTTGCCGGCGGCCGGCCGTGCCTCCCGCGGTTCATGCCCGCGGCCTCGAACCTTGTCCGCCCCGTCGAGATGGCCACGCCGCAGAGCGAATCCTTCGTGCACGCGTTCGCCCGCGGCCTGACGATCATCGAACGGATGGGTCAGCAGGCGGGCCGGCTGACGATCGCCGAGATCGCGCAGGCCAGCGACCTGCCGCGCACCGCGGTGCGCCGCTTCCTGCTGACCTTGCACGAACTGCAGTTCGTGCAGACCGACGGCCGCCACTACTGGCTCACGCCCAAAGTGCTGCGGCTCGGCATGGCCTACCTCTACACGCTGCCGTTCTGGCGGCACACGCAGCGGGTGCTGGAGGAGCTGAACGCGGCGATCGGCCAGTCGTGCGCCGCATCGGTGCTCGACGACGAGGACATCGTCTACATCGCCCGCGTGCATGCGCGCCGCATCCTGGCGATGAGTCCGGTGCCGGGCAGCCGGCTGCCCGCGCATGCGGTGTCGATGGGCCGGGTGTTGTTGTCCGGGCTCGACGACGCGTCACTGAAGCGTTACCTCGCCGAGGTCCAGCCGAAGAAGCTGACGCCGGTCACGGTGACCGGCAGGCGCGAGCTGGCCGCGCGCATCCAGGCCGCAGGCGTTCAGGGCTATGCATGGGTCGACCGCGAGCTCGATGATTCGATCTGCGGCATCGCAGTACCGGTGCGCGACGCCGAAGGCCGGATGATGGCCGCGATCAATGTCAGCCTGCCGGCCGGTCGCTTCGACGAAGCCACCGCGATCGACCGCTTCCTGGTGCCGCTGCGCCAGGCGGCGGCGCGCATACGCAGCGCCGCGGGCTGACCGCACGCTCGCAGGCTCGGCGGCGGGCGCCTGTCCGGGCCTGTCACTTGCTTTCCGATTGGGTTCCCCCGCAAATCCGGGCATGCCGCTTGCCGGGCACTCCGTCGAGCCGGCGGCATCGTGCCGGCCCCGACGGAGAGGACGATGCGACCCCGACAACTGAAGATCATCTATTGGCTGGTGGTGAGCGTGGCCTGCACGCCCGTGCTCCACAAGGTGTTCGCCGACGGCGGCGTGCCCTACGACGGCGGCCCCCACGCGCTCGAAGCGGCTCGGGGCTCGGCGGCCGGCGACAGGGAGCCGTGGCGTGCCGGAACGTTGCCGCGCGTGATCACCGCTCCATCGGACCCGAGCTCGACGAAAGCATTCTCCGCACCGGACCGCGCGGCAGGCCGCTCCGGCAAGCCGGCGCCCGACCATTCGGGTCGTGCCCGTACCGGCCGGGCCTCGTTCTATGCCGACCGGTTCGGCGGCCGCACGATGGCCGACGGCACGCCGATGGATCTGGGCGGCGACAATGCGGCGAGCCGCACGTTGCCGCTGGGCACCCGCGCGCTGGTCACCAACCTGGAAACAGGCAGGCGCGCGGTCGTGACGATCCAGGACCGCGGCCCGTACATCGACGGCCGCATAGTCGACCTGTCGCCGGCGACCGCGACGGCGATCGGCCTGACCCGCACGCAGGGCATCACCCTGGTCGAGGTCGCGCCGATCACGGTGCCCCTGCCCGACGGCCGCGTGCTGCTCGGCGAAGGCGCAGCGGTCAGCGCGCTGAACTGATCGCCGCACGAACGACAGCGGCACCGATTAATATCGGGCCGCATGATCACCCGTGCCTCTTCTCCTCTGCCGCTGGCCGGCATTTCGGTCGTCGAAATCGCCGGTGGCACCGCCGCGGCCTGGTGCGGCCGGCTGCTGGCCGATGCGGGCGCTCGCGTCACCGTCGCCGCCCGTTCCCGTGACGAGGCACGGGCCTTCATCGCCCGCGACGGATCGGCCACGGAGGCCGCCTATGCGGCTTGGCTCGAGGCCGGCAAATCGTTCGCGGCCGTCGACGACGCCGCGCTCGCCGCACGCTGCGCCGCCGCCGATCTGGTGCTGAGCGGCGAGGCCGCGCCGTTCGACCTCGCGCCGCTGCGGCCCCGCCGCGCGCTGGTCGCGCTCGACTGGTTCGGCCCGTCGGGCGACTACCGGCAATGGCGCGGCAGCGACCTGATCGTGCAGGCGCTGACCGGCCTGCCGCACATGGCCGGACATGCCGGCGGACCGCCGACGCAGGCCGGCGACCGGCATTCGCTGCTGATCGCCGGCATCACCGCCTATATCGCCGCACTGGCCGGCCTGCTCGCACCAGCGTCGCCGGCGGCGCGCCGCTTCGACGTCGGCATCCTCGAGGCGAACCTGGTGATGAGCGAGATGCACATGCACTTCTTCGAGAAGGACGGAGTGCCGATGCGCCGGTGCGGCGTCAACCGCTTCCTGCCGAACGCACCGGTCGGCGTCTATCGATGCCGCGACGGATGGGTCGGCATCACCGCCACCACCCCCGAGCAATGGAAGTCGCTGTGCCGGATGCTCGACATGCATGCCGAAGCCGAGGACCAGAACCTCGCGACCCGCGAGCGACGGTTCGAGCGGCTCGACGAGGTCGAGGCGACGATGACGCGGTCGCTGGCGCGACGCGGTGCGCTCGAATGGGCGGAGCTGGGCCGCGCGCACAAGGTGCCGGTGGTCATCGTGCCGGACGCGGCGGGCATCCTGTCGCATCCGATCTTCACCGCGCGCGGCGCGCTCGCGACGTTCGAGCACGAGGGTCGCCGCTGGCAGGTGCCGCGCGCGCCGTTCGGGCTGAGCCGCACGCCGATGCGCGCGGCGCTCGACGAGCCGGCCAGCGAAGCGGCCGATGACGCGACGGCAGCGCCGCCCACCGGCATCACGACGGCCGCGACCATGACCGCGCACACCGGTGCAGCGACGGCGATTCCGACCGCGATGACGGCGGGCACACCACGGACGGCCGGCGTCATCGACGGTCTCCCGCCCCCGCTCGCCGGCGTCTCGGTCATCGACTTCGCGATGGGCTGGGCCGGACCGCTGGCGACCCGGCTGCTCGCCGACCTCGGCGCCGACGTCATCAAGATCGAGGCCGGCCGTTATCCCGACTGGTGGCGCGGCGTCAACTGGTCCGAGGAGTACGTCCGCACCCGCCAGCACGAGAACGCCAAGGGCTTCTGCGCGCTGAATCGCGGCAAGCGCGGCGTCAGCGTCGACCTGACCACCGAGGCCGGCAAGCAGACGACGCTGGCGCTGATCGGCACCGCCGACCTGGTGGTCGAGAATCAGGCGGCCGGCGTGATGGCCAGGCTGGGCCTCGGCTATCCGCAGCTCGCGCAGGTCAACCCGTCGCTGGTGATGGTGTCGATGTCGGCGTTCGGCACCGGCAATGCCTGGTCCGACACCCGCGCCTACGGTTCCACGCTCGAACAGGGCGCAGGTCTGCCGAGCTTCATGGGCAACGCCCACGACCCGCCGACGATGTACCAGCTCGCCTACGGCGACCCGATCGGGGGACTGTACGGCTGCGCGGCGGCGCTGACGGCGCTCGTCGAACGTCGCCGCAGCGGCCAGGGACAGTACGTGAACCTCAGCATGATCGAGGCGATGCTGCCGTTCGCGACGCCGGCGCTGCTGGCCCATCAGGCCGGCACACCGGCACCGCGCCTCGGCAATGCCCATCCGGTCCATGCGCCGCACGGCATCTGGCCGGCAGCCGGCGCCGATCAGTGGCTGGCGGTCGCGGTCGACACCGATGCGGCCTTCGAACGATTCGCGCGGCTGCTCGGCCATCCCGAATGGACCGACGATCCGCGTTTCATCGATGCCGCCGCGCGCCGCGAACATGCGCAGACACTCGACGAAGCGATAGCCCGCTGGTCGCGCGAACGGCCGGCGGCGCAGGCCGCGGCGCTGCTGCAGCACTCGGGCATAGCCAGTGCGCCGGTGCTGCACGCCGATCGGCTCGCCGACAATGCGCACCTGCAGGCGAGCGGCTTCTTCATCGACCTGGTGCGCGAGTTCTCCGGGCCGCAGCGCCAGGCCGGGCCGGCGATCCGGCAGAACGGCCGGCGGCTGGGGGCCCGCACGCCGGCGCCGCTGCTGGGCCAGCACAGCCTGGCGGTGCTCGCGGAGCGGCTGGCGATGCCGCGCGAACGTTACGACGAACTGGTGAGCGCCGGCGTCATCACCTTCGAGCCGACCGCGGTACGCACGATCACCGTCCCGTCGCTCGCTCGCTCCGGCAACTGACGCGAAGGGCCTGCCCGGCGCACCGCTCCGCTCACTCGATCCGGTACGTGATGCTGGTCACGAACAGCGTGTCGCTGGTCTTCAGACCCAGCCCCGGCTCGCTGTTGTACCGATAGCCGAGCGTCGCATTCAGAGCGAACACCTTGTTGATCGCCACGACCAGGCTGGCATCGAAGGTCGCGCGGCGGCCGGCCGACTCGCGCAGGCTGGGGTAGAACGCCAGCCGCTGCTTGAATGTCGTGCTGTCGCTGAACTTGTGCTGCGACTCCTGGCCGATCAGCACCTCGGCGCGGCCGTAGTGATCGCGCAGCTCGTCGGCGACCACCGCCGGCGCCACGTAGCTGTCGTAGATGTAGCCCACGCCCGCGAACAGGTCCCAGGTCAGCGGATCGCTGCGCACCACGTGATAGCCGACGCCGACGTTGCCGGCGTACTGACCGCTCAGGTTCGCCAGCCGGTCGCGCAGAAAGCTGCCCTGACCGAAGCCGAACCACGGTCCGACGATGTCGCGGTCATAGCGCGTACCGAGCACCGCCTGGTCGGCATTGGTCACGCCGTCGTTGCGGCCGCGCAGATAGCGCCCGCCGAGCGTCCACTTGTCGATCGACGAGGCCCGCGCCGCATCGGCGCTCAGGTTCAGCGAGCTGGCACTGGTATTGCCGCCCGCATGACTGAAACCCAGCCCGAAGGCGGCGCGCCATCGGTCGTCGGTCTTGATCGTGGCCAGGTTGGGAACCTGGGCCGATGCCAGCGGTGCAACCAGCGCGAGCAGCAGGCCCGCATGTAATGGGTGTTTTCGATTCATCGATCCATCGCTGCTCAGGGTGGGAGGAGTCGGCGAAACAAAATCGTCGGAGGCTGGCAAACTGCATGCCTGAAGGGCCGTGGCCCACCTGCATCGAACATCACCATGAGTCACTTCGACGACGAGACCCGCCTGCAGCCGGCGGCCCCGAACACCTGGTCCGGCACCGTCCATCCGGCATGGAACATCGCCGACAACCCCAATGGGGGCTATCTGATGTCGCTGGCGGTATCGGCGCTGCGGCAACAGGCCCCGCAGCATCCCGACCCGCTAAGTGTAACCGTCCACTATCTGAAACCCGGGCTCGCGGGTCAGGCATGCGAGATCGATGCGCGGGTGCTGCGCAGCGGCCGTGCGCTGTCCACCGCGCGGGCGACGTTGACGCAGGAGGGCGCCGCGCGGCTCGAAGTGCTGGCGGCGCTCGGCGATCTGGGCGGCGATGCTTCATCGTCGCCCGCCACGTCGGAGTTGACCATTCCGCCGCCGGACATCCCGCCTCCCGAACGCTGCGTCGGGCGATCGGGCGCCGCGCAGGGCGTGCTGCTGCCGATCCTCGATCGGCTGGAGATCCGGCTGCATCCGGACGAGGCGCAGGCCGGCAAGGTCGGCCGTGCGCAGGTGTCGGGCTGGATCCGCTTTCTCGACGGGCGTGAGCCCGATGCGCTGGCGATGCTGCTGTTCGCCGACGCGTTCCCGCCCGCGGTGTTCGGAGTGCTGGGGGCGGTCGGCTGGGTGCCGACGCTCGAGCTGACGGTGCATGTGCGCCGTCGCCCGGCACCGGGCTGGGTGATCGGGCAGTTCCGCACGTCCGATCTCGCCGACGGCCGGATGATCGAGGACGGCTGGCTGTGGGATTCCGAAGGGCGGCTGGTTGCGCAGTCGCGCCAGCTCGCGCTGGTGCGACTGCGCCAGGGGGCATCCAGCCCGGCGCCCTCTACCTAGGGAGGGTCCGCATAACCTAACGGGCTCCAGACGGGCGGCAACGGGGCGAGGGCAAGGCGCGGTTCTGAGTCGATACCGGTGGTATCGACTCAGGTTCGCAACGCCGCCATCGCCCCGTTGCCGCCCGCCCTGCGGGTCTTGCCAGACGGGGCCCTCGGGCGGCCGCCCGACCACCCGATCATCCCCGTCTGGCAAGATCTGGAGCCCATTAGGTTATGCGGACCCTCCCTAGTGTTCCTCATGCCAGCTATCTCCGGAACAGGACACTAGGGAGAGCCGCCGGTCGGCCCGGCGACACGTCCGTCACTGGGTCGCGGTGCCCGGAGGGATCGGAGCGGCCGGCCCCGAGCGGTTGCCTTGCGTGTTGCCGGAGTTGCCCGACGGCGCGGCGCCCATGCTGGTGCCGGCGCTCGGCGGTGCGGTCCGGTCCCAACGACGGGCATCGTATTGGGATACCCGGTCCACGTCGCGAGGACGCCGTTCGGAAGCTCGCTGCTCGGCCGCGCGTTCAGCCGCACGCTGCTCGGCTGCGCGCTGCTCGGCGGCACGCTCGGCATCGGTAGGCGAACCGACGGGATCGCCCGGCCGGATGATCGCGCCGCCGCGCGCCGGATCAGTCGGCGAGGCCGGCGCCGTCATCTGCGCGAAGGCGCCCGATGCGGCCAGCAGCATGCTGACGGCCAGTACATGTCGCATCTGTTTCATCCTGAACTCCTGCTCTGTCGATGCAAAGGAACACCATGACCCGCAGGCCGTGGCACGTCAGCGAAGGTTTGCAATCGATATGCCCGCGCATGCTGCGCCCAGCCGCCCGCGACCCTGTACATCGTGCCGATCCGCAACGATGTCGCACACGCGGTCACGCCGGCATCCGGCATCCGGCATCCTGCATCCGGCATCCTGCATCCGGTCAGGATGGTCGCCGGCCGGCGACGCATCAGCTTCGCTGCCTCTCCTCGGTCCCCCTTCTTCGTTCACCGACCGTCCGCGCCGATGCCCGTAGTCGAATTCGCCACCACGAACCCCTGGATCAGCACGTCGATCGCGGCGGCGATCGCGATACTGATCGCGCTGATCGTGCACCGGCTGGCATCGCCGCTGCTGCGCCGGGCCACGCAATCGACGCCGGCGCTGCATTCGATGTTCCTCTATGCGCGGCGGCCGGCCGGCTGGGTGCTGCCGTTCATCGCGATGCAGGCCGTCTGGCAGGCGACACCCGACTCGCTGGACTTCATCGACAGCGTGCGCCACCTGAACGGGCTGATGCTGATCGCCACCACCACCTGGCTGGCAGTGCGCTCGGTCAAGGGATTCGCCGAGGGCATCATCCGCGAGAACCCCTGGGACGTCGCCGACAATCTCAATGCGCGCAGGATCCTGACGCAGACCCGTGTGCTGTCGCGCACGCTGATGACGATCGCGGTGATCACCGGCCTGTCGATGATGCTGATGACCTTCACCGGGGCCCGCCAGGTCGGTGCGAGCCTGCTGGCTTCCGCCGGCATCATCGGCATCGTCGCCGGTCTGGCCGCCAAGCCGGTGTTCAGCAATCTGATCGCCGGCATGCAGATCGCGATGACCCAGCCGATCCGACTGGACGACGTGCTGGTCGTCGAAGGCGAATGGGGCCGCGTCGAGGAGATCACCGGCACCTTCGTCGTGCTGCGCATCTGGGACGATCGGCGCCTGATCCTGCCGCTCAGCTACTTCATCGAGCGGCCGTTCCAGAACTGGACCCGCCACACCTCGCAGCTTCTCGGCTCGCTGTTCCTGTATGTCGACTACCGGACGCCGCTCGCGCCGCTGCGCGCCGAGCTCGAACGGGTGATCCGCGAAGCGCCCGACTGGGACGGCCGCTTCTTCAACCTGCAGGTCACCGACCTCACCGAACGGACGATGCAGTTGCGCATCCTGTGCACCGCCGCCTCGTCGTCGCAGGCGTTCGATCTGCGCTGCCATCTGCGCGAGCGGATGATCGACTTCATGCAGCGCCGGTATCCGCAGTACCTGCCGCAGGTACGGCTGGCCGGCGAAGCGCGCGACGGCGAATCGTCGGCGGGCACACTACGATATGGACTGGAAGGCGGGGTGGAACGCGGGCTCGAACGCGACAGCGGGCTGGAACGGGAAAGCGCGGGCATGAGGACGTGACGGCATGAGAGCATGGCTGACGGTGGCCGCGATGACGGCAGCAGCATCGATGGCGACCGCAGCGGCCGCGCCGACCGGGCCCGGCCCCTGGGCCGACGCCCGTCTGTCGCCCGACCAGCGTGCCCGGCTGGTGGTGCGCGCGATGACGCGCGATGAGAAGTTCCAGTTGATCCGCAGCCAGTTCGCGATTCCCGAAGCGATCAAGCGACTGCCGTTGCCGCCGGGCGCGATCGTCGGCGTCGGGCATGTGCCCGGCATCGCGCGGCTGGGCATTCCGGCGCTGCGCGAAACCGATGCGGGCCAGGGCGTCACGCAGCCGGGTCGCCGGCCGAAGGACGAGGGCGCCACCGCGCTGCCGTCGGGACTGGCGATCGCCGCGAGCTGGGATCCGCGAATCGCCCGCGCCGGCGGCGCGATGATCGCCGGCGAGGCCCGCTACAAGGGCTTCAACGTGCTGCTGGCCGGCGGCATCAACCTGATGCGCGAGCCGCGCAACGGGCGCAACTTCGAGTACGCCGGCGAGGATCCGCTGCTGGCCGGCCGCATCGTCGGCGAATCGATCCGCGCGATCCAGAGCCGGCACGTGCTGTCGACGATCAAGCACTTCGCGCTGAACGATCAGGAGACCGCCCGCATGTCGATCGACGTGCGGATCGGCGAGCAGGCGATGCACGAATCCGACCTGCTCGCCTTCCGGCTGGCGATCGAACGCGGCCGGCCGGGCGCGGTGATGTGCGCCTACAACCGCGTCAACGGCGACTACGCCTGCGAGCACGACGAGCTGCTGAACCGGGTGCTCAAGCGCGACTGGCGCTATCCCGGCTTCGTGATGTCGGACTGGGGCGCGGTGCACAGCGCCGCGAAGGCGGCCAATGCGGGGCTCGACCAGCAATCGGCCGGCGAATCGTTCGACGACCAGGTGTACTTCGACGGGCCGCTGCGACAGGCGCTGCGGACCGGCGAGGTGCCGGCGCAGCGGCTCGACGACATGGTGCAGCGGATCCTGCGCAGCCTGTTCGCCGCCGGCCTGTACGATCACCCGGTCGACCGCCCGTCAGAGCGCCCGTCGGAGCGCCTGTCTGATCGCCCGTCCGATCGCCGACTCCCCTACGAGCCGCTCGACGTGACCGCGAACCTGATCGTCGCGCGCGACGCGCTGGAGGCCGGCGCGGTCCTGCTGCGCAACGAGCAGGGACTGCTGCCGCTGAACGCCCGCGACGGCGCGATCGCGGTCATCGGCCGTCACATCGACAAGGGCGTGCTCGCCGGCGGCGGGTCGTCGCTGGTGCGGCCGCGCGGCGGCAACGCGGTGCCCGGCATCGGGCCCACCGGCTGGCCGGGCCCGGTGCTGTACGACCCCAACCCGCCGCTGAAGGCGATCCGCGACAAGGGCCCGACCATCGCGTTCAACGACGGCCGCGATGCGGCAGCCGCGGCCAGGCTCGCACGCAACAGCCACACCGCGGTGGTGTTCGTCGAGAAGTGGGCGACCGAGTCGGTCGATTCCCCCGACCTGACGTTGCCCGACGGGCAGGATGCGCTGGTCAGCGCGGTCGCGCAGGCCAACCCGCGCACCGTCGTGGTCGTCGTCAACAACGGGCCGGTGGCGATGCCGTGGCTCCAGCAGGTGGGCGCGGTGCTGGTCGCCTGGTATCCGGGCAGCGCGGGCAGCGAGGCGATCGCGAACCTGCTGTTCGGCAAGGTCTCGCCGTCGGGCCGCCTGCCGTTCACCTGGCCGCGCGACCTGTCACAGCTCCCCCGGCCGCTGCTCGAAGGCGCCGGCCTGCAGCCGCCCGCGCCGATGCCCGCCAGCGTCGACTACGACATCGAAGGCGCCGACGTCGGCTACCGCTGGTTCCAGCGCACCGGACGGCAGCCGCTGTTTCCGTTCGGCCACGGCCTGAGCTACACGACGTTCACGCAGCAGACCGGCCCGGTACGCTGGGTGCGCGGCGCGCCGCAGCTCACCGTCACCGTGCGCAACACCGGCAGCCGCGCCGGCGCCGATGTCGTGCAGGTCTATGCCGCCGTGCCGGATGCCCCCGCTGCCCCCGGTGTCTCGAACGCCTCGATCCGGCGGCTGGCCGGCTTCGCGAAGACCTCGACATTGCGGCCCGGCGCCCGGCAGACGCTGCGGATCGCGCTGGAGCCGCGGCTGCTCGCGCACTACGACCCCGCCGCCCGCCGCTTCACGATGCCGGCGGGTCGCTACGAATTGTTCGTCGGCCGCTCGGCCATCGATCTCGATCCGCCGCATCCGCTGACATTGGCGACGCCCCGGCCGCTGGCCCGCTGACAGGCATGGCGCTTGCCCTGCTGCGGCCCGCGCCGCGCGGCAGGGCGCGAATGCCCGAACACTGCGGTGCCTCATGTCCCTCACGGCGTTCAGCAGCTCCGATCTCGTCGGCCACCTGGTCGCGCTGGGCCTTGCCTATCTGCTGTCGCTGCCGACCGGCTGGGACCGGGAGCAGCGCGAGCGCACCGCCGGCATACGGACGTTTCCGCTGGTCGCGGTGGCTAGCTGCGGCTTCGCGCTGATCGCGATCAGGGTGCTGGGCGCGGAGTCCGAAGGCCAGGCCAAGGTGCTCGAAGGACTGATCACCGGCATCGGCTTCATCGGCGGCGGCGCGATCCTCAAGCTCGGCCGCCGCACGACCGGCACCGCCACCGCGGCCAGCCTGTGGACCACCGGGGCGCTGGGCGCCGCGGTGGGCTACGGGCTCTATGACATCGCGGTGATCCTGGCGGTGATCAACTTCCTCACGTTGCGGCTGCTGTCGCCGCTCAAGCACGAGG
>DAISWF010000178.1:0-1086 GCA_036826495.1 Burkholderiaceae bacterium
TGCGCTGATGACGCTGCTGCGCCGGCTCGCCGGCCGGCACACGATCGTCAGCGTGCTGCACGATCTGTCGCTGGCACTGGCCGCCGACCGGCTGGTGGTGATGCGCGACGGTCGCATCGTGACCACCGGCGATACCGCAGACCCCCGCGTGCATGCCGCGCTCGCCGACGTGTTCGATCAGGCGGTGCGGGTGCTGCCGCTCGACGACGGCTGGGTCGCCGTACCGCGCGTACGATAGCGGCCCGTGGACGCCGAACACTCCCGCCAATCTCCGCTGCTGGTCGCCGTCGTCGGTCTGCTGGGGCTGGCCGCCGCGATGGGCATCGGCCGTTTCGCGTTCACGCCGATGCTGCCGCTGATGCAGGCGCAGCACGGTCTGTCGATCAGCGACGGCGGCTGGCTGGCCGGTGCCAACTACCTCGGCTATCTGCTCGGCGGCCTGAGCCTGCTGCTGCGTCCGCCGCGGCCGGCCATCGCCGCACGCATCGGGCTGCTGGCGGTGGCGGCATGCACGCTGCCGATGGCGTTCACCACGTCGTTCGAGAGCTGGTGGCTGCTGCGGCTGCTGGCCGGCGTCGCCAGCGCCTGGGTGCTGGTCGGCGTCAGCGGCTGGGCGCTGCCGCGGCTGGCCGCCGCCGGACGCCCGGCGCTGTCGGGCTGGGTGTTCGCCGGCGTCGGCATCGGCATCGTCGCAGCGGGGATGGTCGGCCTGGTCATCGGCCACAGCGGACAGCGCAGCGCGCACGGCTGGCTGGTGCTGGGCGTGCTGGCGATGGTGGTCGCGATCCTCGGCTGGCGGGCGTTCGACGCGCCGGCGGCGAACGCGCCGGGCTCTGCACCGGCTGGTACCGGACCACCTGGAGCCGGGCCACCCGGAGCCGGGTCGCCTGAAGCCAGGTCGCCTGGAGCCGGGCCGCCCGGCTCTGTCCTCGCGATCCCCGATGCGCTGCGGATCACGCTGTGCTACGGCGCGTTCGGCTTCGGCTACATCATCCCGGCGACCTTCCTGCCGGCGCAGGCCCGCCAGGTGATCGCCGATCCGCTGGTATTCGGCTGGGTGTGGCCGGTGTTCGGCGTTGCGGCGGC
>DAISWF010000178.1:1096-8717 GCA_036826495.1 Burkholderiaceae bacterium
CCCGCCGCGCCGCCTGTGGGCAGCCTCACAATTGCTGATGACCGTCGGCGTGCTGCTGCCGGTGCTGCGCAGCGGCATCCCGGCGCTGCTGCTGGCCGCCGTCTGCATCGGCGGCAGTTTCATGGTCGCGACGATGTCCGGCCTGCAGGAGGCCCGCCGCATCGGCGGCGCCCAGGCGCCACGGCTCACCGCCGCACTGACCTCGGCCTTCGCGCTGGGCCAGTTGCTCGGCCCGCTGGCGGTCAGCGCCAGCGCGCGGCTGGGCGACCCGATCATCGCGCCCAGCCTGCTCGCCGCCGCACTGCTGCTGGTCGGCACCTGGGCCCTGCGCGACCGGCGCCCTGCCCCGGCCACCGTTGCCTGAGCGCACGCCCGGCGCGGTCAGGCGCGGTCAGGCGCGGTGAACGATGCGCGCGCGGCGCGCCTGGCTGGCGATCAGCTTCAACATCGCCTTGGTCATCGCCTCGCTGGCGATCGCCTCGCTCGCGCCGACCTCCTGACCCTTGTCGTCGAGCAGCTTGACCACGTTGCCGTCGGCCTGGCGATCGATGCGGAACGACGTCTCCTGCTTGCACAGTTCCAGCAGCGAGGCGACCTTCGCCTTCACGTCGCCGGCATGGGCGATCGGCCCGCCGACCAGCACGCGCGAATTGACGCGCGAGCGCAGCTCGAAGACGAAGCTCGATGCCGATGCATCGGAGACCATCAGCACCGGATCGCTGAGGCGGTGGGTTTGCAGCTTGTCACCGGCCTCGACGACCTCTTCACGAGGCACGACCGACAGCCAGGGCTTGCGATGCTGCTCGAGCGCGGCGGACTTGGTGGCATCGGTCAGGTAGGTGATGTTCGAGTTGGCCATTTCGACCCTCTTGGTGGTTTCGGGAAACTGCTTCGAATCGCTGCTGGCAGTCTAGAAAACCGACGTCGCGCCCTGCTGTGGAATAGTTGCCAAACCGTCCCACGAGCAGCCCTCCTCCGTGACATAAATCACGCTGCCGGCGCCCCGCGCCGGCGAGCGGATCCGATGCAGCGGCGTTCAGATCATCCGCCGCCGCAGCGCCGTGACCCCGAGCTCGGCCAGCACCACCACCGCGAAGATCGCGAACAGCACCAGCGCCACGCGGTCCCATTGGAACAGGTTCAGCGCGGTGTCCAGCGCCATGCCGATGCCGCCCGCGCCCACCAGCCCCAGCACCGCCGATTCGCGCACGTTGATGTCCCAGCGCAGCAGCACCACCGACCAGAACGCCGGCTTCACCGCCGGCCAGAAGCCGTAGACGAGCTGCGCGCTCTTGCCGGCGCCGGCCGACTGCAGTGCCTCGATCGGACCGGCGCCGCATTCCTCGATCGCCTCGCCGATCAGCTTGCCGACGAAGCCGATCGAACGGAACGCGATCGCCAGCGTGCCGGCCAGCGCGCCGGGCCCGAAGATCGCGACGAACAGCAGCGCCCAGACCAGCGAGTTGACCGAGCGCGACGACACCAGCACCAGCCGCGCGACGAAGTTCGCCAGCGGATGCGGAGTGAAGTTGCGCGCGACCATCAGCCCGAACGGAATCGCCATCGCCACCGCCAGCAAGGTGCCCAGCGTCGCGATGTGCAGGGTCTCGACCAGTGCCGCATGCACGCCCTTCGGATAGTGCGCCCAGTCGATCGGCCACATCCGCGACAGCATGTCCTGCATCTGCTCGGGCGCATCGAGCAGGAACTCCGGGATCACCTCCACCGAGCGCAGCGCCTGCACCACCGCGGCGACGATCGCCAGCCAGACGCCGAAGCGCGCGAGCCGCTGCCCGCGGGTGTGACGGTGCCAGCGACGCGGCGCGGCCAAGGACTCTGCACCGGCCGTGCCGGGCGCACCGGAAGCACCGGAAGCACCGGAAGCACCGGAGGCACCGGAGGCACCGGAGGCACCGGAGGCACCGGAAGCACTGGAAGCACCGGCCGCGCCGGCAGCCCTGTTCTTCCCGCCGGTCGCCCCGGCGTCGCCAGCGCCCTCAGTCATCGCGTGCCCGCGCCTGCGCCTGCATCGTCGCCGCGCGCAGCCGATCGATACGCGGATCGTGGCGGCGCGTCAGCAGCTCGCGTACGCCCAACCCTTCGACGAACACCGACCGCACCAGATTGGCCAGCACCTCGCCGACCATGATGATCGCGATGATCGTCAGCAGGATCGCGCAGACGAAGTCGTAGTCGAACCGCTGGAACGCCGAGAACAGCGCGCCGCCGATGCCGCCGGCGCCGACGATGCCCACCATCGTCGAGTTGCGCAGGTTCGAGTCGACCTGGTAGGTCGCGAAGCCGACGAAGCGGCCCAGCACCTGCGGCAGCACGCCGTACACGATCTGGTTGCCGAACGAGGCGCCGGTGGCGCGCACCGCCTCGATCTGCTTCATCGAGATCTCCTCGATCGCCTCGGTGAACAGCTTGCCGATGAAGCCGATCGAGGCCACCGCCAGCGCCAGGATGCCGGCCAGCGCACCGAACCCCACCGCCTTGACGAACAGGATCGCGACGATCACCGGATGCAGCGACCGGCACAGCGACACCAGCGCCCGCGCCGGCCAGGTCACCACCGCCGGCATCAGATTGCGCGCCCCTGCCAGCCCCACCGGCAGCGCCACCAGGATGCCCAGCGCCGACGCCAGCACCGCGATCTCCAGGCTCTCCAGCAGCCCCTTCAGCAGCACGTCCCAGCGCTCGAAGTTCGGCGGGAACATCCGCGCGACGAACTTCGCCGCATTGCCCAGCCCCGCTTCGAACCGCGTCCAGGTGAACTCGAGCTGCGCGGCCGCATAGATCGCATAGACGAATACCGCGACCCCGATCAGCCGCGCGCCCACACCCGCCCGAAACGGCTTCACGTGAACCGGCTGCTGCATGTCGTCAGGCTGCTGCAAGTCGGTATCACCGAGTCGCGCCCGCCAGGGCGCCGACACCTGGAGGGGGCACCACGGATCCGGCTTTGCCGGGCCGTAAGTGCCCGCCCCCTTTGGGGGAGGCGCCGCAGGCGCTTCGGGGAGGTCATACGATCCAGCTCTCGCCGCCGTAGATCCGCCGCAGCATCTCGTGCGTCAGCCCGTCGCCGGCACCGTCGTAGACGATGCGCCCGCCCGACATGCCGATGATCCGGTCGGCGAAGCGCCGGGCCAGCTCCACGTCGTGCATGTTGACCAGCACCGGGATGCCCAGGCTGGCCCCCTGCTCGCGCATCAAGGTCATGATGTCCACCGACGTGCGCGGATCGAGCGACGACGTCGGCTCGTCGGCCAGCAGCAGATTGGGCTGCTGCATCAGCGCCCGCGCGATGCCCACCCGCTGGCGCTGCCCGCCCGACAGCGCATCGGCGCGCCGGTTCGCGAAGCCGGCCAGCCCCACCGTGTCGAGCAGCGCGAACGCACGGTCGATGTCGGCCGGCGGGAACCGCCGCCGCCAGGCGTCGATGAGGCCGACATAGCCGAGCCGGCCGGTCAGCAGGTTCTCCATCACCGTCAGCCGCTCGACCAGGTTGTACTCCTGGAAGACCATGCCGATGCGCCGGCGCGCGTCGCGCAGCGCCCGGCCGGCCAGCCGCGTCAGCTCCAGACCGTCCAGGGTCACCGTGCCGGCGGTCGGCTCGACCAGCCGGTTGATGCAGCGGATCAAGGTCGACTTGCCGGTGCCCGACGGGCCGATGATCGCGGTCAGCCCGCGGCCCTCGACCGTCAGGTCGATGCCGTTGAGCACCGGCTGACCGCGCCGGTACTCCTTGACCAGCCGCGCAACGACCAATGTCATGCGCGCGCCGTCACTTCTTCGCCTTGGCCGCTTCCTTGTCGTAGGCCGCGCGGTTGAACGACTCGCCGCCGCTCTCGGCGACCTTGCGGACCACGTCCCAGTCCTTCTTGTACTCGACCGGGAAGAAGCGGTCGGCGCCGTCGAACGCCTTCTTCATCTCGTCGGGAAAACGGTAGTCGTAGAAGCACTGCGTGATTCTCTTCGACAGCGTGGGCTCGAGATCGTGCGCGATCGCGAACGACGAGGTCGGGAACTTCTCGCTGCGGTAGATCACCCGGAAGTTCTCCTCCTTGATCTGCCCGCGCACCGCCATCCGGTGAAACACGTCGGAGGCCACCGCCGCCGCGTCGTAATCGCCGGAGTTCACGCCGAGGATCGACTGGTCGTGCTTGCCCGAGAACAGCACCTTGTAGTCCTTCTCCGGCGTCAGCCCCTGCGCCGGGAACAGCGCCATCGGCGCCATGTGCCCGGAGTTCGACGACGGCGCGGTGTGAGCGACCTTCTTGCCCTTCAGATCCGGCAGCTTCTGGAACGGGCTGTCCTTCTTGACGACGACGATCAGGTTGTAGCCCTGGAACTCCTTCTCGGTGCCCTTGACCGCGAACGGGATCGCGCCGGCGATGTTGACCGCGAACGCGGTGGGCCCGGTGGAGAAACCGCCCACGTGCAGCCGGCCCGAGCGCATCGCCTCGATCTCGGCGGCGTTGCTCTGCACCTGGAAGAACACCACCTTCTTCGCGGTGCACTTGGCCAGGTGCTCGGTGAACGGCGAGAAGATCTTCTCGTAGACCGCCGGATCCTCGACCGGCGTGTAGGTGAACACGATCGTCGAGGGGTTCTTCAGCTTCTTCGGATCGGTGGGCACGTCGGCCACCAGGTCCTTGTTCGCATCGCAATACTGCACATCGAGATCGCCGCGGTTCGGGCAGTTGTCCTGCGCCTGCGCGGCGCCGGCCCCCAGCAGGCCGACCGTCACCAGACCGGCCGACAGCGCCAGCGCGGCCGGCAGGGCCATAGGAATGCGGACCATGGAATGTCTCCGGATTTGTTGTCGAAGAGTGAAATCAGACTGTAGCAAAAGCCCGCGCGACAGCGGCCCGGGGGAACAGCGGACCGCAGCCGATTCAGTTCGGCAGCGCCACGACCTTGCCGGTGAACACCACGCTGGTGGCCGGCGTCGCGTCTTCGGGCGAAGCCGACGGGCGCTTCAGCGTGATGCCGAACATCTGCCCTTCGACCAGCCCCGGCAGCCGCGACGCGGCGATCTCGGTGGATTCGTCGACGCCCAGCGTGCCCAGCGGCACCGGCTCGCGGGCGCCCGGCATCTGCGTCCAGAACTCCGCGCTGCCGCCGCTGGCGCGATGCACGGACATGCCGACCGCCGGGATCACCGGCCGCAGCGACAGTCCGCTCCGGGGCCGGCCTTCGACGACCCACGACGCCTCGCCTGACCCATCCTGCAACAGCGCCACCAGCCGCGCATCCCGCTGGGCCGACCAGGTCAGCAGCAGCACCGCGCCGAACAGCATCACCGCAGCCACCGCCAGACCGGCGATGAGCTGCCAGACGTCCAGCCGCTGCCACAGGCTGCGCTCGGCCTTCTCGCGCCTGGCACGGGTATCGAGGATTTCGCGCTCCAGCTCATCCCACAGCGACGGGCCCGGCGGGACCGGTTCGAGGCGGCTGGCCAGCGCCAGCACCCGGTCATGCCAGCGCGACACCTCGGCGCGCAGCGTGGCATCGTCCTGCAACTGCCGTTCGAACCCGCGACGCTCGTTCTCGTCGAAGGTTCCCAGCACGTACTCCCCGGCGAGCGCGGTGCGCTCCTTCGGATCGCGCAGGTTCACGCGGGCAGATCCATCAGCTTCGTCAGCCCGCCGCGGATCCACTGGCGAACCGCCGCGGCGGGCGCATGGCAGCGCCCGGCGATCTGCTCGCGGTTGTAGCCGTCGAAGAAGGCCAGCGAGATCGGGTCGGGCTGCCCGTCGGCGGCTGCCGACGGCTCCGCCGATGCCGCAGCGGCGGCTGCCGCCGCGCTGCGGCTGGCGGCCAGCCGGCGTTCGACTTCCAGCGTACGCCGTGCCGCCAGCGCCCGCTGACGCACGACCGCGAAGATCCAACCGCGGGCGGTGCCGTTGCGCGGGTCGAACCGTTCGGCCTCGCGGAAGACCTGAAGCAGCGCTTCCTTCAGCACCTTGCGGGCGCCGGCCTCATCGCCGACGATGCGCAGCACCATCGCGTTGAGCGCTCCGCCTTCGGCCTCGACGATGGCCCGCAAGGCCCACAGCTCGCCGCGCATGCATCCAGCCAACGCGGCATGATGATCGAGGAGGGAGCAGGTCGGCTTCATCGCAAGGACTCGGTAGGTTCGAAAAAGTCTAGCGATTCACCTCGACGTCGCCCATCCCCCATTTTTCCTGTGGCGCCGCAGCGTGTTTCGTGATTGACAAATCGGTCGGCGGCACTCCCCTCCCGACCCCCCTGAAACAGGCCGGGCAACCACGAAAAACCGGTGAGAACTACCGGAATCGGCCAAAATTACCGTCAAAAAGAGCAAACGACTGTCAACCCCAGCGCCAAAAATGTTTCGGTCCATAAGCAAAGCCGACAGGCCTCGCCTACGCTGCTGCAACGCGGCACGTCTTGACCTGGATTCATTGGTTGTCGATCGGGGTAAATCCTAGTCTCCCGCCGGGGCGTTTGTTGCACGTCAGCAACGAGAAATGGCGATCAATCGACGCGGCGACGACGAGCGAAGTGAGCGAGACGGCGGCCGTAAGCGCGGGCACCGTCCAGGTCGCCGCGCGGCGGGCTCTGCTCGGGCGGCACGTTGTCGGCCTGCGCCATCAGGCCGAGATAGCTGCCCAGCCGGTTCTGTGCCTCGGGATCGCCGGCCAGCGCCGACGGCAGCATCGCCGGGCCGACCCAGACCATGCCGTGCTGCATCGCCAAGGTCACGAACGACATCAGCGTCGCGTACTTGTCGCCGCTCATCGTCATCGAACAGGTGAAGCCGCCGGCGATCTTGTCCTTCCATGCCTGCGCGAACCACGGCCGCGCCGACGCGTCGGCGAAGAGCTTGAAGGCGCCCGAGGCGCCGCCCATGTAGGTGGGCGCGCCGAACACGATCGCATCGGCCGCCGCCAGCAGCTCCCAGCCGGCCGCATCGATGCGCTCGACCTCCAGCAGCCGCGCGTCGACGCCCGCCAGCGTCGCCGCGCCGTCGCGCAGCGCCTGCGCAACCCGCGCGGTGTGCCCGTATCCGGAGTGATAGGCGACGACGACCGAAACCATGACCGGCGCATCGTACTATTTCCCGATGGATCCGCCCGCCCAGTCCGTAGCGCCCGCACCGCCCGTACCGGGCGCCGGTGCCGCCCTCCGGCCGACCGAGAACGAGCCGGGCCGGTCGACCGAAGACGACCCCGCCCGGTCGGCTGCGCCCAGGCCTGCAGGGTCCTGCTACGTCGGCCGCTTCGCCCCCTCACCCACCGGGCCGCTGCATGCCGGCTCGCTGGTGGCGGCGATGGCTTCCTGGCTGGACGCCCGCGCCGCCGGCGGCCGCTGGCTGCTGCGGATCGAGGACCTGGATCCGCCGCGCGAGGTGCCGGGCGCGGCCCGCGCGATCATCGACACGCTGACGGCGCTCGGCATGGAACCTGACGAGCCGGTGACCTGGCAGAGCCGTCACCACGAGCACTATCGGCAGGCGTTCGACGCGCTGCGCGCGCAGGGCCGGATCTATCCGTGCGGCTGCACCCGCCGCGAGATCGCCGATTCGCAGAGCGCCCCCAGCGCCCGCCATGCCGACGCGAGATTTCTCTGGAGCGCACCGGACCGAGGA
>DAISWF010000178.1:8727-12403 GCA_036826495.1 Burkholderiaceae bacterium
CCCGCCATGCCGAACTGAGCTACCCCGGCACCTGCCGCAACGGCCTCGCGCCCGGCCGACAGCCGCGGGCCTGGCGGCTGCGGGTCGGCGATGCACGAATCCGCTGGCGCGACCGCAGCGGCCGCGCGTTCGACGAGCGGCTGGCGGACACCGTCGGCGACTTCGTGCTGCTGCGCGCCGACGGCCTGTGGGCCTATCAGCTCGCGGTCGTCGTCGACGACGGCCGCAGCGGCATCACCGACGTGGTCCGCGGCGACGACCTGATCGGCTCCACCGCCCGCCAGATCCTGCTGCACCGGCTGCTGGGCAGCCCGGTGCCGCGCCACCTGCATGTGCCGCTGGTGCTCGATGCCGCGGGCGACAAGCTGTCCAAGCAGACCGGCGCGCAGGCGATCGATCCGCGATCGGCGCTGGCCGAGCTGCAGCGCGCGGCCACGCACCTGGGCCTGCCGGCGATCGGGGCTGTCACGGTCGCTGCGTTCTGGCCGGCGGCGATCGACGCCTGGCGGACACGGCCGGGCGGAATGCCGGCAGTCGGCTGATCTCGAGGCGGCGGCCCCGGCGCCCGGCACCCGGCCGGCCTTCGCATCGACGCATTGACCCGCTGCCGCGCAGCGGCGGCCGATCGTCAGCGCGGCCCACCCTCCTGCGGCGGCCGCGTGTCGGCAACGTCGGTCCCGCTGGGCACCCGGACCTCCGGCAGCCCGGTCAGGATGCGCACCAGATCGGCCTGTCGATTGGTGCCGATCTTCGCGAACAGCGACTTGATCTGCGAGCGCACCGTCGTCAATCCGACGACCTTGCGCGCCGCCACCTGCTCGGCGGTCAGGCCGTTGGCCAGCAGCACTGCGACCTCGGCCTCGGCAGGCGTCAGACCGAAAGCTTCGGCCACGATCTCCGGATCGATATCCGAGCGCGACGCAGGATCGTGGATCGCCACCATCGCCAGCCCCTGATGGCCGAACGCGCCCTGCGTCGCCTGCGGCCGCATCGGCATGATGAACACGCCGATCGAGCCGCCGCCGGGATCACCGATCCGCATGAACCGGCGGCCGCCGACCCCCGGCGCGGTGCCCGACGCGGAGGGCCGGTCCAGCGCCAGTTCGTCCAGCAGCTCGCCGAACCGCCGGTCGTCACTCGGATGACGACATGCCAGCAGACCGGCATCGTCGCGCAGATGACGCTGCACCCCCAGCAGGGCCCGCGCCGCACGGTTCGTGAAACGGATCTGCCGTCGCGAATCGATCAGCATCGTCGCGAAGCGGAACTGTTCGAGCAGCTCGCGGCCGGCCGACAGCGCCGGCCGCATGAGCTGCTGCTGCCGCTGCGTGATCAGCGCCCGTGCGAGAAAGCGCCGCACCCGATCGAGCTCGGCAATCTCGCCGGCATTCAATGGCGCGCGGTCGGCGCCGCGTTGCACGACCAGCAGTGTCAGCGTGCGCTCGTCGTCGAGCACCCCGGTGGCCGACAGATGACGGCCGCCATGCGGAATCAGGTACTGCTGGTAGAACGGATGGCCGGCGACGAACGCCTCGTCGAACAGCAGATGATCGTGCAGCCAGCCGCCGGCCGGCAGCACCAGCATCGGCGCGATGCGCGGATCCATCTGGTGATAGAGCCGCAGGTAGTCGAAGCGGGCCTTCAGCGGCGCCGGGCCGCCGCTGTGATCGAACAGCAGCCGGCCGCTTGCCTTGTCGTGACACAGAAGCTGGACCTGCCATGCATCGAGATAGCTGGCCAGCTCATCGAGCGCGCCCCGCCATTCGATGCCGCCGGCCGCCGCTTCATGCAGCCGCGCGATGACCTCATCGAACAATGCCGGCCGCGATTCCGGGACTGCGCCGTCGCCATTCGGATCGCTGATCGACATTGGAGGACGCGGAACATTTCAATCCAGAAACGAATCTATGCGGTAACCCCCGACGCGGAAATCGATTTGTGGCTTTGCCGATCAAATTACGCCAAATGGGTGAGAACGAGACGCAACACCCGTCAGCAAAACCCCGGGCGGAACTGCCCCGGGCCGGGGCGCCTTCACCAGGGCTGCGGCGCCGGCGAGCGCCAAGGGGCCAAGGTGGCGAGGTCCGGCAGGCTCGCGATCAGCCGCACGACGTCGGCCTGCCGTTTCGCACCGGTCTTCTGGAACAGCGACTTGACCTGGCTGCGCACGGTGGCCACCGCCACCGCGTGATCGACGGCGATCTGCTCGACGGTACGGCCGAGCGACAGCGACACTGCGATCCGTGATTCCGCCGGCGTCAGCTCGAACACGCTGGCCACCGCAGACACATCCGGCGCGCCGCGCTCGTCGCGCTCGTGCAGGGACAGCATCAGCGCCGGCGACATGCCCCAGCGATCCGGCAGCAGCCCCGGCTGCAGCGGCGTGGCGAACAGGGGCCGCGGCAGCCTGTCGCGACTATCCGACAGACGGACCACGCGGACATTGGGTGCCATCAGCCGACCATCGGGCCGATCGATCTCCTCGAGCAGCGCATCGACCGCCGCCTCCAGCCGCCGCTGATCCCCGGCGTCGATCGCCCGCAGGTTGCCTGTCAGTTCGACCAGCAGGTCGCCGCGCGCGATCATTCCCTCGGCCGCGCGGTTGCGATACAGCACCTGACGCTTGCGGTCGACGACCCAGGTGGGCAGGCGCAGCTCTTCGAGCAGTTGGCGGCCGATGTCCCAGGCGCGGGTGCGCGAGTGATTGGCGTGGTAAAGCGCATAGGCGCGGCGCAGATGGGCGCGCAGCCGCTCGAGCTGCTCCAGCTCCGCCGGCCGCACCGGCCCGGCCTGCAGCGGGCGCATCACCGACAGGTTCACGACGATCGACGGCTCGTCGAGGATGCGGGTGTTCGACGTGTAGCGGGTGCCGCTCGGCAGCAGGTAGTCCTGATAGAACGGGCTGTCGCGCACGAACGCCTCGTCGAAGTGCTCGTGACAATGCAGCCACTCCTCGGGCCCGAGCGCCAGGGTGGATGCCAGCCGTGGATTGCGGACATGCCAGTAGGCGACGTAATCGACCATCGACTGCACCGGCGTCACGCCGCCGACATGCGCGAACATCAGCCGCCGGGAACGCGGGTCGATCCCCAGCAGATGGGTACCGCAGGCCCCGGTGGCGCTCGCCATGCCGTCCAGCGCCACCGTCCACGGCAGCGCGCCGGCCGCCGCTTCATAGAAGCCGGCCACCACCTCATCGAACTGCTGTGGCTCCATCGCCGATCGACTCCCTCATTTTCCGGCGCCCGTCCGCAAGCAATGCCACAGAGCAGCCGACATATTTCTGACAATGCACCATCGCATTCTCCGGATGCGATGAACTAGTTGACAAAGTATTCCGTTTTAAAACCGGCGCAACATTCGTAAAAACCGTTGATCCGAATCCCCGGACCTCGATGTTGCATCACAAATGGAATCCGCTCCGGCATTTAAATCCGGCCCCTTCTGCCGCCCTTGCCCGAGTGGATCAGGCGCAACATCGAGGCGCCCTTTCTGGAATTATTGTTCATATATATCTACCTCGAACGATATAATCGTCGCAGCCACTCGACCGGAAGGAGAGAATAAGGTGACAACAAGCTACAAGGATTACCTGACCCAGATCGAGGATCTGCAGAAAAAGGTCACGTCCCGGGACGTGGTGTAGAAGTCTGAATTCGTAGCGGCCCCTTGCGGG
>DAISWF010000179.1:0-12363 GCA_036826495.1 Burkholderiaceae bacterium
CGTGCGCCCGCGCATGCAGCCCTTGAACAGGCCGTTCAAGGTGACCCGCATCTCGGCCGGCGCCATCCAGTTGTTGGTCGGGCCGGCATCGTTCTTGTCGGCCGAGCAGATGAAGGTGCGATCCTCGACCCGCGCGACGTCGCCCGGATCGGAGCAGGCCAGATAGGAGTTCGGACGCTTCGCTTCATCGAGCTTGCGCATCGTGCCGGCGGCCACCATCTCGGCGCACAACCGGTCGTATTCGGCTTCGGACCCGTCGGCCCAGACGACCCGGTCGGGCTGCGTCAGTTCGACGATCGACGCGACCCATTGGATCAATCCCTTGTGTTTCACGTAATCGGGGGCGTCGACGGTGCCGCTGGCACGGCTGATCGCTGGGCCGACGTATGGCTGATTCATGAGAGCTCGCTCCGTGATGTGAAATCAAGGGAATCCGCACGCCCGACCCGAGAGCTGAGCTCGATCGAGGGCCGTCCTGCCGATTCACGTCATCCTTTGTTCTGCGCGGTTACCCGCATCCCGACCGCTGCTCCTTGCAGGCTGGAAAGCACCTGCGGACCGGAGCAGCCCCAGATCGCCCCGCGGGACCCGGAAGTCTACACCCCGAGCCGCCTCGCGGCGCAGTCAGAAGATGTCAGCCGCAGGACCTTCTCATGCTGGCAGCTTCCGGGCCCAACCGCTGCGCACGATGTCACGCGAAGCCGGATCGCTGCGCATCGCGCACGCCGCCACGGCACAATGAGCACGGGGACCAGCCCCGATCACCGAAGCGGAGCCCGATGATGACCAGCCGCGCCGAACTGCTCCTAGCGTGCCACGACAAAGCCCGCTCGCTGCCCGCCGAACGGGAGCATCCGCTGACCGACCTGAACGAGGCGCGCGAGACGCTGGACGCGATCGTCGCGCGCCGCCGGCTGCGCGGCGAGCATCCGCGCGGTTACAAGATCGGCTTCACGAACCGCTCGATCTGGCCGCTGTACGACGTGTTCCATCCGATCTGGGGCCCGGTGTACGACACCACGCTGGCGCTGCTCGAAGAGCCGCATGCCACGCTTTCGGTGGCCGGGTTCGTCGAGCCGCGGCTGGAACCGGAGATCGCTTTCGGCCTGGCCCGCACGCCGGCCAGCGACGAGCCTGGCGACCTGGTCGCCGCGATCGACTGGTATGCCCACGGCTTCGAGGTCGTGCAGAGCGTCTACCCGGCCTGGCGGTTCACCGGCGCCGAAGCGTTCGCCGCCCAGGCCCTGCATGGCGCGCTGCGGGTCGGCCCGCGCCGCCCGCTGGCCGAGCTGGCCGACCCGGTAATCGACCTGGCGGCGCTGACCGTCGAGCTGTCGCTGGACGGCCGGCCGGTGGCCACCGGCCATGGCGCGCTGGTGCTCGACAGCCCGGTGCTGGCGCTGGGCCATCTGGTGCGCGAGCTGGCCAGGCTCGGCCGCACGCTGCATGCGGGCGACGTGGTCACCACCGGCACCCTGACCGATGCCCAGCCGATGCACGCCGGCCAGCACTGGACGGTGCGGTTCGCAGGCGCGCCGCTGCGCGGCATCGACCTGACGGTGACTGCCTGAGCGACGCCGTGGCCACGCCGCCCCACGCCTGTGAACGCCGCCTGTGAACGCCGCCTGTGAACACCGCCCGGTACAGCACCTTCCGTAAAACCTCCCGACACCCTCGGACCCAGCCCACCCTGACTGCCAGGACACCGACACGATGACCGCCGCCCGCCATTTCCAACCTTCGTACCGCGTCTCGCGCGAACGGCTGATCGCCGGCGCCCGGGCGCTCGCGCCGCGCCACGGCGTGCTGATCGACTCCCGGTCGCTGGCCGGACGCGGGCCGGACGGCGAAACGCTGGCGCTGGACTTCGTGATGTTCGGCGCCCGCCGGCCGCGCCATGCGTTCGTGCTGTCCAGCGGCACCCACGGTGTCGAGGGCTTCACCGGCAGCGCGTTCCAGCACCATCTGCTCGACGAGGTGCTGCCGCGGCTGCGCCTGGCGCTCGACACCGCGATCGTGATCCAGCATGCCAACAATCCGTACGGCTTCGCCTGGCTGCGCCGGGTCAACGAGAACAACGTCGACTTCAACCGGAACTTCCGCGACCGCTTCGACGTCGACCAGTGCTCGCCGGACTACGAGGCGATGTACGACGCGATCAATCCGCCGGACCTCGATCCCGACAACGAACGGGCGCGCCAGCAGCGCATGGAGGCGTTCATCGCCGAGCACGGCTTTCGCCGCTTCCAGGCGATGCTGACCGAGGGGCAGTACAAGTATCCGCAGGGCCTGCAGTTCGGCGGCCAGGCGCAGCAGCCCGGCGTGCGGCATCTGCTGTCGCTGGTCAGGGCCCACCTGGTGCAGGCCGACACCGTCATCTGGCTCGACGTGCACACCGGGCTGGGCGAGTCGGGCGCCTGCGAGCTGATCACCGGCGCACCGGTCGACCATCCCTGCTACCTGTTCGGCAACGAGGTCTGGGGCGGCAAGGTCAAGTCGGCCACCGCCGGCGAATCGCTGTCGGTGCCGCTGAAGGGCATGATGGACATGGGCCTGGTGCCGCTGTTCCCGCCGACCACCCGCTTCACCTGCGTGGCGCCCGAATACGGCACCCATCCGCCGCCGGTCGTGCTGGGGGCGTTGCGCGCCGACAACTGGCTGCAGCACCACGGCCGGCCCGGCGATGCCGCGGCGCAACGGATCAAGGCCGACCTGCTGGAAGCGTTCAAGCCGGCCAGCCCGGAGTGGGAGCAGAAGGTGATGGCCAGCGGTGCCGAGCTGATCGATCAGGCGCTGCGGCATCTGCCGGGGGTCATCCGCTGAACGAGGTACCGGCGGACGGGCTGCCGGGGCGGTCGGCGGGCCGCCCCGACCTCGCCATCGGCCGATTCGCGCCGTCCGTGCGGAAATTCCTCCGACCTTCGGCCGACCAGTGGCTAACTGCTCCCATCTGCCCCCAACGGACCGCCCGCCGCTTGCGGCGGATTTGCGATAAAGTAGATTCCATGACCGACCAGAGCCCCGCAAAACGCACCGCCGTCACCGCCAGGTTCCTGCTGGCGGCCGGCGTGCTGGCTGCAACGGAAGCGCTGTGGCGTGGTTCGGTGACCCGTACGCTGGTGGCCGCCTGCCTGCTGTTGTGCGGCGGCGGCCTGCTGATGGCGGCCAAGCAGGCCGACTGACGCCTCGCGCCCCGCGGGCACGGTTCCGACAGGGCCGGGCCGCGGCGGTGTCCCGCAGCGGCTGCCGGGTTGCCCCCGCGCCGCCGTGCCGCTGAAGCAGCTCCCGGAAACCACCACCTTGCGCGTGCGCGTCCAGCACACGTCGCGCCGCACCGCTGTCGCCGATGGACTTCGAATCGCTGAGCATCGACACCTATCCGATCGACGATGAGCTGGCCGATGCCGGCACCGTCGGCCCCGAACTCGCGCATCTGTCCCACATCTACGTTCGCAGCCCGCGGGCGCTGATCTGGCGCAATCCGTCCAGCGAATGGCGGCTGTTCGTCGTGCTGCTGCCGCTCGCCTCGCGCCTGTCGCTGATGCGCAATCCGATCTTCGCGCAGCTCGCGCGCGCCTGGGGCCTGAACATCCGCTTCATCGGCGTCGACCGTCATCAGCTCGTCTACGATTTCCGTGCGCTGCTGAGCGACCGCGCGATCCATCTGCTGGTCGATGCGCTGGCGCAGACGCTGCATCCGATCGCGCTGGCCAGCCAGCCGCGGCACCGCGCCGACGATGCGCTGGACGTGCTGTTCGCCGCACTGGCCGGCGACCTGCTGACGGTGCTCGATCATCGCCGCGACGACTGGGGCCGCCATCTGGTGCGCGACCACCGGCTGGACCCCGATCAGCCCGATTCGCTGTTCGACCGGCCCACCCGCTATCCGGACTTCCTCGCCAAGCTGCGCGAGGCGCTGCGCAACGAGATCATCGACGTCGAGTTCTACGGCCGCGCGCTGCGTTCGATCGACCTGCGCGAAGCGGCGGTCGAGCAGCGGCTGGCTTCATTGATCGAAGGCAGCCTCGATCCGATCACGTTCGCGAAGCTGAGCCGCACCGCCGCGGTCGGCCACCATCTCGGCTGCTACAACTGGCTGCGGCTCGATCCGCGCCATGCGGCGGCGCGCGCGTACGCGCTGTCGCGGCTGCCGTCGATGGCCAGCTTCTTCGCCGACTCGCTGGTGACGTTGGAAACGATGCCGGCGGCGCTCGTCATCGACGATCCGCGCGACCCGTCGGCCGATGCGGCGGGAACATCGCCGGATGCTGCGTCGGCGATGCGCGACGCCGCAGCGTCGCAGCCGGCCGATGCAACGGTGCCGCTGCCGGCCGAAGCGCTGCGGCTGCGCCAGGTGCCCACGCTCGACCTGCGCCAGCTCGCCGCCCGTGCCGACACGCTGCATGCGCTGCGCTGCAGTGAGCTGCTGAAGCGTGCGATCGATGCCGGCCAGGATCGCGCGATCATCGAAGCCCTGGCGCAGCGTTTCGCGGTCGCCGACAACGTGATCCGCCGACTGTGGCGCGAACAGCCGCGCGCGCTCGGTGCGCGGCCCACCTGGCATCTCGCGCAGATCCTGCGCCGGCTGAACGAGCTGCCCGAGCGTCAGTGGCCCGCCGACGACTCGGCCTGGCGCGAGCTGATGGCGCAGGCGGTGCCGGCCGAGGCCGGCTGACGGCGGGTTCGGCCCCGGGGACGCCCTGCCCCGAACATTGGGGCGGGCCCCCCCCGCCGTCAACGCCGTCACCGCCGCCGGATGTCCTCGCCGCCGATGTACATGCGGTTCCACACCGGCGAGATCACCAGCTCGTTCAGACACACGTGCGGCGGCGCGTCGAGCGCGAACACGATCGCGCTCGCCACGTCCTGCGGCTTCAGCATCCGGCTCAGCTCCAGCTCCGACGGCGGCACCGGCCGCGTCTTCAGGATCGGCGTGGCCACCTCGCCCGGGCACACCAGCGTCGCGCGCACGCCGTGGCGGCCCTCCTGGTCGTTGATCGTCTCGACCAGCGGCGCCAGCCCGGTCTTGGTCGCGCCGTAGGCCGCGCCGGTGAACGGCGTGAACCGCCAGCCGGCCCATGACGACACGACGACGATCGAACCGCGGCCGGCCTTGCGCATCGCCGGCAGCACCGCCGACACGCAATAGGCGACGCCGTTCAGATTGATCGCGGTGACCTTGGCGAACGCCTCGGGGGTCAGCGTGTCCCAGTAGCGGTTCGGCACATTGGTACCGGCCGAGCACACCAGCGCATCGACCGTGCCATGCCGGTCGACGATCTGCGCGAACGCGCGCGCCACCGCCTCGGCATCCGACACGTCGAGCGCGACCGCCTGCGCATCGGCGCCGGCCTCGCGCAACGAAGCCACCGCCGCATCGAGCTCGGCCTGCCGGCGGCCCGACACCACCAGCGCATGGCCGGCGGCAGCGAGCCGCCGCGCCGTCTCCAGACCGATGCCGGTGCCGCCACCGGTCACCCAGACCACCTTCCTGTCAGTCATCGTCTCCTCCTCCATGCCGGGCGCTCCGATGATCGGCCATCGTCTGCGCCGCGCGCTCGATCTCGCCGATCCGCGCCCCGCCCAGTCCGCGCAGGAACGCCTCGCCGTCGTGCCGGCCCAGCTCCCAGGTGGCGCGATACAGATCCGGCGACGTGTAATCCCAGCTCGTCGCCGGCGCCTTGCGCGACGGCTGCACATAGACGCGCCCCTCGCGCATGAACACCGTCTGGTGCTGCGGATAGCGACGCGTGGTCAGCACCAGCGTGGCGCCGTCGCCGTCGATCGCATGCACCGGCACGTTGTCGACCAGCCCGCCGTCCATCGTCGGCCGGCCGTCGCGGTACTCGATCGGCGTGAACGGCGGCGTGCAGCTCGACGCGATGATCAGCGACACCAGCTCGTCCTCGGTCGCGCACGACTGCACGGTCGCCACCTCGCTGGCGAACCCCAGCCGCCGTCCGTAGGTCGGATGCAGCGAACGCTTCGCGTACTTCTCGATGTTGTAGGCCATCAGCCCCACCGCCACCGCGCTGCGCGGCCCGAGCCAGCGCGGAATGCGCGAGAACACCACGCGGATCTCCGGCGCCTGCTCCTTGAGCCGCACGAAGTGCTCGCCGCCGATCAGCGTTCTGAGCGCCTGCCGGTAGATCGCCTCGTGCGGGAACACCTTGTGACCGCGCCGCATCAGGTTGCGCAGATAGAGGTTGCGCGGATTGCCGGTCAGCGCCTCGCGATAGTAGGCCAGCGCCGTCTCGCTGTCGTTCGCGTACAGCAGGCAGGCGGTCGCGGCACCGGCCGACACGCCGGCGATCAGCCGCGGCCGCAGCTCGATGCGGTGCGCGACCACATCCCAGAAACCCGCCTGCCACCAGCAGCGATGACCGCCGCCGGCGAATACCACCTGATCGAACATCGAACCCTTCGGTCCAGGGCCGGTCGACACCACGCCGAACAGCCGTCGTCCGAGATTCTACGTTCCACGCCGGATCATGCCCGCGCGCATAATCGCCGTCGGCGTCGCGGACGGCAGCCCGGCCGTCCGCGCGCGATCCACGCGAGCCTTCGATGACCCTGCGCCTCATCGCCACCGGCGGCACCTTCGACAAGGTCTACGATCCGCTGAACGGCGAGCTGCGATTCACGCGCAGCCATGTTCCCGACCTGCTGAGCCGCGCACGCCTGCCGGCCGACCGCTTCGTCGTCGAGGAGCTGATGCTGATGGACAGCCTCGACATGACCGACCGTCACCGGCAGAAGGTGCTCGCCGCCTGCCGCGCGTCGCCCGAGCACCGCATCGTCGTGATCCACGGCACCGACACGATGGCGGACACCGCCGCGGTGCTGGCCGCCGCGAGCCTGCCGGTCACGATCGTGCTGACCGGCGCGATGGTGCCCTACACGATCGACCGCTCCGACGCGCTGTTCAACCTCGGCCATGCGATCGGCTGCGCGCAGCAGTTGCCGCCCGGCGTGTACATCGCGATGAACGGGCAGGCGCATCACTGGGACCGCGTGCGCAAGAACCGCGCGCTCGGCGTGTTCGAGCCGCTGGAAGAGCGCCCGCCCGCGCGTCGACGCGCTCGCGCGCGCACGTGATCGCGCGGCCGCGCCATCGCGGCATGCGGCCCGGCCTGCGCCGCGCACGATGCAACGACTCCGGAATCCACGAGGAACCGACATGAGCAAGATCCGTTTCGATTTCGCCGGCCGCCGCGCAGTGGTCACCGGCGGCGCCCGCGGCATCGGCGAAGCGATCGCCCGCCGCCTGCTCGACTCCGGCGCCCGCGTCGCGCTGTGGGACCGCGACCAGGCAGCGCTGCTGGCGACCCGCGACCGGCTCGCCAGCCTCGGCGAAGTCCATGCGTATCCGCTCGACGTGTCGTCGGCCGAGCAGGTCCGCGCCGCCGCCGACGCCGCGCATCAGGTGTTCGGCGACATCGACGTGCTGGTCAACAACGCCGGCATCACCGGCCCGCACGTCCCGCTGTGGGAGCTGACGCCGGAGGACTGGCGGCGGGTGCTGGAGGTCGACCTGACCGGCCCGTTCCTCGCCTGCCGCGCATTCGCGCCGCGGATGCGCGAGGCCGGCTATGGCCGCATCGTCAACCTCGCATCGGTGGCCGGCAAGGAAGGCACGCCGCTGCTCGGCGCCTACAGTTCCGCCAAGGCCGGCCTGATCGCGATGACCAAGAGCCTCGGCAAGGAACTGGCCGGCACCGGCGTGCTCGTCAACTGCGTGACCCCCGGGCCGGTGCGCACCGAGATGGTAGCGAACGCCCCGCCCGCGCAGGTGGCCACGATGCTGTCGAAGTGCCCGATGGGCCGGCTGATCGAACCCGACGAGGTGGCCACCACCGTCGCCTGGCTGGCGAGCGAAGGCTGCACCTTCGTCACCGGCTCGGTGCACGACCTGTCGGGCGGGCGCTCGACGTATTGACCCCGAACCGTCTTCCGCCCCACTCTACGGCATGAACCTGCGCTTCGTCGAAGCCTTCCTCTGGATCGCCCAGCTCGGCAGCTTCAGCGCCGCCGCGGCCCGCATGCACGCCACGCCCGCGGCGATCTCGGATCGCATCCGCACGCTCGAGGAGGATCTCGGCGTGCGGCTGTTCGAGCGCGACAGCCGGCGCGTCGTCCTCACCGCCGAGGGCCAGCGGCTGCTGCCTTATGCCGAACAGTTGCTCGCGCTGCGCGACGCGATGAAGGAATCGGTCCGCGGCCCGTCCGAGCCCAGCGGCGTCATCAGCCTGGGCGTGGTCGAAACCGCCGTGCACACCTGGCTGCCGGCCCTGCTGCGCGAGCTCGCCCGGGTGCACCCCGGCATCGCGGTCGAGCTGCATTCGGAATCGACCCCGCAGCTCAAGCAGCAGTTGTCCGCCGGCCATCTCAGCCTGGCCGTGATGGCCGACGAGATGGACAGCGACATGTTCGAGAGCATCGCGCTGACCACCGACCCGATGATCTGGGTCGCCTGTCCGGAGCTCGCGCGCGGCGTCGACGGCGCCAAGGCGTTCGAGGACCTGCTGACACGCCAGCCGGTGATGACCTTCATGCGCGAAACGCAGGCCTATCGCGACGTGCGGCGCGCGGTGTCGTCGCCGATCGGCGTGCGCGTGAGCCCCTTCTCGTCGATCGCCGCCATCGTGTCGGTGCTGCGCGAGGGCCACGGCGTCGCGGCGCTGCCTTCGCGCGTGGTGCAGCCCCATCTGCATTCGCAGCACCTGGTCGAGATCCGCTGCGGTCCGAAGCTGGCGCCGCTGCGGCTGGTGCTGGCGCGGGCGGCGTCCGGCCGGCAGCCGGTCGTCGATGCGGTCGCCGATCTCATCATGCGGATCAGCACGCTCCCGGAGAGCGCTGCCGCCTAGTGTGCCGTTCCGAAGATGACTGGCCCACTCCCGGTGCGGCACGCCGATGCTTCGCCTTTTCCGAAGCATCGACCAAGAATTTCCCGTTTGATGGCCGGCCTCGTCTTCCCAACAATCGCCCGGATGGACGCGATCCCGACGACGTTGCGCACCGGCCGCGAAGCCCGGCAGGCGATACGCAGCCGCCTGCACCGGGGCGCCACCAGCGGCCTGGCGCCGGGCTACGTGCAGGCGAATCTGGCCATCGTGCCGGCGGCCTGGGCCTACGACTTCCTCAAGTTCTGCCAGCGCAATCCGAAGCCCTGCCCGCTGCTCGGCGTCGGCGAGACCGGCGCCGTCGACCTGCCGGAGCTGGGCGTCGGCATCGACATCCGGCGCGATCTGCCTGGCTACCGTGTCTGGCGCGACGGCCGGCACTGCGGCGACGTCGCCGACCTGGCGACCCTGTGGCAGGACGACTGGGTGAGCTTCGCGATCGGCTGTTCGTTCTCGTTCGAGCAGGCACTGGCGACGCACGGAATCGGCGTGCGCAACATCGAGCAGGGCGTCAACGTGTCGATGTTCGTCACGCGGCTGCAGACGACGCCCGCCGGCCCTTTCGGCGGGCCCGTGGTCGTCAGCATGAGACCGATGTCGCCGGCCGATGCGATCCGCGCCGTCCGGCTCACGGCGCGCTATCCGTTGGCGCACGGCGCCCCGCTTCATGTCGGCGACCCTGCGGCACTGGGCATCGACGACCTGTCGCGGCCCGACTTCGGCGACCCCGTCGAGCTGCGCGACGGCGAGGTGCCGGTCTTCTGGGCTTGCGGGGTGACGCCGCAGGCCGCCATGCAGCGCGCGGCGCTGCCGACCTGCGTGACCCATATTCCGGGACAGATGCTGGTCACCGACCTGCTCATCAACGACCTGGAGCTTCGTTGAACCCTGGGAGGGAAGGAGACAAGCGCTGCCGTCGAGGCAGTCGTCCACCCCATGGAGAATCCGGATGAACACCTTCCCGCATCGCATCGTCGCCGTCTGCCTGGGAGCGGCCGCGCTGTGCGTTCCGCCGTCGGCTGCCAGCGCCGACTATCCGACCCGGCCCATCCGGGTCATCACGCCGTTCCCGCCGGGCTCGGCCACCGACGTGATCGCCCGGCTGCTGTCCGAGCCGGTGTCCCGGTCGCTGGGCCAGCCGGTGATCGTCGACAATCGGCCGGGCGCGGACGGCGCCATCGCCGCCGCTGCCGTCGCGCATGCTGAGCCCGACGGCTACACGCTGCTGATGGCCACCAGCGGCCCGATGGCCGGCCTGCCGGCGATGAAGAAGAACCTGCCGTACAACCCGCGCACCGACTTCTCGCCGGTGGCCGACGTCGGCCGGTTCTCGATCTTCCTGTGGACCAGCCCGCAGTTGCCGGCGAAGACCGTCACCGAGCTGATCGCCTATGCCCGCGCCAATCCGAACAAGCTGAACTACGCCACCGGCAACGTGACCGGGATCGCGTCGGCGGCCCAGTTGCTGTCGCTCAGCGGCACGCAGATGGTCCACGTGCCGTACAAGGGCGAGCCCGCCGCCGTCGCCGACCTGGTCGCCGGGCGGGTGCACCTGATGTTCGCGTCGCCGGCCAATGCGGCGCCGCTGGCCAGGGAAGGCAAGCTGCGCGCGATGGCCTTCGCGCTGAGCCGGCGCAGCCCGGCGTTCCCCGACGTGCCGACGATGGCCGAATCGGGCATGCCCGGCTTCTCGCTCGTATCGTGGACGGCGGTGTTCGCGCCGGCCAGGCTGCCGGCCGACATCGCCGCCAGGCTGAACCAGGCGTTCGCCGCGGCGATGCGGCAGCCAGAGGTCGTCGAAGCCGCCGACAAGCAGCAGTTTCTGCTGACGCCGTCGACGCCGCAGCAACTCGGCGTCTTCCTCGACGAACAGATCGAGATCTACGGCAAGATGCTGCGCGAGGCCGGCATCCAGCCCGAATGACGATAGCCGGAGCTTCCTCACGATGAACAGATTCTCGTCCCAGACCTATGCAGCAACGCGCCGGCCGCTGGAACAGGCGTCGGCGCTTCCGGGCTGGTGCTACCACGACGCGGAGTGGCACGAGCGCGAGATGGACGCGATCTTCCGCAAGGACTGGCTGTGCATCGGCCGCACCGAGCAGATTCCGCGTCCCGGCGACTACTACACGATGGACTTGGTGGGCCAGCCGCTCATCGTCGTGCACGATACGGAAGGCGTGGTTCGCGTGCACTCCGCCGTCTGTCGCCACCGGGCGGCCGTCGTCGCACAGGGCGAAGGCCACTGTCGTGCGTTCGTCTGTCCGTACCATAGCTGGAGCTACGGGCTCGACGGCCGGCTGCTGGCCGTGCCCGGCCCCATGCGCGCCAGCGTCGGCTTCGCGAAGGAAGCCAACGGGCTTCATCCGGTGCGCTGCGAGCTGTGGGGCGGATTCATCTTCGCCAACCTGGACCCCGATGCTCCGCCGCTGCTGCAGGCGCTGGGCCAGGCGGCGACATTCCTTGCCAACTACGACCTGGCCGCGATGCGGCGCACGCACTTCGACGTGCTGGAGGTCGGCTGCAACTGGAAGGTGTGGCTCGAGAACGCATTCGAGAACTATCACACCGCCACCGTGCATCACAAGCACGTGGACCCCGCGCGGCCGTCGCAGTGGGTGTTCGAGACGATGACCGATGGTTCGTTCGAAGCGTTCTACAGCGAGCGCAGCCTGGTCAGCTACGGCGGCCTGCCGGCCATCGAAGGGCTCGCGCCGCGCCAGGCGGGCGGCATGTTCCATCTGTGGCTCAAGCCGTCGCTGCAGCTCGTGCTCACGCCCACCTACGTGAAGTACCGGCAGTATCTGCCCGAAGGCCCCGAGCGGCTGCGGCTGATCGAGAACTGGATGTTCCCCGCGACGACGATCGCGCGGCCCGAGTTCGCCGAGATCGTCACCGCCGGCTACTACGACCGCTACGCCGAGATCCTGCGCGAGGATGCGGCGCTGGTGCCGGCGGTGCAGCACGGCCTGCGATCGGGCGCCTATCGGCCCGGGCGCTACTCGACCGAGGAATACATCGTCCACCGGATAGCCAACTGGGTGCTCGACCGCACGCTCGCCGGCGAACCGACGGCCACCGCGGCCACCACGGCCACCATGGCCACCACGGCATCATGACGTCCCGTTCCGCGAGCCGGCCGCTGCGCGTCCACATCGAGAACTCGCGCGCCCTGCAGCCGGTGTTCATCGTGCAGCCGCATCAGCTCGACGCCGCACTGGCGCGCCATGCCGACCTGGCGCCGCGGGTGCGCATCACGATCGGCTTCGACGGCGAGAACTACGAGGACTTGATCCGCGACGCCGACGCGCTGATCGGCTACCGCTTCGCATGGCAGGCCCTGCGGCGGCAGGCGCCGGCGCTCAAGTGGATACAGGTGCTGGGCGCCGGCGTCGACTACATGGCCCCGTTCGACTGGCTGCCGCCGGGCATCGTGCTGACGACCAACAGCGGGGCGCAC
>DAISWF010000180.1:0-12358 GCA_036826495.1 Burkholderiaceae bacterium
CCACCGGCTGCTCGACGAGGGGGCCGACATCCTCGACATCGGCGGCGAATCGACCCGCCCCGGCGCGCCGCCGGTCGATGCCGCCACCGAGCGCGCGCGCATCGAACCGGTGCTGCGGGCGCTGATGCGGGCCGACAGGCCGCTGTCGGTCGACACCCGCAAGCCCGAGGTGATGGCCGCCGCGCTCGATGCCGGCGCCGACATGATCAACGACATCTGCGGCTTCGCGACCGAGGCCGCGATCGCCGCGGTGCGGTCGGGCACCGCGGCGTTGTGCGTGATGCACATGCAGGGCGATCCGACCACGATGCAGATGGCGCCCGTCTATCGGGACGTGGTGTCCGAGGTCCGCGAATTTCTCTACCTTCGGGTGCAGGCGCTGCAGGCGGCTGGCGTCGCGCACGAACGGATCGTCGTCGATCCGGGCATCGGCTTCGGCAAGACTCAGCCACAGAATCTGCTGCTGCTGCGCTCGTTGCGCGAGCTGTCCGATTTTCCCGTGCTGGTCGGCCTGTCGCGCAAGTCGCTGATCGGTCATCTGACCGGCCGCACCGCGGCCGAGCGGCTTGCCGGCAGCCTGGGCGGTGCGCTGGGCGCGATCGAACGCGGCGCCAGCATCGTGCGGGTGCACGATGTGGCCGCGACGCGTGACCTGATTGCGGTATGGTCAGCGATCGCCGGACCGGAGAAGATCTGACAGTCTCGGGAGAGCAACTTGGCACGACGTTATTTCGGAACCGATGGAGTGCGCGGCAAGGTCGGCGCCGAGCCGATCACGCCCGACTTCGTGATGCGCCTGGGCTATGCGGCCGGCCGGGTGATCGCCGGCGCCGGCGCAAAGAGCGTCGGCAAGGGCGCCGGCAGCCAGCAGCGGCCGGCGGTGCTGATCGGCAAGGACACGCGGATCTCCGGCTACATGCTGGAAGCGGCGCTCGAGGCCGGCTTCTCGGCCGCCGGCGTCGACGTGCTGCTGAGCGGCCCGCTGCCCACGCCGGCCGTGGCCTATCTGACCCGCGCGCTGCGCCTGTCGGCCGGCGTCGTCATCAGCGCGTCGCACAATCCGTACGACGACAACGGCATCAAGATCTTCTCGGCCGACGGCAACAAGCTGCCCGACCAGGTCGAAGAGCGGATCGAGGCGGCGCTCGACGAGCCGATGGGCTGCGTGCGCTCCGAACAGCTCGGCAAGGCCCGCCGGATCGACGACGCGGCCGGCCGCTACATCGAATTCTGCAAGAGCACCTTTCCGGCGAGCCTGGATCTGAAGGGCATGAAGCTGGTGCTCGACTGCGCCCATGGCGCCGCGTATCACACCGCGCCGCACGTGTTCCATGAACTCGGCGCGGACGTCGTCACCATCGCGGTGTCGCCCAACGGCCTGAACATCAACGACGGCGTCGGCGCCACTCATCCGGAGATGCTGCAGAAGGCGGTCCGCGAGCACGGCGCCGATCTGGGCATCGCGCTCGACGGCGACGCCGACCGGCTGCTGATCGTCGACGGCGACGGCCGCGTGTTCAACGGCGACGAACTGCTGTACGTGATCGTCAAGGACCGGCTGGCGCGCGAAGCGGTGCCCGGCGCCGTCGGCACGCTGATGTCCAACCTCGCGCTCGAGCAGGCGCTGAAGGCGCTGGGCGTCGACTTCGTCCGCGCCCGCGTCGGCGACCGCTACGTGCTCGAAGCGCTGCAGGAACGCGGCTGGCGCTACGGCGGCGAAGGCTCCGGTCACCTGCTGTGCCTGGACTGCCACACGACCGGCGACGGCACGATCAGCGCGCTGCAGATTCTGTCGGCGATGCGCCGCGGCGGTGCCACCGTCGCCGAGCTGGGCGCCGGCCTGAAGCTGATGCCGCAGACCTTGATCAACGTGAAGGTCGCCAAGGGCTTCGACTGGCAGAATCATCCCGGCCTGCAGAAGGCCACCCGCGAGGTCGAACAGCGCCTGGGCAGCAGCGGCCGCGTGCTGATCCGCCCGTCAGGCACCGAACCGCTGCTGCGGCTGATGGTCGAGGCCAGCAACGACGAGCTGTCACAGCAGTGCGCGCAGCAGCTCGCGGCGGCGGTCGGTTGAAGCGTCGGGGACCGCGCAGCGCCGCGAACCCACGACGCGGTGGAGCTTGATCCGCGGCGGCGGCTGACTCCTTGGCTCCCTATCTGCCGCCGGCCCGCTTGCCCGCCGCTGCGTGGCTGCTCGAACGGCTCTCGCGCTGCGCGCCATCGTGCTCGCCCTGACGCGCTTCACGCCGCGCCCGTCGCGATCCGACCCCGGTCTCGCTGTCCTGCACCGCATCCGCCTCCGCCGCATCGATGCGGGCATCGAGCGCAGGGTGCCCATGCCGGGCCCGCCCCGCCGCGTCGTCGCCCACCGGATCGTCGGTACGGCCCGGCTCGTCGGCTATCCGCCAGTCGTCGTCGCGCTCCCCGGCCGCCGCATCGACGCTCGCCGGCACCGTCTCGTCGTCCGCCTCGGCGGCGACATAGCCTTCCGCCTCGGTGACGCCGATCTCGCCCGCCGTGACGACCCGGTCGGTACCGATGTCCGCACCATCGACAGCCGTCGTGTCCCGGCCCGCTGCCGCCCGCTCGCCGGTGCCGCTCGCGTCGCTGTCGGAATCGAGATTCGCATCGCCGACATCCGGCCCTGCCGTTCCGCCCGCATGCCCCGCCTCGGCATCCGACGTCGTGCCCGGATCATCGAGGATGCTGCCTTCCTCGGCCAGGCCGGCGGCACGGACCAGATCGCTGCCGCTGTCGGAACTGTCGCTCGGCCCGAGCGCCTCGGTGCCATGCCCGCGATCGACGACCGGAGGGGCCTCACCGCTATGAAGGATGTTGCTGGTTGCCACTTGAGTGCTCCTGTAGAGTCGTTCACGTTGCAACCCGCGTTCCCGCCCACCAGCGACCCGCGATGAAGAAGAAGTTCCCCCGCAACCCCCCGCACCCCGAACGGGTCTGCTGGGGTTGCGACAAGTACTGTCCGGCCGATTCGATGGCCTGCGGGAACGGCTCCGAACGAACCCAGCATCCGGCGGAGCTGTTCGGGGAGGATTGGTTCGAGTGGGAGGCGCCGGTGGTGGAGAGTCCGGGCGGGGAAGGGGTCTCGTCGCAAGCTCCGGACGAAGCGGCGGATCTGCCCGATTCCTGAACAGGCGGCCCATCGAGCCGTTCGAGCGGCCCGAGACATCGGTGACAGAACGGACCTACGAGCGCGAACCTACGAGCGCCCGTGGGGGCTCGCGGCCCATCCGGTGTAGGACGGCGGGGGGGTCTTCCTGGAGGTGCTGCCGTCGGCCACCACCATCACCCACCAGCTTCGATAGGTGCTTCCGAAGCCGCCCGGCTCCATCGCCGCGCCGAACTCGCGAAAGGCCGGATCGACGACGTTCCGGCAGTGACTCGGGCTTGCCAGCCAGGCCTCCACGACCCGGGCCGGCTCCAGGAAGCCGACCGCCAGGTTCTCGCCCACCTTGCGCCACGAGTAGCCCGATTCGCTGACCCGCTTGCCGACCGTCGATCCATCGGTGCCCACATGGCTGAACGTGTCGTACTGACGCAGATTGTCCGCATGACGGCGCGCGGCGGTCTCCACACGGCCGTTCCACGCCAGGGGCGCCGACGGCGGATAAGCGCGGCCGTCGCAGACATATCCGGACGCGCGCACCTCATTGACCCGATCGAGCAACTGCTGGGCGTACGCGTCTGCCGAGCTGGCGGGAGCGACGTGCATCAGCACGAGCATCGCACCTGCGACGATTCCCCCGGCCCAACGGCCATGCTGCCTTCGTTTCGCTCCGACTCGACCGGTGTTCATTCGTCCGCTTCCGCTGCTGCTGTAACCCGAGGGAGACGGTAGTCAGCAGGGCTGTCGAGAGCAGTCGAAAACTGGACCGGCGGAGCAGCAAACGGGACCGATGGTCCGAGTAAACACTAACGTCTTTCTGATCTGGCGACAGGGTTTTTTCGTTGCACGGAATGGGCATGCAGCTCGCCGAGATTGGCGACGTCCATGAAGAAACTGCTATGGCAGATGACCCCAGCAAGCTCGGCACGACAGGCCGGGCAGAGCCGCGCGCCTGTGGACGTACGAGAGCCCATATGGCGCAGGGAAATTCCTCGTACCGTCGTACAAGGTGAAGGAGATCATTGAACAGGTGGTGAACTACCGGGAGAAGATCGAAGAGGCACTCGGTAGAGGGCGGGGCGCCCACCGAGAGGTGGTCCGGGCGGATTTCGTTGCACTCGCAGTTCAGAGAAGCTCGCGAACTTCGGCGCGCGCGTTTCAGCGGAAACGTCTCCTGCTCATCGCCAGCCACGCACCACGTACGCTACAATCGGCCGCCTTCGGGGCGTAGCTCAGCCTGGTAGAGTGCTTGCTTTGGGAGCAAGATGCCGGAGGTTCGAATCCTCTCGCCCCGACCACCTCCGCACCGGCCGCCCGGCCGGCCTTGTCCCGCAGACCACGCCGACTCCCCGCGGCAGTAGCTCAGTGGATAGAGCAACGGCCTTCTAAGCCGTAGGTCGCAGGTTCGATCCCTGCCTGCCGTGCCAGCCTGCGGCCGCGTCTGCTAGAATCTTCGGCTCGTCGGTTTCACCGATGGTGGCTGTAGCTCAGCGGTAGAGTCCTGGATTGTGATTCCAGTTGTCGTGGGTTCGAATCCCATCAGCCACCCCAAACAGGCCCTGTGCAGCCCGGAGACATAGGTAACAGGCTGTACGTAAGACATGGGTAACAACCTCGAGCCGAACGGGTTGTCCAGGGGTTGCAGGGTTTTTTGCTCCAAGTCGATGTAACCGAGATCGTAGTGCATGAAGCTGACGATCCAGATGCCCTCGTCGACCTCCTTGATGCCCAGGCGCTGACCGGCCAGAACGGTTGAGACGTTCACGCGCTTGCGGTGCATGCAGATGCGTCCGCAGGCGGTGACCAGGACCTCGCGATCATGCAGCGGATAGTGCACCTTGGGCAGGCCCCGGTAGGGTCGCCTGGGACATCGCCGAGCGGTTCGCCGAGGCGCGCCGCCGGGTTCCCGCCCGAGTCCCTAAGGCCCTCCTGAATGCTCCCCGCCGGTGGATCACCGCCGACGAGGAGAAGTTCATCATCGACTTTGCCGTTCACCGGATGCGCGCTGAAGACGACCGCGCGCGCTTCGGATGCCCGCCATTCCCTGCGAGCCGCCGTCTCGGTTGGCGCAGACGCCCAAGGGATGCGTGAACTGGACGAATGGTTGCGACATCGGCTGGGCATCCCGCAATTCTACTGACCTCAACAGCTCGAACCGCGCTGCGAACCCGCATGCCGGGGTGGGTGTGGGAGGGGCTCATCCCGATTGAGAGGGCCTTCAAGAACCACAAGATATGATATCTTGAAGATATCTTCATTGGAGTCTGGTATGCCAACCCGTCTGACTGCAGAGCAGATCGCTTTCCGATACCGCTCGATCGACAGCGAGGGCGGCGTCACGCGCGATACTGCGAAGCGTCTGGCCGAATACCTGGGAGTCGATGAAACGCAGGTCATCCACCGTGCGCTGCGCGAACTGGCCGCGCGAGTGCTGCCGCAGTACGAAGCCGATGATGGCCCGTTGACGGCGGCGCAGGTTCGCCAGATCAGGAAGCGGGTGCCCCAGGGCGGCAAGCGTTCGATCCGCTCCAGCTTGTTCGATGCGGAATCGACTTGATCCGCTGGTGGGGTGAGCCCACGGCCGGCGAGATCGTCTGGTGCCATTTTCCGGACGATATCCATCCTCGTCCGAAGCCGCGCCCGGCGCTGATCCTGGCCGTCTTCGACGACGACGCGCCGCAGTTCACGATACGGGTTGCTCATGGCACGAGCCAGCGCACAACGACGCTGTACCGGGGGGAGTTCGCCATTCTGCGTGTCCTCCATCCAGCCGCCTATAGGGCGGCTGGACTGAGCTACGACACCAAGTTCAACCTGAGGCAAGTCCTGGATCTGCCGTACAGCACCGAGTGGTTCTCGGTGCCTCCTGCCGCGCCCCACGGGCAAACGCCCAAGCTGGGCGTGCTGCATCCGTCGCTCGTGTACGCCGTTCAGGCCGCTTTCCGGGCGGCGTCGGAATGAGTGCCATCACGCTGCTCAGCCGATTCCGGCATGCATGCGCTCAGGCAATCGCAGCGCCACCCCTTCACAACAGCGACCGCTGCGCAGCAGCATAAACAACCGTCCTGTCCGCCCGCACGACGGCCCCCGGGGTGAGCTGCGCCGGCTCCAGGCGCCCGGGCCCGACGATGTGCACGACCGATTCGCCGTGGGCGATCAGATGGTCGGTCACGATGCGCCGATGGCACTGCCACCACACGGCTTCGGCGCACATGATCACGCAGCGCCGTTTCCGTCCCTGCTCGAGCAGGTGCTCGAGGCCGGCGTGAAACGGCGGCGTGAGCGCATAGTCGGCGTAGTTGTGAAAACTCTCGTTGGTCCAGAAGTCGTTGACCTGCGGAGGAACATCCCGCGACTTGGCGCGGCGGCCCCCCAGCGCCGCCAGATGTTCATAGGCGATCTGCGAAGCTGCCAGAGCGTCGGCCAGCCGGTCCTTGTTGAATTGCGGATTGCTCCGCGACATCGGGAATTTTCTGATGTCCTCGACGAGCCCGATTTCCGCGGCGCGCAGCAGCTCGACGAAGTCTTCGAGCGTCCGGTTCGAATGACCGATCGTGAAGAACTCGCATGCCATCGCGCGCTTCACCTTTGCAGAAGATGGAGGGCGCTGCCCTTGTGCGCCGCGACGTGGTCGGTCTTGTCGCTCTTGATCTCGTACTGGGGATCGGCCGGCGATGCGTGGCGCCGATGGCCTTTGTAGGCGAAATCTCTGGTGTGAATGGCGATGATGACGCCCGATACCCGGCCCGCTTCGGAATTCCAGCTCACATGATCACCGATGTTGAATGTGTTGGGCACCGCCCAGGCTCCTTGCCCTGATCAGTGATTCGTTTCTTCCTGTCCATTGTGCGTCTGCGGATCGGGCGAAGGGTCAATGGGACCACTCGCGTCATAGATCGGCATGGAACATGCGCTCTGATGCGCAGGTATCAGCCGACGCCGGCCAGCCGTATCAGCGCGGCGCAGGCCGCGCCGGCCAGCACCACCAGAAGAAACGGCGCGCGCAGCCACAGCGCGATGGCGGCGGCGGCCAGCGCGCCGGCACGGGCATCGAATGCCAGCCCCTGACCGGCGCCGAACGTGTTGATCGCGGTCAGCGAGGCGAGCAGGCCGATGGTCAGCGTGCCGGCCACGCGGGTCATTCTCGGGTCCTCCAGCCATCGCGGGGGCACCAGGTAGCCGGCCAGCTTGGTCGCGTACGTGGCCAGGGCGGCCAGCAGCAGCCAGCTCCACAGCGACATCAGCCGCGGTCCCCGCGGGGGGCGGGCGCCCGATCCCCGTCACCTCTGGAGTCTCGGCCGCCCGTGCCGCCGGAGGCAGCCTCGTCGCGCGGGCCGCCGGTGGTGGGCCCATCGCGCTGGTCGCTGCGGGTGGTGCCATCGCGCCGGCCGCCGCGTGCGGCCTCATCGTGCGAGCCACCGCGGGCGACTCCATCGCTCTTGCCGCCGTAGGCGGCCGGATCGACGTCCGGCTCCAGCCCTTCGTCGGCCGCACCGCGGCCGAACCCGCCCCACAGCGCGGCCACCAGCGCCGCGACCAGGATCGGCACTCCGGGCGGCACCAGCGGCGCCGCCATCACCGTCACCAGCGCGCAGACGACCGCGATCGCCGCCGGCTCGCGCGCCCGCAGTCGCGGCCACAGCAGTCCCAAGAAGGCGGCTACCGCGGCGCCGTCCAGTCCCCAGCGTCTGGGCTCGCCCAGCGCATCGCCGAGCACCGCGCCGATCGCGGTGAACAGGTTCCACAGAACGAATACGCCCAGCCCCGCGGTCCAGAAGCCGCGCCGTTGCTCGTCGGGATCGAGCTGGCCGGCGGCGGTGGCGGCGGATTCGTCGATGCTCAACTGTGCGGCCACCAGCTTGCGCCAGCCGCGGGGCTTCAGCATCGCGTTCAGTTGCATGCCGTAGACCGCGTTGCGCACGCCGAGCAGCGTGGCGGCGCTGAAGGCGGCTCCCCCGGTGCCGCCGCCGCCGATCACGCCGATGAACGCGAACTGCGAGCCGCCGGTGAACATCAGCAGGCTCAGCGCGAGCGTCTGCCCGACGCTGAGGCCCGAGGCCACGCCCAGCGCACCGAACGAGATGCCGTACAGCCCGGTCGCCACCGCGATCGACAGGCCGATCCGGACGGCGGGAGACAGGGACGGACGCATCCGCGGATTCTGCCCGATCCGGCTCGGAGATGCGGGCGGCGGAACGCCTGTGCCGACCGCGGCCCGTCTGCGAGCCTTTCTCGAACCCGGGCCCGCATCGCTCGCGGCCGCGGCGGTTTGATACGCTTGCTCCGTGAAACCATGGACCCAGCGCACGGCGCTGCTGATGATGGCCCCGCTGCTGCTGGGCCAGGGCATCTACACGCGGGCGGTGACCCCGCGGCTTGCCGAGCCGCGCGGGCCGCGTGCCGGCCGGGAAGGTCGCGGCCCGGTGCTGCGTCTGCTGATCGCCGGCGATTCGGCGGCGGCCGGGGTCGGTGTCGATGATCAGCGGGAGGCCTTGTCCGGCCGGCTGGTCGCCGCGCTGGCGCCGCACTTCGATCTGCACTGGCAGCTCGTCGCGCAGACGGGCTATACGACGCTCGATCTGCTCGAACGGTTGCAGCGGGAGCCGGCGCAGCCGTTCGACGTGGTCATCCTGTCGCTGGGCGTCAACGACGTGACGGGCGCGGTGCGCACCGGCACCTGGCTGGCCCGGCAACGGCGACTGGTGACCTTGCTGCAGCAGCGCTACGGTGCGAAGCGCGTGCTGCTTTCCAGCGTTCCGCCGATGCATCGGATGCATGCGCTTCCGCAGCCGCTTCGCGGCATGCTGGGCGCGCGAGCCTGGCGATTCAACTCGGATCTGGCGACCCAGGTGGCCGGGTGGGGCGGCTGCGAGTTGCTGTCGGTGGCGCTGCCGCTCGATCCGGAAGCGCTCGCCGCCGATGGCTTTCATCCGGGGCGGCTGGCCTACCAGCATTGGGCGCTCCAACTGGCGGAACGGGTGAGGGGCGCCTTCGCGGATGAGTCGGCGTAGACTAGTCAGGACACCAGCGCTGCGCCGTGTGACGGTTCCAGCCGTTGTGCCTGTCTGTCCGATCGGTCGGCTGCCTTGAACGTGCTGTCTTCTTCGCTGCTCGCCACCAAGTCCAGCCCGCCGGCCACGGACGCCCGCCAAGTGCCCCGCTCCGCCCTGGTCGATGCCGTCGTGCAGAGCCCGGCCCGGCTGGTGCTCGTCCGCGCTCCGGCCGGCTTCGGCAAGACCACGCTGATGGCCCAGGTGCGGCAGAGGCTGATGGCGGCCGGCATCGCGACCGCCTGGCTCACGCTCGACTCGGCCGACAACGATCCGTCGCGCTTCCTGGCCTACCTGGCGCGTGCGCTCGACGAGCTGCTGCCGCAGGAAGGCGGTCTGGACCCGGCCATCGTGCCCGGCACCCCGCTCGGCGAGGTGGCGCTGGCGCTGATGGAGCGTGCGTCGGCACTGCAGTTTCCTTTCGCCTTCTTCGTCGATGAGCTCGAGGTCGTCCGCTCGCCCGGCGTGATGGCGCTGCTGACCCAGTTGCTGGAATCGGTGCCGGTGGGCGCGCGGCTGGTGATCGGTTCGCGCACCGTGCCCGACCTGCGGCTGGCGCGCCTGCGGGCCAGCCGCCAGTTGCTCGAGATCGGCGTGCACAAGCTGCGCTTCTCGCTCGACGAGACCCGCCAGTTCTTCGCCACGCTGGGCAGCCAGCCGCTGGGCAACGAGGAGCTCGGCATCCTGCATGCGAAGACCGAGGGCTGGGCGGCTGCATTGTGGCTGGCCTCGCTGACGATCGAGCGGCACGAGCATCGGCGCGACTGGATCGTGTCGTTCTCGGGCACCGAGGAAAACCTGGCCGAATATCTGGCGGAGGAGGTGCTCGCGCAGCAGCCCCCGGAGATACGCCGGCTGCTGCTGGCCACCAGCATCCTGCGGGAGGTCTCGGCCCCGCTGTGCGCGGCCCTGCTGCCCGGCATGGACAGCGAGAGCATCCTGCGCCAGCTCGCCAGCGCCAACGTGTTCCTGATGCCGATCGATGGCCGTCCGGGCCACTGGCGTTACCACAGTCTGTTCGCAAGCTTCCTCATCGCCCAGTTGCAGCGGCAGCCCGCGGAGGTGCCGCAGTTGCATCGCGCGGCGGCGGGCTGGTTCATCGCGCAGGGGCGGCCGGTGCCGGCCGTGGACCACTACATCGCCGCCGGCGAGGTCACGCGGGCGGTGGAGGTGCTGCAGCACGAGGCCATGCCGCTGCTGATGCAGGGCCGGCTGCGTCTGCTCACGCGCTGGTTCGATGCGCTGCCGCCCGCCGCGCTGCGCGAGCACCCGCTGCTGCAGGTGGTCTACCTGTGGTCGACCTGCTTCACGCGCGGGCCGCAGGCGGGCCTGGCGCTGATGCGCACCACCGGCATCGAACGGTCCGCCGACCCGGAGGTGAAGGTTCACGTGGCGGCGCTGCAGGCCGCCATGCTGGCGTTGCTGGACCGCTGGGAGGAGGCTCATGCCGTCGGCGCGCGTTCGATGCACCTGCTGCCCAGCGGCTCGGCTTATGCCAACGGCGCGCTGGTCAACGTGACCGCCAGCAGCGCCGTCGTGCTGGGCCTGTTCCCCGAGGCGCGGCAACTGCTGGAGCGTGCCCGTCAGGTGCAGGGCCAGGCCGTCAGCCCCTTCCACCGCATGTACTCGGAGACCATCGAGGGCATGATCGACCTGATCGAAGGCCGGCTGCGCGAGGCGCGCGCGCGTTTCCATCTCGCGGTGCAGAGCTCGCAGAACGCCAGCCTGGACACGGCGCAAGGCAACGCCTGGGCCGGGCTGCTCTACGCCGCATCGGTCTACGAAGCCGACGATCTGCGCCAGGCCAGGCGGCTGCTGCAGGTCTACCTGCCGCTGGCGCGCGACGCCTGGCTGCCCGATCACGTGATACTGGGCTATCGCCTGCTTTCGCGCATCGCCTTCGCCGAAGGCGAGATCGACCACGCCTTCCAGGGCTTGTCGGAGCTCGAGTACCTGGGGCACGAGCGCCAGCTTCCGCGGCTGGCGGCGGCCGCGCGCCTGGAACGGGCCCGTCTGCTGCTGCTGCAGGGCCACCACGGCGCGGCGGCGCACGAGCTGCGCAGCGCCGGCACGCCCGAGATCTGGCGGCAAGTCGGCGCCCGCCGGCACCTGGGGCACGAATGGGAAGATCCGGAGATCGGCCTGCTGCGCTGGGAGGCGCTGGCCGGCGATCCGCGCAGGGCGGCGGCGGCGCTGGAGGCGGCGGCCGCGCTGGCGCGGCGCAACGGTCGGGTGCGGCGCGCTTTCAAGCTGCGGCTGCTGCATGCCGTGGCGCTTGCGCGGGCGGGCGATGACGACGGCGCGCAGGACCTGCTGATGCAGGTGCTGCAAGCCGGTTGCGCCGAAGGCGTGGTGCGGATGGTGCTCGACGAGGGCGAACCGATGGCGCGTCTGGTGGCGCACGCGCAGGCCGCGCTCGATCCGTCCCAGACCGGCCCGTTGTTCGCCGACTACCTGCAGCGCCTGCGGGCGGCGTTCGGACCGCTTGCGGCCGATGATCCGGCGTCCGCCGTCCCGGTGCCGCTGCCGCGGCTGATGGAGGCGCTCACGCCCAAGGAGATCCGCCTGCTGCAGTTGCTGGCGGAGGGCTACTCCAACCGGGCGATGACGGAGAAGCTGTTCGTCTCCGACAGCACGGTGCGCACCCACCTGCGCAACATCAACGGCAAGCTGGGGGCGAACAGCCGCACCCAGGCCGTCGCCATCGCCCGCCGCCTGGGCCTGATCCGCTGAGCCGCTGATCCGCTGAGCCGCCGCGGCTGGGGGAAAATTCGTCGCTTACGACGATGGGGCCGGGGGGCGCGCATGCCAGCATGTCTGCCCGGCTGGCTGCCGTCGCGCACGACCCTCGCGTTGCGGCCGGATCCGGGAACAACCCACGACCAGGAGGCAGACATGGCCCTTCGTTCCGCCCGCGTCACGCAGGGTCGCGACAACACGCTGGCACGCATGCTCTGGCGCGCCACCGGCATGACCGACGGCGATTTCGCCAAGCCGATCGTCGCCGTCGCCAACTCGTTCACGCAGTTCGTGCCGGGGCATGTGCACCTGCGCGACCTGGGGCGGCTGGTGGCCGGGGAGATCACCGCCGCGGGCGGTGTGGCGCGCGAGTTCAACACCATCGCGGTCGACGACGGCATCGCCATGGGCCACGACGGCATGCTCTATTCGCTGCCGTCGCGCG
>DAISWF010000181.1:0-12321 GCA_036826495.1 Burkholderiaceae bacterium
CTGGCGCGGCGGCCGCGGCATCCTGGAGAACATCATCCCGTCGTCGACCGGCGCGGCCAAGGCGGTCGGCGTCGTGATCCCGTCGCTGAACAAGAAGCTGACCGGCATGTCGTTCCGCGTGCCGACCTCCGACGTGTCGGTGGTCGACCTGACCGCCGAGCTCGAACGCGAGGCCAGCTACGAGGAGATCAAGGCCGAGATGAAGGCGCAGAGCGAAGGTGCGCTCAAGGGCATCCTCGGCTACACCGAGGACAAGGTGGTCGCGACCGACTTCCGCGGCGATGCGCGCACCTCGATCTTCGACGCCGAGGCCGGCATCGCGCTCGACAAGACCTTCGTGAAGCTGGTCAGCTGGTACGACAACGAGTGGGGCTACTCCAACAAGTGCCTGGAGATGGTGCGGGTGGTGGTGGCGAAGTAATCGGGCGACCGACGACCAAGGACGGAAGCTCCCGATGAAATTCAAGAAACTGGCCGATCTCGATCTCGCCGGCAAGCGGGTGTTCATCCGCGCCGACCTGAACGTGCCGCAGAACGACGACGGCAGCATCAGCGACGACACCCGGATCCGCGCGTCGGTGCCGGGCATCCGGATGGCGCTGGCCAAGGGCGCCGCCGTGATGGTGACCAGCCACCTGGGGCGCCCGACCGAGGGCGAGGTCAAGCCCGAGGATTCGCTGGCGCCGATCGCCGCGCGGATGAGCGAGCTGCTCGGCCAGCCGGTCGAGCTGGTCGCCAACTGGGTCGACGGCGGCTTCAAGGTGGCGCCCGGTCAGGTGGTGCTGCTCGAGAACTGCCGCTGCAACAAGGGCGAGAAGAAGAACGACGACGGGCTCGCGCGCAGGATGGCGGCGTTGTGCGACGTCTATGCGAACGACGCGTTCGGCACCGCGCACCGGGCCGAGGCGACGACGCACGGCATCGCGAAGTACGCGCCGGTGGCCTGCGCCGGCCCGCTGATGGCGGCCGAGCTCGATGCGCTGGGCAAGGCGCTCGGCCAGCCGGCGCGGCCGCTGGTGGCGATCGTCGCCGGCTCCAAGGTCTCGACGAAGCTGACGATCCTCGAATCGCTGGCGGCCAAGGTCGACCAGTTGATCGTCGGCGGCGGCATCGCCAACACGTTCATGCTGGCGGCCGGTCTGCCGATCGGCAAGTCGCTGGCCGAGCCCGATCTGGTCGATCAGGCCAGGCGGATCATCGAGACGATGAAGGCCCGGGGCGCCAGCGTGCCGATCCCCGTCGATGTCGTCTGCGCGAAGAACTTCGCGGCCGACGCGCCGGCGACCGTCAAGGCGGCCGCGGACGTCGCGGCCGACGACCTGATCCTGGACATCGGCCCGAAGACCGCGGCGATGCTCGCCGGGCAGCTGCAGGCGGCCGGCACGATCGTCTGGAACGGCCCGGTCGGCGTGTTCGAGTTCGACGCGTTCGCCAAGGGCACCGAGGCGATCGCGCGGGCGATCGCCGAGTCCCGGGGCTTTTCGATTGCCGGCGGCGGCGACACGCTCGCGGCGATCGCCAAGTTCGGCATCACCGACAAGGTCGGCTACATCTCGACCGGCGGCGGGGCGTTCCTGGAGTTCCTCGAAGGCAAGGAGCTGCCTGCCGTCGCGGTGCTCGCGACGCGCGCCTGACCGGACAGCCCTAATCTCCCTTCAGCACCGTCTCCCCGCGCAGCGGCCCCACGTCCCGGATGTTGACGCGGTGCCGCTTCCAGCCTTCGAACGTGCGCCGCCAGTTCAGCACCGATACGAAGTAGTAGACCAGCTTGAACATCACCAGCGACAGCCGGTAGCGCCGTCCGTGGCGCAGGTCGGCGGCCAGCAGCGACATCAGCCCCTGCTTGATCTTGAACACGTTCTTCGGGTGCATGAACATGTCGCGGATCGTCGGATTGGTCACCCGGTAGATGAACCACGAATAGTCGCGCGGCCCGCCGGCAATGCGCTTCTCCATCAGCCGTCGGGCCCGCGGGAGCTCGGCCGGCCGGTCCAGCGCGGTGGCCACCAGCTCGGCCCCGTCGAAGGCGCTTTGCATCGCCAGGAACACGCCCGACGAGAACATCGGATCGATGAACGCGTAGGCATCGCCGATCAGCAGGTAGCGGTCGCCGACGGCATGGCTGCTCGAATACGAGAAGTTGCCGGTGGCGTGCACCCGGTCGTCGACCAGGGTCGCGTCCTTCAGCCGATCGTGCAGCTCGGGGCACATCGCGATCGTGTCGAAGAAATATTCCTTCAGCGGCTTGTCGCGCGCTTTCAGATAGTAGGCCCAGCAGACCGCACCGACGCTGGTGGTGCCGTCGGCCAGCGGAATGAACCAGAACCACCCATGCTCGAACCAGCAGATGCTGATGTTGCCTTCGCGTCGGCCTTGCAGCCGGCGTGCGTTGCGGAAGTGCCCGAACAGCGCGGTGCTGTTGTGGTCGGGATTCTTGTTCTTGCAGCGGAACTTGTTGGCGAGCATCGTGTCGCGACCGCTGGCGTCGACGACGAAGCGGGTGCGCCACTGCCGGCGCGTACCGTCCTCGCCGACCGTCTGCACGGTGGCGCCTTCGTCGTCGAAATCGACCTCGCGTACCTTGACACCTTCCTGTGCAAACGCACCTTCGGCGGCGGCGTGACGGAAGAGCAGCTCGTCGAGTTCGGAGCGCCGCACCTGCCATGCGGCATTCTTCGACGGATCCCAGCCCTCGGCGAAGTCGACCAGCGTGCGATCCGGGTCATCCGGCGGCACGAACTCGATGCCGTACTTGGGCATGCCGATCCGGTCGACCTGCTCGCGAATGCCCAGCCGGTCGAACAGCTCGACGTTGCCGGGAAGCAGTGATTCCCCGATGTGGAACCGCGGATGGCGGTCCTTCTCGAGCAGCACCACCTGGCGTTGCTGGCGGGCCAGCAGCGTGGCGATCGTCGAGCCGGCCGGGCCGCCGCCGATCACCAGCACGTCGCAGGTCTGCATCGATTCCATGTCGCTGTTCCTCCTCTGCCGGGGGCGCCGGAAGGGGAGGACCCGCCGCCCGCGCGCCGTTTTCGAGTCGGCATGCATTATGCCTTCGTCGGTCTGGCGGCCGGCCGGCGCCCGCCGGCCGACGCGTGGCGCGGTGCAGCGAAACTTGTCACCGTGTTGCGGCACAATGTCCGCTACCAGCCAACCGTTCGCAGGATCCATCGATGACCCGTGCCACCAAGATCGTCGCCACGCTGGGCCCTTCCTCGTCCGACCCGAAGGTGCTCGAGCGGATGATCCTGGCCGGCATGAACGTCGTGCGGGTCAACTTCTCGCACGGCAGCTCCAAGGAGCACACCGAGATCGTCAGCCGGGTCCGCGAGATCGCGACCCGGCTGGGCCGCGACGTCGGCGTGCTGGCCGACCTGCAGGGCCCGAAGATCCGCGTCGGCCGGTTCGCCGACGGCAGGATCACGCTGAAGGAAGGCGACAAGTTCACGTTCGACATCGACTGCGAGCTCGGCGACCAGCAGCGCGTAGGCCTGGACTACAAGGAGCTGGTCAACGACGTCAAACCCGGCGACGTGCTGCTGCTGAACGACGGCCGGATGACGATGCTGGTCGACAAGGTCACCCGCACGACGATCGCCTGCACGGTGCTGCTGGGCGGCGTGCTGTCCGACCGCAAGGGCATCAACCGCCAGGGCGGCGGGCTGTCGGCGCCGGCGCTGACCGCCAAGGACATGGAGGACATCAAGACCGCGGTGGCCTTCGAGGCCGACTTCATCGCGGTGTCGTTCCCCAAGAACGCCGCCGACATGTACATGGCGCGCGAGCTGACGCGCGCCGCCGGCGGCCGCCTGATGATGATCGCCAAGATCGAACGCTACGAGGCGATCGGCAACCTCGAGGAGATCGTGAAGGCGTCCGACGGCGTGATGGTGGCGCGCGGCGACCTGGCGGTCGAGGTCGGCGATGCCGCGGTGCCGGCGATGCAGAAGCGCATCATCCGGATGGCGCGCGAACTGAACCGGGTCACGATCACCGCGACGCAGATGATGGAGTCGATGATCGAGGCGCCGATGCCCACCCGCGCCGAGGTGTCCGACGTCGCCAACGCGGTGCTCGACGGAACCGATGCGGTGATGCTGTCGGCCGAGACCGCCGCCGGCCGCTATCCGGTCGAGACGATCGACTCGATGGCGCGCATCTGCATCGAGGCCGAGAAGTCGTACACATCGAAGCTCGACACCGAGTTCCTGAACCGCAAGTTCACCCGCATCGACCAGTCGATCGCGATGAGCGCGCTGTTCGTCGCGCACCACCTGAACGTCGTCGCGATCGCCGCGCTGACGCAGTCCGGCTCGACCGCGCTGTGGATGTCGCGGATGGACTCGGGCGTACCGATCTACGCGATGACCCCCGAGGAAGGCAGCCGCCGCCGGATGTGCCTGTACCGCGACGTCTACCCGCTGCTGACGACCTACGCCGAGGACGCCGACCGCGACAAGCTGGTGCTGGAGACCGAGGCCAAGCTGCTGAAGGCCGGCGTCGTGCAGAAGGGCGACCTGGTGGTCATCACGATCGGCGAGCCGATCGGCAAGTCGGGCGGCACCAATACGATGAAGATCGTCAGGATCGGCGAGCAGAGCTGAGGTGCCTCAGGGGCGCGTCGCTATCGCGTGCGGGCGTCTGGGAAGCTCGGTCGCCGCAGTCCGCGCGTCCTACGTCTTGAACCTGCCTTGCACCGGGTTTTTCTTGCCCTGACGGCAATTTGCCGTCAAAATGGTGTCCAGGGAATATCATCATGAGTGCCAAATCCGACCAGGTTTCTCGTCTGGAGGCTCGTTGCCCCACCTCGGTTTACATGACTGTGAAGCGGGCGGCGGAGTTGCAGGGGCGTTCGATCAGCGACTTCGTCGTCGCTGCCGCTCATGAAGCGGCGCGCGCTGCAATCGAGGAGGAGGGCATCACGCGTCTGGCGGCCGAAGACTCGCAGCGCTTCGCCGAAGCGTTGCTCGCGCCGCCGCAGCCTGATGAGGCACTGAAACGCGCGGTGCGTCTGCACCGCGAACAGGTCGAGGTCCGTTGAGCCGGTTCGTTTCCGAAGCCCTCGGCAAACACGATCGCAAGGGCTTCGCAAGCGGGAACGAGCGGATTGACACGTACTTTCGGCAACGCGTCACCCAGGACGTGAGGCGCAACTACGCCAAGGCGTTCGTCCTCGTCGAAAGGGATTCGGGCGTGACGGCGGGCTTCTACACGCTGTCCTCGCATTCGATCGTACTCGCGGATCTCGCCGAGAGTCTGGTTGCCGGTCTGCCGCGGTATCCGTCCGTGCCGGTCGTGCTGATCGGCTGGATGGGACGGGACCAGCGATTTCGGGGGCAGGGAATCGGCACCTTGCTGCTGGCCGATGCGCTGCGGCGGCTGAAGGACGCCCCGACAGGGGCGCATGCCATCTGCGCCGACGCGATCGACGATGCCGCTGCCGCGTTCTACCGCGAGCACCAGTTCAAGCCTGTTTCCCCGCATCAGCCGATGCGCTTTTACGTGCCTGTCGGCACGGTCGCGCAGCTTTTCGAGTAAAGAGGCCAGTGTTCACCGCACGATCAGTCGCGGTGTCCTCGCCGATGACAGCCTGACTTCGGCGCGCATCGGTGCCGCAGCACCGGTCGTACCCTTGCCCGGGCCGGTTTAGCGCGGCGGTTCAAGCACTTACGTACCTCCGGCAGGCTCCGCTGCCAGTTTGGCACAGCGCTTGCAGAGCGACGGTTTTCCGTCCTTGCATCGGTCGTCCCCGATCACCCGTATGTCGCTAGTCGAACTCGTCCGCGAAGAAGGCCTGGCCGTGATCACGCTGGATCGGCCCGACAAGATGAATGCGATGACGACGGCGATGCGCCGGTCGCTGGGCGCCTTGCTGGACGAGGTGGCCGATGACCGGCAGGTGAAGGTCGTGCTGATCCGCGCCAACGGGCGGGCGTTCTGCGCGGGCGCGGATCTGAGCGATCGCCCGGACACGCCGATGGCCTGGCGCGAACGGATCCTGCTCGCCCAGGCGCACCACCTGAAGATCATCCGGATGCAGAAGCCGGTCATCGCCGCCGTGCAGGGGCTCGCGGTGGGCGGCGGCGCATCGCTGGCGATGGCCTGCGACGTGATGCTGATGGCGTCGGACGCGAGACTGGTCTTTCCGTTCGTCCGGCTGGGCGTGGTGCCGGACGGCGGCGCCGCGGTGCTGCTGCAGGCGAAGACGTCGCCGGCGGTGGCGCTGGACGTGCTGCTGAGCGCCGGCGAGATCGGCGCGGGCGAGGCCGAGCGGCTGGGCCTGACCAGGCGGGTGGTGCCGCCTGGTGATCTGGATGCCTCGGCCCGCGCGCTCGCCGCAGCGCTGCTCGCGCTGCCGGCCGATGCTCTGATGCTGACGAAGTCGCTGATCGCACAGCACTGGACGACCCGACTCGAGGCGGCGCTGGCCCACGAGGCCGAGGCGTTCGCGCTGGCCACCAGCACGGACGACCATCGGCGAGCGATCGAGGCGGTCGGCCGCAAGACTTCCAACTAAAGGAGGAGCACATGTTCAGTCCGGACACACTCGCGGGACGCGTGGCGTTCATCACCGGTGGGGCGACCGGCATCGGCCTGGAGATCGCCGGCGCCTATGCGCGGCTCGGTGCGTCGGTGATGCTGGCCAGCCGCAACGCGCAGCGGCTGGCGGCCGCCTGCGAGTCCCTCGCCGGACTGCCCGGGCGCGTGGCCTGGGCGACCGCGGACGTGCGGAACTACGACCAGGTGAAATCGGCGATTGCGGCGACGGTCGACCGGTTCGGTTCGCTGGACATCCTGATGAACAACGCGGCGGGGAACTTCTTCTGTCCCACCGCGGGCCTTTCGCCGAACGGCTGGAAGACGGTCATCGACATCGATCTGAACGGCACCTTTCATTGCTGCCATGCCGCCTACCCGCACCTGAAGGCCTCCCGGTTCGGCGGCAACATCGTCAGCATCATCACGATGCTGGGCGTCACCGGCTGGGCCGGCGCCGCCCATGCCGCGGCCGCCAAGGCCGGCATCCTGGCCCTGTCGCGCACGCTGGCGGTCGAATGGGGCGGCGACGGCATCCGCGTCAACACGATCTCGCCGGGGCCCATCGGCGACACCGAGGGCGTGCGGCGCATGTACGAGGAGACTGGCAAGGCCGACGTGGAACGGCGGCGGACCGCGCTGGGCCGCTTCGGCCGCCGCGAGGACGTCGCCAATGCCGCGGTGTTCCTGGTCTCCGAGCTCGGCGCCTATGTGACCGGCGACAACCTGATCGTCGACGGCGGCCGCTGGCTCAAGTACGTATCCGAAGCCGAAGAAACGAACAAGGAGTGAGTCGTGACGACCGAGCCGTTGCCGCAGCCCGTGGCCAACCCTGATTCCGCTCCGTACTGGAACGGGGCTCGGGACGGAAAGCTGCTGATCCGCCGTTGCCTGGAGTGCCGGGCATTCCACTTCATGCCGCGCCACCTCTGTCCCCATTGCTGGTCCGACCGCCTGGAGTGGATCGAGGCCGCCGGAACCGGCACGGTGCACAGCTTCACCGTCATCCGGCGTGCGCCGATGGAGAGCTTCGCGCCGCGCGTGCCGTATGTGGTTGCGCTGCTGGACCTGCACGAAGGCGTGCGGATGATGAGCAACGTCGTCGGCGACGATGCGCTCGACGTGGCGATCGGCGACACCGTGTCCGTCTGCTTCGAGGATCGCGGCGATGGCACGCGGATCCCGCAGTTCAGGCGCGCGAGCCGGTGATGGACTTCACCGAATCCGACGATCAGCGGCAACTGCGTGACGCCGTCGAGCGTTTCGTCCGAACGGAGTGCCCGCCGGATGCGGTGCGCCGCTGGGACCGCGACGGCAGCTATCCGGAGCATGTGTACCGGAAGATGGTCGAGGCCGGCTTCGTCGCGATGGTCGTTCCCGAAGCCTGGGGCGGCATGGGCAGCCCGATGGCGGACTGCATCATCCTGTACGAGGAGGTCGCCCGGCCAGGGGTCGATTTCGCGACGCGGATCGCGCTGCAGGCCTGGGGCGCGATGATCCTGGCCGACTTCGCATCGGATGCGCTGAAGGAGGAGTTCCTGCCGGATGTGGTCCGTGGCCGGCGCAAGCTGTCGTTCAGCCTGACCGAGCCGGACTCCGGTTCCGACGCCGCGTCGCTGCGCACCCGCGCGCGCCGCGACGGCGAGCAGTGGGTCCTCGATGGCCAGAAGCTGTTCTCCAGCGGTGCCGACGCACCGGGCAACTTCATGCTGGTGGCCGCGCGCACCAGCGAGGGGGCGACCCGCCATGAAGGGCTGTCCGTCTTCCTGGTCCCCAATGACGCGCCCGGCGTGACGGTCCGCCGCCTCGACGTCGTCGGCCGGCGGATCCTCGGCCTGAGCGAGATCTTCTTCGACGACGCGCGGATCCCGGCCCGCTATCTGGTGGGGCGCCAGGACGAAGGCTGGCGCTACATCACGCGGCACCTCGAGCGCGAACGCATCACGCTGGCGGCGAACTACCTCGGCTGCGCCCGCAGCGTGCTGGACGAAGCCACTGCTTACGCGAAGGACCGGCGACAGTTCGGCCGGGCCTTGTCGAAGTTCCAGGTGCTCGCGCACTCGCTGGCCGACGTGGCGACCGAGCTGGAGGCCGGGCGCTGGCTGACGCGGATGGCGGCCTGGCGCTACGACCAGGGGCTGCCGTGCCGCAAGGAGGCCAGCATGGCCAAGCTGTACGTGTCCGAGATGCTGCAGCGGGCCACCCAGGTGGGCATGCAGATCCTCGGCGGCCATGCCTACACCTACGATCACGATATGCAGCGCCACTGGCGCGATGCGCGCAATGCCAGCGTGGGCGGCGGCACGTCGCAGATCCAGCGGGAACTGATCGCCCGGGAACTCGGCCTGTGAACACCGTCGCCGACCCGTCGTCGATCGCACGCCCGCTGTACGGTCATGCCGACCTCAGGCGGCTGATCGACCCGCGCAGCATCGCGGTGGTCGGTGCGTCGGAGACGCCCGGGTCGTTCGGCGCCCGCACGCTCGACAACATCCGGGTCGGGTTCCAGGGTACGATCCTGCCGGTCAACCCGGGCTACCAGACGCTCGCCGGCCTGCCATGCCATCCGTCGCTGGCGGCGCTGCCCGAGCCGCCCGACTGCGTCGTCGTGCTGGTTCCCGGCGCCCAGGTCGAAGCGATCGTCGATACCGCGGCGCGGATGGGGGTGGGGGGCGTCATCATCCATTCGGCGGGCTTCGCCGAGGTCGGCCGGCCCGAGGCGATCGACACCCAGCGGCGGATCGTCGCCCGCGCCCGTGCGGCCGGCGTGCGCCTGCTCGGGCCGAACTGCGTCGGCATCGTCAACCTGGTGAGCCGGATCGGCCTGACCTTCATGCCGAAGTTCAACGAGATGCCGATGCGGCAGGGCCCGATCGGGCTGATCTCCCAGAGCGGCGCGCTGGGCTACTGCGTGCTGCAGGCGATGGCCCGCGGCATCGGCTTCTCGCACTACCTGTCGCCCGGCAATTCCTGCGACGTCGACGCCTGCGACCTGATCAACTACCTGGTCGACGACCCCGCCACGCGGGTCATCGCCTGCATGTTCGAGGGAATCGGCGACGGCCGGCGCCTGATGCAGGCGGCGCGGCGCGCGCTCGAGGCCGACAAGCCGCTGCTGATCTACAAGCTGGCCAACGACGACGTCGGACGGCGCGCCGCGATGTCCCACACCGGAACGATCGCCGGCAGCCGCGAGGCCTACCGGGCGGCATTCGAGAAGACCGGCGTGATTCCGGTCGACTCGTGGGAAGACCTGCTCGAGTGCGCCGGCTTCTTCGCCAGGGCGGGACATCCACGGGCCGACGGCGTCGGCATCATGGCGAGTTCGGGGGGCGCGGCGATCATGGGCGCCGACAAGGCCGCCGAGTTTCGCGTGCCCCTTCCAGCGCCCGTCGAGGAGACCGCGCGCACGCTGGCATCGGTGATTCCCGATTTCGGGTCGACGGCCAACCCCTGCGACCTCACCGCCGAGTCGCTGAAGAGCGCGCAGATGTACGGCCGCTGCATCCGCGCGTTCGCCGAGGACCCTGGCTTCGCGGCTATCGTCGTGCCGATGATGTCGGCCCACCGTCCGGCGACCGTCGAGCGCGCCGAGGCGCTGTCCGCGCTTGCCGCCGGACTGGACAAGCCGATCTGCGTGGTCTGGCTCAACGAATGGCTCGAAGGTCCGGGCAGCGAGGTGTATGACGCCTCGCCGTCGATCGCGATGTTCCGCTCGATGGGCCGGTGCATGAAGGCGCTGCGCCTGTGGCTCGACCACCATCGGCGCAGAGAGGGGTTGCTGGGCGATGCCGCGGGCGCCATCGACGATGCAGTGCCCGATCGCGCAGGCACCATCGACAGTGTGGCGGCCGGTCGCGGCCGTGCTGCCGACGGTGCGGCAGCCGATGCGGCCCGCGAGCTCGTCGCGAAGGTTTCGCAGACCCTGTCCGAAAGCCGGTCCAAGTCCGTGCTGGCCTGCTTCGGCATTCCGGTCACCCGGGAACGGCTCTGTGCGACGCCGGCTGAGGCCGCGCACGCGGCGCGGAAGATCGGACTGCCGGTGGCGCTGAAGATCGACTCGCCAGACATCCCCCACAAGACCGAGGCGGGGGTCGTGCGGCTGGCGCTGGACACGCCCGAAGCGGTCGAGCGCGCAGCCGGCGAACTGCTGGCCGTCGCCCGGCGCCTGCCGGGCCGGCCGGCGATCGGCGGTGGGCTGGTCCAGCAGATGGCCGCGCCGGGCGCCGAGATGATGATCGGCGCCCGTCGCGACCCGCAGTTCGGTCCGCTGGTGCTGTGCGGCTTCGGCGGCGTCGACGTCGAGGTCGATCCCGACGTGGCGGTCGCGCTGGCGCCGGTATCGCGGCCGCAGGCCGAGGCGATGATCCGCTCGCTTCGCAAGGCCCGTCTGCTGCAGGGGCATCGCGGCCGGCCCGCGCTCGATATCGATGCGCTGGCCGACGCGATCGTCCGTGTGTCCGAGCTCGCCTGGCAGCTCCGGGACCGCATCAGCGAGATCGACGTCAATCCCTTCATCGTCGGCACCCGCGGCGGTATCGCCGCCGATGCCCTCATCGTCACTGATACGGGACTTCAGCAAGCATGACCACTCGAGACACTCTGCGCAACAAGGTCGCCCTCGTCGGCGTGGGCGAATCCGACATCGGCAAGGTGCCGACGATGAGCGGACTGGGGCTGAACGCGCAGGCCGCGCGCCGGGCGCTCGACGATGCGGGCTTGAAGGTCGGCGACATCGACGGCGTGCTGACCGCGTATTCGTTCACCGAGCCCTACTTCATGCTCGGCACGGTCTTGTGCGAATACCTCGGCCTGAAGCCGCGGTTCAATGCGTCGATGGTGGTGGGCGGGGCGTCGCCGGCGGTGATGCTCAAGCATGCCGCCGAAGCGATCGCGACCGGGCAGGCCGACACCGTTCTGGTGTGCGCCGGCGAGAACCGCGCCACCGGCCAGAGCCGGGACCAGGCGGTCGCGGCGTTGATGGCGGTCGGCCATCCGTATTTCGAGCGGCCCTACGGCCCCTCCATTCCAGGCTTCTACGCGATGATCTCGCGCCGGCACATGCACGAGTTCGGCACGACCGAGGAGCAGCTCGCAGCGGCCGCGGTCACCGCGCGGTATCACGCCTCGCTGCATCCGAATGCCCACATGCGCAAGCCGATCACGGTGGCCGACGTGATGGCGTCCAAGCCGATCGCCGATCCGCTGAAGATGCTCGATTGCTGCCTGCTCTCCGATGCCGGCGGTGCCTTCATCGTCACGTCGGCCGAACGGGCGCGCGACATGAAGGTCAGGCCGGTCTGGCTGGCCGGCATCGCCGAATACCACACGCACGAGCACCTGATGTGCGCGCCCAGCCTCACCGAGTTCGGCGCGAAGGAGTCGGGCGAGGCGGCCTACCGGATGGCCGGCCTGGGGCCGCAGGACGTCGACGTGGCCGAGCTGTACGACTGCTTCACCGTGGTCCCGATCATCGAGCTCGAGGAGCTCGGCCTGTGCGGCCGGGGAGAGGGCGGCGCCTATTTCGCGGACGGGCGTGCCCGCATCGGCGGGGGCGCGGTGCCGATCAACACCCACGGCGGCATGCTGTCGCATGCCCATGCGGGGGCCGCGGGCGGGCTGTTCGGCATCGTCGAGGCGGTCCGCCAGCTTCGCGGCGGTCTCGGCCCGCGTCAGGTCGAGGGCGCGGAAGTCGCGCTGGTCCACAACGAGGGCGGCATCCTGTCGTCGCACTGCTCGCTGCTGCTGACCAGGGAGCCGCGCTGACCCGTCGCAGAATGCCGC
>DAISWF010000182.1:0-12167 GCA_036826495.1 Burkholderiaceae bacterium
GGGGCTGGCGGCCGGCCTGCCGGTACTGGTGCAGGGGGAATCGGGTACCGGCACGCTGCTTGCCGCACGGGTGCTGCACGAAGCCGGCCCGCAGCCGGGCCCGTTCGTCGTCATCGACTGCGCGTCGCTGGCCGATGCTCATTTCGACGAACGGCTCGCAGCCTGTGCCGGCGGCACCTGCGTGCTGGACGAAGTATCCGATCTCGCGGAAGGGTTGCAGGCGCGGCTGCTGCGGCTGCTGCAGCAGCCCGAGGCGATCCGCCCGGCCGGCGCGCCGGCGGCGGCATTCGACGGAGCGGTCGCGGCCCGGCCGTACCGGCTGATCAGCACCAGCCGCAGCGACCTGCATCGCTGTTGCGAAGCGGGCCGATTCCGCTACGACCTCCATTACCGGTTGCAGCGGGTGCGGGTGGAGCTGCCCGCTCTGCGCCACCACGCCGACCGGGGCGCGCTGCTCATCGGCGCGGCCGGCGAGGCGGACGGCGACGGCGAGGTCGGGCGCCTGCGTGACCTGCAGTACCGGGCGATCACCCGGGCGATCGACAAGCATCACGGCAACCTGTCGCAGGCCGCCCGCGAGCTCGGCGTCAGCCGCGGCACGCTCTATCGCCGGCTGAAGGCGCTGGGCGAGGGTGGCTGAAGCGCGCCGCATTCGCTAAACTGCGCGGGTCTGGCGGCGACTGGCGATCGGGTAGAGCACTACCGGGAAGCCGCCGGGCCGGCGAGCCCGCCTCCTCGTAGGGAGCGTCGCGGTGAGCCCGCCAACCCCCGTGTCTGCCGTGCGCCTGGGCAGCCCATTGCAACGCCGCGTGCCGCGCGCGGCTTTCAAAGGAGCCCGACGATGTTCGATCGTGCATTGACACTGGACAAGGTCGATCCCGACCTGTGGAAGGCGATCCAGCTCGAAAACCGGCGCCAGGAGGCGCACATCGAGCTGATCGCATCCGAGAACTACACCAGCCCCGCGGTGATGGCCGCGCAGGGCAGCCAGCTCACCAACAAGTACGCTGAGGGCTATCCCGGCAAGCGCTACTACGGCGGCTGCGAATACGTCGACATCGCCGAGACGCTGGCGCTCGACCGCTGCAAGGCGCTGTTCGGCGCCGCCGCGGCCAACGTGCAGCCCAACTCCGGCTCCCAGGCCAACCAGGGCGCGTTCATGGCGGTGGCCAAGCCGGGCGACACGATCCTCGGCATGTCGCTGGCGATGGGCGGGCACCTGACCCACGGTTCGCCGGTCAACATGTCCGGCAAGTGGTTCAAGGTCGTGTCTTACGGCCTGAACGAGGCCGAGGCGATCGACTACGACGAGATGGAGCGGCTGGCCCACCAGCACAAGCCGCGCATCATCGTCGCCGGCGCGTCGGCCTACAGCCTGCGCATCGACTTCGAACGCTTCGCCAAGGTCGCGCGCGACACCGGCGCGGTGTTCATGGTCGACATGGCGCACTACGCGGGCCTGATCGCCGCCGGCGTCTACCCGAACCCGGTGCCGCATGCCGACATCGTCACCTCGACCACCCACAAGAGCCTGCGCGGCCCGCGCGGCGGCTTCATCCTGATGAAGCCGGACTTCGAGAAGCCGGTCAACTCGGCGATCTTCCCGGGCCTGCAGGGCGGCCCGCTGATGCACGTGATCGCCGCCAAGGCGGTGGCGTTCAAGGAGGCGCTGACGCCGGAGTTCAAGGCCTACCAGCAGCAGGTGGTGCAGAACGCCGACGCGCTGGCCCGCACGCTGATCGAGCGGGGGCTGCGGATCGTGTCGGGGCGCACCGAATCGCACGTGATGCTGGTCGACCTGCGGCCCAAGAACATCACCGGCAAGGCGGCCGAGGCGGCGCTGGGAGCCGCGCACATCACGGTGAACAAGAACGCGATTCCCAACGACCCGCAGACGCCGTTCGTCACGAGCGGCGTGCGGCTGGGGTCGCCGGCGATGACCACCCGCGGCTTCGGCGTCGCCGAGGCGCAGCAGGTCGGGCACCTGATCGCCGACGTGCTGGACCGGCCGGACGACGCGGCCAATCTGGCCCGGGTGCGCGGCAAGGTCGAGGCGCTGACCGCCCGGTTCCCGGTTTATCGATGACGTCGGCGCTGCGCCCCGGCCCGGCCCGGCGGTCCGTAGCGTCGACCGGCCCTTGGAGCGGTGGCGCTGCCGGCTCCGCCGGTTCGGCTCCGCTCCTCTGACGCACGATGCGCTGCCCGTTCTGTGATCACGAAGACACGCAGGTCATGGAGACCCGCGTGTCCGACGACGGCGATACGATCCGCCGCCGCCGGCGCTGCCCGAACTGCGACAAGCGGTTCACCACCTACGAGCGGATCGAGCTGCTGCTGCCGGCGGTCGTCAAGAACAACGGCACCCGGGTCGATTACGACCGTCGCAAGCTGCGCGGCTCGATGATGCTGGCGCTGCGCAAGCGTCCGGTCGGCCAGGAGCTCGTCGATTCGGCGATCACCCGCATCGAGGACAAGCTGATGGGGCTGGGGCTGCGCGAGGTGCCCAGCGCCCGCATCGGCGAGCTGGTGATGCGCGAGCTGAAGAAGCTCGACAAGGTCGCCTATGTCCGCTTCGCGTCGGTGTACCGCAACTTCGAGGATGTCGACGATTTCGCGCAGGCGCTGCGCGAGGTGCGGCCGGGCCGGGGCAGGAAGGCGGTGCGCCAGGGCGAATAGGGATTCGCCAGGCACCGCGGTGGCGGCGGACCGGTTCCTCTCGGTTGATCGGCGACGTCTCCGCCTGCGGCCACGGCCCCTATCTAGATCGCCCAGGTCGTATCCGGCGACTGGCGGCGGCCCTGCGGCTGGGCGCCGGTCCAGGCTCGGCTGCGCAGCCGGGGCTCGCGGTCCATCGCCTGGTCGCCGCCGCGCGCCTTGGCGAGGAACAGGTAGCGGTCGGCGCGCGCCACCATCGTCTCCAGGCTGCCGCCGGCGGCATAGTGGGCCACGCCGATCGACACCGTCATCGGCACCCGTTCGCCGCCCAGCACGAACGGGTTGCTGCGGGTTTCCTCGCAGATCGCGTGGGCGATCCGCAGCGCCTCGCCGGCGTCGTCGCGGCTCACCAGCGCGCAGAATTCCTCGCCGGCCAGCCGCGCCACCACGTCCGACGAGCCGGTGCAGCGGCGCAGGATCGTCGCGAAGTGCGCGAGCGCGCGGTCGCCGACGGTCCGGCCGTGGCGCTCGTTGATCTTCTTGAAACGGTCCAGATCCATCATCAGCAGCGCGGCCGGATGCATGTCGGACTGGCGTTCGATCAGCGCCTGGCGGGCGCGGGTCATGAATCCCTGGCGGGTCGGGAACTGCGTCAGCGCGTCGGTGTGCCGGCAGGCGCTCCGGCCGTCAGGCCGGTGCTTCCACCACCAGCCGCCGAAGCCCGCCGCGACGAGCGCGCCGGCGGCGGCGATCGTGGTCAGCGTGGCGGTGTCGGTGAAGGTCTCCATGCGACAAGCGTAAGCCTGTCGCCACGCGCGCGGAACGGGCAAAAGTCACGACACCGACGATCGCGATGCCGCGTCCGATGAGCGTTGCAGCATCGCCCCTGCAACCGCCTCGACGAAACGATTCGACGCAATTTCGATGCGATCTGGCAACGGCTGCGCGGCCTCACTGCGGGCTCGCGCGCGCCGTGATGCGCCCCCCGCCGCGGCGCGTGGCAGAGCGCGCCGCCAGCCGATCTCGTCTCGTGCCCGGTCAGCCCTGTCGCGCCGTCGCCGCCGCGCGGATCTGGTCGAGCGACTGCCCCGGCGTGATCGCCTGCGGATCGACCCGCAGCTCGATCAGCGCCGGCAGCCTGCGGCTGTCGGCGAAGCGGCGCGCCGCGTCGAGCGCGGCGACGAACTCGCCGGTGGCGTTGACCACCGTGCCCCAGCCGCCGTAGGCCTCGCACAGCCGGGCGAAATCCGGGTTGTGCAGCGCCGAGCCGACCTCGCGCGACGGATACTCGCGCTCCTGGTGCATCCGGATCGTGCCGTACATGCCGTTGTTGAACACGATGACCAGGATGCCGGCGCCGTACTGGGCGGCGGTGGCCAGCTCCTGGCCGGTCATCAGGAAGTCGCCATCGCCGGCGAAGCAGACGACGGTGCGCTGCGGCGCGGTGATCTTGGCCGCCACCGCCGCCGGCAGCCCGGCGCCCATCGCGCCCGAGGTCGGCGCGAGCTGGGTGCGCATCGGGCCGTAACGCCAGAAGCGGTGCGCCCAGGTCGCGAAGTTGCCGGCGCCGTTGGTGATGATGGTGTCGGCCGGCAGAGTCTCGCGCAGAGTCTGCACGACCGCCCACAGATCCACCCGCGGCTCGAGCTGCCGGATCATCGGCGGGCGCTGCTGCCAGGCCTCGTAGTCGGCGCGCGCCTCGGCGGTGGCCGCGCGCCAGGCCGACGGATCGACCCGCAGATCGCGCACCGCGCGGGCGAACTGCGGCATGCCGGAGTTGATCATCAGCCGCGCCTGATAGACCCGGCCCAGCTCGTCGATGCCCGGATGCACGTGCACCAGCGGCTGGCGCGGCACCGGCACGTCGAACAGCGTGTAGCCCGAGGTGGTCATCTCGCCCAGCCGCGGGCCGATCGCCAGCACCAGGTCGCTGTCCTTGATCCGCTGCGCCAGCTTCGGGTTGATGCCGATGCCGACGTCGCCGACGTAGTTGGGCAGCGCGTTGTCGTAGAGATCCTGCCAGCGGAACGCGCAGCCCGCCGGCAGATGATTGGCCTCGACGAACGCGCGCAGGTCGGCGCAGGCCTCGGCGGTCCAGCCGCTGCCCCCCAGGATCACGATCGGCCGGCGGGCGGCCGACAGCAGCGCATGCAGCCGGCTGACCTGGGCGGCGTCCGGCGCCGCCTGCACACCGCGCACCGCCGGCACGTCGGCCACCGTGGCGCGTTCGGTCAGCATGTCCTCGGGCAGCGCCAGCACCACCGGCCCCATCCGGCCGGAGGTCGCGAGCTGGAACGCATGGGCCATGTACTCCGGTATCCGGTCGGCCCGGTCGATCTGGGCGACCCACTTGGTCATCGGCCCGAACATCCGGCGGTAGTCGATCTCCTGGAACGCCTCGCGTTCGACGAAATCGTTGCCGACCTGCCCGACGAACACCACCATCGGGCTGGAGTCCTGGAATGCGGTGTGGATGCCGATCGCCGCATTGGTGGCACCGGGGCCGCGGGTCACCATCAGCACGCCCGGTTTGCCGGTCAGCTTCGCATAGGCATCGGCCATGAACGACGCGCCGCCCTCCTGGCGGCAGATGACGTAGCGGATGCGGTCGCGATGACCGTACAGGCCGTCGAGCACCGCCAGGTAGCTCTCGCCGGGCACGCCGAAGACGGTGTCCACCCCTTGCGCGGCCAGCGCGTCGGCGAGGATGTGCCCGCCGATGCGTTCGCGCATCGTGGCCGGGGGCTGCGCTTCTGTCATCATGTCGCTCGCAGGTGGTTCGATGGATCGAGCCTGCCTTTTAGCCGCCGGCCGGCGGTTCGTCAAATCCGTCCACCCTGCGATCCGTCGCGACCGTTTTTCAGCTACGCCCGATCACCGCCATGTTCACGCCCGCCGATCACGATTTCATGGCTCGTGCGCTGGAGCTGGCCGAGCTCGGCCTGTATTCCACGGCGCCGAATCCGCGGGTCGGCTGCGTGGTGGTCAGGGACCATCAGATCCGCGGCGAGGGCTGGCACCGGCGGGCCGGCGAGCCCCATGCCGAGATCATCGCGCTCGCCCAGGCCGGCGGCCAGGCGCGCGGTGCAACCGTCTACGTGACTCTGGAGCCCTGCAGCCATTTCGGACGCACGCCGCCCTGCGTCGATACGCTGATCGAAGCGCGGGTCGCGCGGGTCGTCGCGGCGATGGAGGATCCGAATCCGCGCGTCAACGGCCGCGGCCTGGAGCGGCTGCGCGCGGCCGGCATCGACGTGCGCTGCGGGCTGCTGCAGCAGGAGGCCACCGAACTCAACATCGGCTTCGTGTCGCGGATGGCGCGGGGCCTGCCGTGGGTGCGGCTGAAGACCGCGGCAAGCCTCGACGGCAACACCGCGCTGCCCGACGGCACCAGCCAGTGGATCACCTCCGAGGCGGCACGTGCCGACGGCCATGCATGGCGGGCCCGCGCCTGTGCGCTGCTGACCGGCATCGGCACCGTGCGCGACGACGATCCGCAACTGAACGTGAGGCTGGTCGACACGCCGCGCCAGCCGCTGAAGGTGCTGGTCGATTCGCGGCTGCAGGTGCCGGCCAGCGCACGGGTCCTGAGCGGCGGCCAGGTGCTGATCGTCTGCGCCGCGCCCGAGGGCGGTGGCGCGGGTGAGCGGCTCCGCGAGGCCGGTGCCGCAGACGAACGAATGCGCGAGCGGATGCGCGAGCTGCGCGAACGCGGCTGCGAGGTGCTGAGCCTGGCCAACCCGGCCGGCAAGGTCGATCTGCCGGCGCTGATGCGCGAGCTCGCGCAGCGCGGCATCAACGAACTGCATGTCGAGGCCGGCAGCAAGCTGAACGGGTCGCTGATCCGCGAACGGTGCGTCGACGAGCTGCTGGTGTATCTCGCGCCCAGCCTGCTGGGCGACGCGCGGCGGATGTTCGATCTGACGCCGCCGGCGACCCTGGAAGGGCGGCATCGGCTGCGCTTCGTCGATACCGCGATGATCGGCGAGGACCTGCGGGTGCGCGCCCGGTTCACGTCCCCCGGCGGCAACGGGCATTGACGCGGCGGGCACGGAGTTACGCGGCGCCTCGCGAACGTTACGCAGATCCTTCCCAGGTCACGCATCCTTCCCACGATTCTTCTGCACGAGAAACGCTGATGTTCACCGGAATCATCGCGGCGGTCGGCCGCATCGAGACCGTCAGGCCGCTCGCAGCGGCCGCCGGCCAGCCGGCCGGCAGTGCCGGCGTGCGGCTGACGATAGAGGCGGGCAGTCTGGATCTGTCGGATGTCGCGATCGGCGATTCGATCGCGATCCAGGGCGCCTGCATGACGGCGGTGGCACTGACCGGCAACCGCTTCGACGTCGAAGTATCGCGCGAGAGCCTGGCGCATACCGTCGGCCTCGACCTGCCCGGCGAGGTGAATCTCGAGAAGGCGCTGCGCCTGTCGGACCGGCTCGGCGGCCACCTCGTCAGCGGCCATGTCGACGGGCTCGGCGAAGTGCGCGTGTTCGAACCGGTCGGCGAGTCATGGCGGCTGGTCGTGCGCGCGCCCGCCGCGCTCGGCAAGTACCTCGCCTACAAGGGATCGGTGACCGTCAACGGCGTCAGCCTGACCGTCAACAGCGTCGACGACGTGACCGGCGGCTGCGATTTCGAGATGAATCTGATTCCGCACACGGTGCAGGTGACGACGCTGAAGCATCTGCGGCCGGGGGCGCGAGTGAATCTGGAGATCGACCTGATCGCGCGGTATGTCGAACGTATCGACAGCGTGAGCCGCGCCGGCTGATCGGTCAGGGTGCGGCGGCGAAACGCGCATGGCCGGCCGCACGCAGCGCGCACGCCGGGCACTGTCCGCAGCCATAGCCCCAGGCGTGCCGCCGGCCGCGCTCCCCCAGGTAGCAGGTATGCGTATGCTCGGCGATCAGCTCCACCAGCGCCCGGCCGCCCAAGGTCTGCGCGAGCCGCCAGGTGTCGGCCTTGTCGAGCCACATCAGCGGCGTTTCCACCGTCATCGGTGAATCGAGCCCCAGGCTCAGCGCGACCTGCATCGCCTTCAGCGTGTTGTCGCGGCAGTCGGGGTAGCCGGAGTAGTCGGTCTCGCACATGCCGCCCACCAGCACCGTGAGGCCGCGCCGGTAGGCCAGCGCCGCCGCCAACGTGAAGAACAGCAGGTTGCGGCCGGGCACGAAGGTGTTCGGCAGCCCGCTGGCGGTCATCTCGATCGCGCGTTCGCTGGTCAGCGCGGTCTCGCCGAGCTGCCCGATCACCGAGACGTCGATGAGGTGATCGTCGGCCAGACGCTTCGCCCATTCGGGAAAGCGTTCGCGCAGACGGACGAGCACCGTCGGCCGGCACTGCAGCTCGATGCGATGCCGCTGTCCGTAGTCGAAGCCGATCGTCTCGACGTGCTCGAAGCGCTCGAGCGCCCAGGCCAGGCAGACGGTGGAGTCCTGGCCGCCGGAGAACAGCACCAGTGCGCGGGAGTGGTTCATCGGGTCAGAAGCCCATCGTCAGCGACAGCAGCCCGACGCGATGACGCCGCACCGGCTGGCCGCTGGGCATGTCGAACTCGCGGCCGCGGTCCATCATCGCATAGGTCAGCCGCAGCGGATGCCCGAGGACGCCGCGCGGGAACACCATGGTCACTCCCAGCGTGTACTGCGATACCGGATGATGCAGCCGGATCGCCGGGTGGCCGGCGAAGGTCTCGCCTTCGATGAAGCGGTTGTAGCCGACGTATGCGAAGTCCACGCCGGCAAATGCATAGATGCCCGCCGGCAGCCGTCCGTGGGCGGCCAGCGGATCGGTCACCGGCGCCAGGGTGTCGGCCACGCCTTCGCCCAGACCCGGCAGCGCGAGCCGGCCCTTCGCGTCACCGGCGATCAGCGTGGCGCCGGCATGCGCCAGCCGACGGGTGTTGCCCAGCACCAGCCCGCCGTGCGGTGCGATCGCGATCCGCTCGTCCCACAGCGGCAGCGCATAGCGGGCCAGATAGCCGACCTCCACGCCGGCGGCGGACCGGAGCTGATTGTCCCAGCCGACCGCCTTGTGCTTGCTGGCGAACCGGTGCGTCGCCTGCTGCACGATGTCGGCGCCCGACGCCGGCCCGATCACGCCGATCTTCACGTCGGCAGTCTGCGTGAGCCGGCCGCGGGTGCGCTGGGCGATCGCGCCGACATACAGCCAGCCGCCGAAAGGGCGGTCATCGGGGTTGAATGCCGTGCTGGTCAGCGTCTCGGGCGTGTAGATGTTCTGGCCGAACATGCCGGCGATCCGCACCGGCTCGCCGCCGGCGCCGGGCCACAGCAGCCAGCGGGCACCACTGCCCAGCCAGCCGATCGGCCCCGCCGGATCGGGATCCTTGTAGGTCCACGAGACCTTGGTGCCGTGCGTGTACCACTGGTCGCTGGTGCCGGACAGCGCCATCTGGTCGTTCTCGAACTGCACCGTCAGCGATTCGATGTCGTTGCCCGCGTGCGCGGGTGCGGCCGGCGCCGCCGCCATCAGCAGCGCGCAGCCGAGCGCGAGCGCCCACGCGCCGCGGATCACCGGGGGGGCTGCAGCACGTCGCGATTTGTCGGGTTCACCGGCATGGGTATCATCCCCGGGTGTCATTCGTTCGATGCTTCTCGTCAGGAGACAACATTGTTGACCAATCTTCGTCCGTCTGCAGCGCTTGTGGCCATTCTGACGATGGCCGCTGCCCCGGCCGGGCTGCATGCGCAGGCCTATCCGGCGCAGCCGATCACGCTGGTGGTGCCCTCGGCAGCCGGCGGCATCGTCGACACCACCGCCCGTCTGCTGGCTGGCGAGATGTCGGCCAACTGGAAGGTGCCGGTGCTGGTCGACAACAAGCCCGGCGCCAGCGCGATCGTCGGCACCACGTTCGTCAGCCGCGCGCCGAAGGACGGCTACACGGTGCTGTTCACCTACACCGCGCACGTGCAGAACGTGAGTCTGAAGACCAATCTCTCGTACGATCCGCTGAAGGATTTCACGCCGCTCGCGCAGGTCGGCATGTCCAACAACATCCTCGCGGTGCTGCCCGGCTTTCCGGCGAACACGCTGGCCGAGTTCGTCGAGCTGGTGCGGCGCAATCCGGGCAAGTACTCGTACGGTACCTTCGGCAACGCCTCGTCGGCGCACATCAATGGTGAAACGCTCAAGCGCGAGGCGAAGCTCGACATGACCCACGTGCCGTACAAGGGCGGTGCGCCGCTGGTGGCCGACCTGCTGGCCGGCCACGTCCCGGTGGCGATGTCCGATGTCGGCACCGCGATGCCGCATCTGCGCGCCGGCAAGATCAAGCCGCTGGCGATCAACGGCGTCAAGCGCTCGTCGCTGATGCCCGATGTGCCGACCTTCCTGGAGGCCGGCTACAAGGGCTTCGAGCCGATCGGCTGGATCGGTGCGCTGTTCCCGGCCGGCGTTCCGGCCGAGCGGGTGTCGGCGATGTCGGCCGAGCTGGTGCGCATCGTCAAGCTGCCGCAGATCCAGCAGCGGCTGCGCGAGCTGAACCTCGATCCGACCGGCATCGGCGGCCAGGAGTTCGGCAAGGTGCTGGCCGAGGACATGAAGACCTGGGGCCGGCTGGTGACCGAGCTGAACATCCGCGAGGAGTGAGGAGTCGTGAACCGATTGCCGGCCTTGAAGACCGTCCGCTGGCCGCTGCTGGCCGCCGTGCTGCTGCTGGCGGCCGCCTGCTCGCGCGAGGAGATCGGCAGCGTCAACACGTCGTTCCGCATCACCGGTTCCGACAAGGTGGTGATCGAGGCGTTCGACGATCCGCGGGTCGGCGGCGTCACCTGCTATGTGTCGCGGGCGCGCACCGGCGGCATCAAGAGCTGGTTCGGTCTGGCCGAGGATGTATCGGAGGCGGCGATCGCCTGCCGGCAGGTCGGCGAGATCCGCTTCAACGGCCCGCTGCCGCGGCAGGAGGATGTGTTCACCGACCGGATGTCGGTGCTGTTCAAGACGCTGCACGTGGTGCGCGCGGTGGACGTCAAGCGCAACACGCTGGTCTACCTGACGTACTCCGACAAGATCATGTCGGGCAGCCCGAAGAACAGCGTCACCGCGGTGCCGATGCCGCCGGGGCTGGTGATTCCGGCGGAGAAGTGAGGTGACGCGGCCTGCGGCCCGGTGAGGTGACGCGGCCGCGGTCCGGCCGATGGTTCGTCGGGCTGATGCGGTGGTGGGGCGGGCTGCGTCGGCCGCGCCTCAGTTCCTCCGCGGTGCCAGGTCGGCCAGCGCCGCGAGGGCGGCCAAATAGGCGTCGCGCGGATCGAGCCGTTCGACGGCGATGCCCAGCAGCCGGCCCGCCGCCGCATGCCTGTCCTCCAGCTCGGCCGAGCCGATCAGCGTCACCGATCGCGGCGCCTCGTCGCCGGCGCGCCGGCGCATGTCATGCCATTCGGCGCCGATCAGCAGGCCGCTCAGGAACGCGCGCGCATCGCTGGCCGGCATCTCGCCGGCGACCACCCGCGCGCGGCAGCCGAACAGCGCGTTGGACAGCGCGCTGTCGCCGGCGAGCTCGAGGCCGTGCGCGAACGCCCGCGGCGTGTCGACCGGCGCCTGCATCAGCGGCGCCAGCGTGCCGTGGCTGGTCAGCAGCGCGAACAGCTCGCCGCTCAGATAGGTCGCGAAGCGGATGATGCGGCCCTCATGCAGCAGTACCCACTTGCTGTGCGTGCCCGGCAGCACGAACCAGCCGCTCGGCCGGCCGAGCAGCACCGCGCCCAGCAACTGCGTCTCCTCGCCGCGCAGCACGTCGACCGCACCGGCCGCGCCGTCGAAACGGTAGCCGGGCACGATCGCGCAGCGCCGCGCCGGCGTCGACGTCGAGTCCACCGCGGTCAGATGATCGCTGATCGCGGTCAGCGGCACCGATACGTCGAGATAGCGCGCCTCGCGCCAGCCCTGGCGCGCGCCGACCATGCCGGACATGATGACCGGCACCTCGGGCGCGTCGGCCTCGAGCGCCGCGAGCAGATCGTGCAGCGCTTCGTCGAACCGGCCGGCCGACGCCAGCATGCCCTGATCGTCGGCATGCTCGCGCAGGCAGCGGCCGGCCGCGTCGACCGCATAGCCGCGCCGGTTGGTCGTGCCCCAGTCGATGCCGACCAGGTGCGGGCCCGATGAACTCATCGGCGCACGCTCGTCACTCGGCGGTGGCGCCCGCCGCCTTGACGATCCTGCCCCATTTGTCGACCTCGCTCTGCACGAAGCGCGCGGTGGCCTCCGGCGAACGGGCCTCGACGATGAAGCCCCGGCTCGCGAAGTACTCCTTCAGATCCGCCGAGGTCAGGATCTTGCCCAGCTCGGTCGACAGACGGTTGACGACCGGAGCGCGCGTGCCGGCCGGCGCGAACACGCCCTGCCACGACAACGCCTCGAATCCCGCGAAGCCGCTTTCGGCGACGGTGGGCACGTTGGGGTACATCGGGTGACGCTGCGCCGAGGTCACCGCAAGCGCGCGCAGCTTGCCGGCGGCGACCATCGGCGAGACCACCAGCAGGTCGCCG
>DAISWF010000183.1:0-2467 GCA_036826495.1 Burkholderiaceae bacterium
CGAGCCGAGCCGGAACCGCTCGCCCTCGACGGTGCCGGACACGCCTCGTCCGGCTTCGCTGCGCAGATCGTCGGCGGCCAGGGGGTGGGAGCCGGTGCTGTTGTCGGGGCCACCACTCAACGCACCCGACGCGCCGGTGGGCTCTGCGTTCGCAGCACGTTGCGCCCCGCCGGCCACCGCGGCCTGCGGTTCGACCACGGCCTCGGCGGCAGCGGCCCGAAGCGCGCGGGCGTGCGGATGGCTGCTGCCGGCCTCCAGCGCGGCCGCCACCTGCAGCAGCCAGCGGCGATCACGCTCGCCGCGCTCGCCCGACGCGGCCGCCAACGGCTGCACCGCGACCAGGCGCGGCCGGCCGGTGGTCAATGTACCGGTCTTGTCGAAGATCACGTCGGTGATGCCGGCCAGCGCCTCCAGGGTGCTGCTGCGGGTCACCAGCAGCCCCCGATCGAGCAGCGCCGAGCCGGCCGCCGCCAGCGCCGCCGGCGTGGCCAGCGACAGCGCGCACGGACAGGACACCACCAGCACCGCGATCGCCGCCGGCAGCGCCATCGCCGGATCGATCCAATGCCAGACGGCGAACACCCCGGCGGCCAGCAGCAGCAGCGCGGCGACGAACACCGCCGCCACCCGGTCGGCGGCCACCGCGATGCGCGGCTTGTCGGCGGCGGCCCGGTCGGTCAACTGGCGGATCAGCGAACCGGTGCTGTGCAGGCTGTCGCGAACCACCTCGGCGACCACCGGCGCCCCCAGGTTCAGCGATCCGCCGGCGATCTCGTCGCCCGGCCCGAAGTCGAGCGGCCGCGATTCGCCGGTCAGCATCGACTGGTCGACCTGCGCGTGGCCATTGGTGAGCCGGGCGTCGAGCGCGAAGGTCTCGCCGGTGCCCACCAGCAGCTTGTCGCCGGCGCGCGCCTGGCCGGCGGGCACTCGTTCGGTGCCGCCGTCGGCGCGGCGGCGGGTCACGAAATCGGGCAGCGACGCCACCAGCGCGTCGATCCGCCGGCCGGCCCGCAGGTGGATCCGCTGCTCGAACCAGCGCGCGGTCAGCAGCAGGAACACGAACATCGTCACCGTGTCGAACCAGACCTCGCCGGCGCCCCGCACGGTGGCCGCGACGCTGGCGGCGAAGGCGGCCACCAGGCCGATCGCCACCGGCACGTCCATGCCGGCGCGGCGGTTGCGCAGGTCGCGCCAGGCGCCGGCGAAGAACGGGGTGGCGCTGTAGACCATCACCGGCAGGGTCAGCACCAGGCTGGCCCAGCGCATCAGCGAATCGAACGCCGGATCCAGGTCGCCGGGGGTCGCGGTGTACGCGGGCAGCGCGTACATCATCACCTGCATCATCGCCAGGCCGGCCACGAACAGCCGCCGCATCAGCGCCCGCTGGCCGGCCGCCCGCCGCTGTTCGCTCGCCTGGGCATCGAACGGGGTGGCGCGATAGCCGATCGCGGCCAGCCGCGCAATCAGTGCCGACAGGCGCGTCCGGCCCGGCGTCCAGGTGACCGTCAGCCGGCCGCTGGTCAGGTTCGCGCCGACGTCGACGACGCCGGGCTGTGCGGCCAGCGTCCGTTCGATCAGCCAGACACAGGCGCCGCAGCGCATGTCGTCGACCAGCAGCGTGGTCTGGCTGCCCTCGCCCACGGTGCGCACGCAGCCGCGCTGGAACTCGGGATCGTCGTAGACCGCCAGCGCCTGATCGGGCTCGCCCTGACCGGGTTCCCCGTCGGGCCGGTTGCCCATCGCCTCGCGATGCCGGTAGTAGTCGGCCAGCCCGCCGGCCAGGATCGCCGAGGCCACCGCCTCGCAGCCGGCGCAGCACATCGGCCGCGGCACGCCCTCCACCGTCACCGAGCGGGTCACGCCGCGCGGCACCGGCTGGCCGCAGTGGTAACAGGCCAGCGCCAGCGTGCCGCCGGCGCCGGCCGTTGCTATTCGGCTCGGCTCTACCGCTGCCATGCTACCGCTGCCATGGCGAGATGCAGAGCTGCGCCAGCGCCGACGCCAGCGGATCGATGCGGGCGAAGCCGGCGAGCGCGAAGCCGATGATGACGATCGCCGACAGCGGCCGCAGCCAGCGGGCCGAGCGCGGCGAACGCCGCAGCAGCCAGTCCATGCCCAGCAGGTTCGGCAGCGTGCCGAGCCCGAATGCCGCCATCTGCGCGGCGCCGCGGCCGGCGCTGCCGGACACCAGCGCGGTCAGCAGCACGCTGTAGACCATCGCGCACGGCACCCAGCCCCAGGCCAGGCCGCTGGCGAACGCGCGCGCCGGCCGGTCGCCGAACGGGGTCAGCACCAGCGCCTGCAGGCGGCGCCAGGGCGCGCCCAGCCACCGGCTGCCGGCGGCGTCGAGCAGGCGCGCCGGCGCGCCGACTCCGGCCAGCGACAGGCCCAGCAGCAGCAGCGCGAGGTTGGTGACGATGAACGCCGCCTGCTGCACCGGCAGCATATGCGCGACGATCCAGCCGAA
>DAISWF010000183.1:2477-4653 GCA_036826495.1 Burkholderiaceae bacterium
GGGGCCCGCTCGCGCGCGTGGCCGCCCCGGCAGCTGCGGCGCACGACCCCGGCGGTGCGAGCCGATGCCGCCGGCCAGCGCCCCGGCCAATGCATAGCTGCCGATGCGGCCGGCGTTGAACAGCAGCATCGCCGGCTGCCCCTCGAGCAGCGCGGCCGCTGCCGACGGCCGCCGCAGCGTCTGCACCGACGAGCCGGCCCGCCCGATGTCGGCCAGCGCGAAGGTGGCCAGCCCCGGCGCCGCGGCAGCATGGGATCGGGCTGCGCCGGGGGCCCGGGCCGCGCCCCGGTGGCGGCCCACGCCCGACATCATCATCACGATGCCGCCGCACATGCCGGCGCAATGCAGGCCGGACGCCAGGCCGGCGATGAACAGCGCGGCGAGTGTGCCGTCCAGGACCACCGCTCAGACCACGCGCGAGTAGGTGGCGGTACGCGGGCCGCTGCGCAGATGGCGGTCGAAGGTGGCGCTGATCAGCCGCACGAACGGCAGGCCCGCCTCGGTGACGGACAGCCGCCGGTCGGCCAGCGACACCAGGCCGGCCTCGCGATAACCGGACAGCTCGGCCAGCTCCTCGGCGAACGCGTTCTCGAAGGTCAGGCCATGGCTGCCCTCGACCTCGTCGAAGCCGATCGTGCCGCCGCACATCAGCGACATGATCACGTCGCGACGGGCCTGATCGTCGGCATCCAGTTCCATGCCGCGCCACACCGGCAGCTCGCCGCGCAGCAGCGCCGCCCGCCAGCCGGCGATGTCGCGGGCATTCTGGCTGTAGGCACCGCCGAGCTGGCTGATCGCCGACACGCCCAGCCCGATCAGATTGCAGCCGGCGCGGGTGGTGTAGCCCTGGAAGCTGCGGTGCAGATGACCGGTGCGGCGCGCCACCGCCAGCTCGTCATCGGGCAGCGCGAAGTGGTCGATGCCGATGTGCTGGTAGCCGGCCTCGCCGAGCCGCCGCCGGGCCAGCGCCATGATCGCCGCCTTCTGCTCCGAATCGGGCAGGCCCGACGATTCGATCAGCCGCTGGGCGCGGAAGCGCTCGGGCAGGTGGGCATAGTGGTAGAGCGCGATGCGGTCGGGCCGCATCTGCAGCACCTGGTCGATCGTCCGGTCGAACGTTTCCACCGTCTGCCGCGGCAGGCCGAGGATCAGGTCGAAGTTGATCGAGCGGAAGCCTCGTTCGCGCGCCGCATGGACCAGCGTCGCCGTCAGCTCGGCCGGCTGAATCCGGTTCACCGCCCGCTGCACGTCGGGATCGAAGTCCTGGACGCCCAGGCTCATCCGGTTGAAACCCAGCGAAGCCAGCAGCGCGACCTCGTCGGCGCCGATCGTGCGCGGATCGACCTCGATCGAATAGTCGCCGTCGTCGGTGAATTCGAAACGGTCGCGCATCATCCGCGCCAATCGGGTCAGCTCGTCGCCGGCCAGGAACGTCGGCGAGCCGCCGCCCCAGTGCATCTGCTCGACCCGGACGCGGCGGCCCAGGTGCCCGACCACCAGATCCACCTCGCGCTCGAGCTGGTCGAGATAGGGGCCGGAGCGTGCATGATCGCGGGTGATGATGCGATTGCAGGCGCAGTAGTAGCACAGCGATTCGCAGAACGGCACGTGCACGTAGATCGACCAGGCGGTGGCCGGGTCGCGGCCTTCGCGAGCCAGCCAGGCGGCCAGGTCACGCGCGCTGAACGACTCGGTGAACCGGTCGGCCGACGGGTACGAGGTGTAGCGCGGCGCACGCAGCTCGCGTGCGTCGGTCAGATTGGTGACGACCGGCAGGGTCGTCGGGGTGGCCGGCGCGGTGGAGGACGCGGCGGCGCTGCCTTTTTTCCAGGTGGGAAACGGCAGCGGGAGCGGTACAGCGTTCATGCCGGGATTGTCCCGCATCGAACCCGGGGCGAGTTGATTCACGTCAACCGTGCCCCCGGATGTCGGCTGGCGACCTCAGGTTGTGGATTTCCGCCACGAATCCCTCCTCCGCCGACGAGGTTTTTCTGGTGGTATTCTGAAGCATCAGCAATCCGCTCGCGGAGTCCATAGATGGTCAAATTCCTGCCGCCGCTGTTCATCACGCTCGCTCTCGGCGGCGTGGCATCGGCCGAGGCCACCAGCACCTCGTCGGCGGCGTCCGACAGCCTGGGCGCCTCGTCGGTCGGCAGTTCCGGCTCGATCACCAAAT
>DAISWF010000183.1:4663-8828 GCA_036826495.1 Burkholderiaceae bacterium
CCGGATCCCCGATATGGCGCAGTCCGAGGAGCGTCCCGGCATGGTGCGGATGCCCCTGCAGGGCCCCGCCGGCCAGCAGGGCGGCGAGCCGCTGTTCCTCCATGTGCCGCCCGCGGTGGCCGAGCAGTCGGGCCTGGGCCGCGGCGACATCGTCCATGCGCGGCAGCGCAGCTACGGCGTGGAGTTCTCCGACGGCCGCAACCGCAAGGCGTTCTTCCTGGTGCTGGACGACCCGGTCCATCGCGAGCTGAAGATCCGCGCCGTCGCGCTCTGACCGGCTTTCCTGCCGCTCGTTCGTCCGCTTTCCGCTGTATCGCAGTCAATCCCACCGGAGTACCCATGGCCAAGAAGAACGCCCCATCGGGCGCCGTCGGCATCGACATCGGCATCAGCCAGAAGGATCGTCAGGCGATCTCGGAGGGACTGTCGCGCCTGATGGCCGACACCTATACGCTGTACCTGACGACCCACAACTTCCACTGGAACGTCACCGGGCCGATGTTCAACACGCTGCATCTGATGTTCATGACGCAGTACACCGAGCTGTGGAACGCGATCGACCCGATCGCCGAGCGCATCCGCGCGCTGGGTTACCCTGCGCCCGGCTCGTACAACCAGTTCGGCAAGCTGAGCTCGCTCAGCGATGCGCCCGAGACGCCGCCCAAGGCCACCGAGATGATCCGCATCCTGGTGCGCGGGCACGAGGGGGTCGCCAAGACCGCCCGCGAGCTGTTCCCCAAGGCCGACGAGGCGAACGACCAGCCTACGGCCGACCTGCTGACGCAACGTCTGGACATCCACGAGAAGACCGCCTGGATGCTGCGCAGCCTGCTCGAGGAGTGACGGCGCCGCGGCGCCGCAGCCGCCCGTGATGCACGCCGGCGCCGAGTTCCATCCGGCGGTCGCCGCCTGGTTCCGCGAGACGTTCGCCGAGCCGACGCCCGCGCAGCAGGCCGCCTGGCCGGCGATCGCCGCCGGCCGCCACACGCTGGTGGCGGCGCCCACCGGCTCGGGCAAGACGCTGACCGCGTTCCTGGCGGCGATCGACGACCTGGTGCAGCGGCACCTGGCCGGCACGCTGACCGACGAGCTCGCGGTCATCTACGTGTCGCCGCTGAAGGCGCTGTCCAACGACATCGACCGCAATCTGCAGCAGCCGCTGGCCGGCATCGACCAGGTGCTGCAACGGATGGGGCTGCCGGCCGCCGGCATCCGCACCGCGGTGCGCACCGGCGACACCCTGCAGCGCGAGCGCGAGAAGCTGCGCCGCCGCTCCGCGCATGTGCTGGTGACGACGCCGGAGTCGCTGTACGTGCTGCTCGGGTCGCTCAGCGGCCGCCGGATGCTGTCGACCGCCCGCACGGTGATCGTCGACGAGATCCATGCGGTGGCCGGCGGCAAGCGCGGCAGTCATCTGGCGCTGTCCCTGGAACGGCTCGATGCGCTGTGCGGCACGCCGCCGGTGCGCATCGGCCTGTCGGCGACCCAGAAGCCGATCGAACGGGTGGCAGCGTTCCTCACCGGCAACCGCCCCTGCACGATCGTCGACGTCGGCTTCAGCCGCGCCCGCGACCTGGCGATCGAGGTGCCGCCGATCCCGCTGTCGGCGGTGATGTCCAACGACATGTGGGACCAGGTGTACGCGCGGCTCGCCGAGCTGGTCGCGCAGCACCGCACGACGCTGGTGTTCGTCAACACCCGGCGGATGGCCGAACGGGCCGCGCACCGGCTGAGCGAGCTGCTGGGCCGCGAGCGGGTGGCGGCGCACCACGGCAGCCTGTCACGCGAAGCCCGGCTCGACGCCGAGCAGCGGCTGAAGGCCGGCGAGCTGCAGGTGCTGGTGGCCACCGCGTCGCTCGAGCTGGGCATCGACATCGGCGACGTCGACCTGGTGAGCCAGATCGGCTCGCCGCATTCGATCGCCGCGTTCCTGCAGCGGGTCGGCCGCTCGGGGCATTCGGTCGGCGGCACGCCGAAGGGGCGGCTGTTCCCGCAGTCGCGCGACGAGCTGGTCGAGGCGGCGGCGCTGCTGGACTGCGTGCGGCGCGGCGAGCTCGATGTGCTGCACATCCCGGTCGCGCCGCTGGACGTGCTGGCGCAGCAGATCGTCGCCGAGGTGGCATGCCGCGAGTGGTCGGAGGATGCGCTGTTCGACTGCGTGCACGGCGCCGCGCCCTACGAATCGCTTGCCCGCGCCGACTACGACGCGGTGGTGCGGATGCTGGCCGAAGGCTATACGACGCAGCGCGGGCCGCGGGCCGCCTATCTGCACCGCGACGCGGTGAACCGGGTGCTGCGCGCGCGCCGCGGCGCCGGCATGACCGCGGTGACCTCCGGCGGCACGACCCCCGACACCGGCGACTACACGGTGCTGCTCGAGCCGCAGGCGCTGAAGGTCGGCACCGTGCACGAGGACTTCGCGGTCGAGAGCCTGGCCGGCGACGTGTTCCAGCTCGGCAACACCAGCTACCGGATCCTGCGGATCGAGCCGGGGCGGATGCGTGTCGAGGACGCGAAGGGCGCGCCGCCGTCGATCCCGTTCTGGATGGGCGAGGCGCCGGGCCGCAGCGACGAGTTGTCGGCCGGTGTGTCGCGGCTGCGCGAGGAGGTGGTGGCGCGGTTGATGCCGGTCGACGATGACGGCGCGCGGCCGGTGTTGATCGACAGCACGCAACTCCACGCCCACGGCCAGGCAGCGGTCGACGCGAAGCCGCGCATGCACGGTGGCGCCGCGCTGCGCTGGCTGACCGACGAGCTGGGCCTCGCGCCCGCCGCGGCCGAGCAGATCGTCGATTACCTGCTGCGCACGCGGATCGCGCTCGGCGTCGTGCCGACGCAGCGGCAGCTCGTGTTCGAGCGCTTCTTCGACGAATCGGGCGCCACCCAGCTCGTCATCCATTCGCCGTTCGGCAGCCGGCTGAATCGCGCCTGGGGGCTTGCGCTGCGCAAGCGTTTCTGCCGCAAGTTCAACTTCGAGCTGCAGGCGGCGGCGATCGAGGATGCGATCGTGCTGTCGCTGTCGACCACGCACAGCTTCGCGCTCGACGAGGTCGTCCACTATCTGCATTCGTCATCGGCGCGCGACGTGCTGGTGCAGGCGCTGCTCGATGCGCCGATGTTCGGCGTGCGCTGGCGCTGGAACGCGACCACCGCGCTGGCGCTGCCGCGCTTCACCGGCGGCCGCAAGGTGGCCGCGCCGCTGCAGCGGATGCGCAGCGACGACCTGCTCGCGGGCGTGTTCCCCGATCAGGTGGCCTGCGCCGAGAACCTGGTCGGCGAACGCGAGATCCCGCAGCATCCGCTGGTGCAGCAGACGCTGACCGACTGCCTGACCGAGGCGATGGATGCCGACGGCTGGATCGCGCTGCTGCGGCGGATCGAGAGCGGCGAGGTGACGGTGATCGCGCGCGACCTGGTCGCGCCCTCGCCGATGGCGGCCGAGATCCTGACCGCCCGCCCCTATGCGTTCCTCGACGATGCGCCGCTCGAGGAGCGCCGCACCCAGGCGGTGATGAACCGGCGCTACCGCGAACCGGAGGACAGCGACGATCTCGGCCGGCTCGATCCGCAGGCGATCGCCGACGTCCGCGACCAGGCCTGGCCGCTGGTGCGCAACGCCGACGAGCTGCATGCGGCACTGATGGGGGTCGGCTGGCTGACGGCGGCCGAAGTGTCGCGCGGCGCGCCGCCGCGCGGCGGCCGGCCCGGCGGTGGCGATGGCGATGGCGGTGGCGATGGCGGCAGCGGCAGCGGCAGCGGCAGCGGCAGCGGCGACGTATCGTGGCAGCCGCTGGCCGACGAGCTGGTGCGCGCGAATCGCGCGACGCGGCTGACCGGCCCCGGCGTGGACCTGTGGGTCTGCGCCGAGCGGCTGGCGCAGTGGCGGCTGCTGCAGCCGGCGCTGCGGGCCGAGCCGGCGCCGCAGGTGCCGGCCGATGCGATGCGGCAGGCCGACGATGCCGACGACGCGCTGATCGAGCTGCTGCGTGCGCGGCTGACCGCGCTCGGCCCGGTCGATGAATCCGAGCTCGTCGCCGGCACCGGGCTGTCGATCGCCGACACCCGGCGCGCGCTGCTGGCGCTGCAGGCCGAGGGCAGCGTGATGCAGGGCTCGTTCTCGGCGACGCCTGACGAGATCTCGTGGTCGGTGACGTTCAACATTCTG
>DAISWF010000183.1:8838-12079 GCA_036826495.1 Burkholderiaceae bacterium
GTTCTCGGCGCCGGGCGCACCGCCGCAGTGGTGCGAGCGGCACCTGCTGGCGCGCATCCACCGCTACACCGTCAGCCGCCTGCGCCGCGAGATCGAGCCGGTGGAGCCGCGCGACTTCATGCGCTTCCTGTTCGACTGGCAGCGGGTATCGCGCCAGACCCGCGTCAACGGGCCCGAGGCGCTGGAATCGGTGATCCAGCAGTTCGAAGGCTTCGAGGCGCCGGCCGGCGCCTGGGAGGCCGATCTGCTGCCGGCGCGCGTCGGCGACTATTCGATCGCCTGGCTGGACGACCTGTGCACCGCCGGCCGCATCACCTGGACCCGCATCCGCGACGATGCCGACACCGCCGACCGGGTCGTGCCGGGCATCCGCGGCGCACCGGTGGTGCTGCTGCCGCGGCGCAGCCTGCCGGTGTGGAGCAGCCTGGCGCCGCAACGCGAGGGCGCGGAGGCGTGTGCGAGCGCGAATGTCGGTGCGGGCGCCGGCGCGAGTACGCGCGTCGGCACGCCCCCCGCCGCGTCCGCCGGAAGTGTGCGCGACGGTGGCGAGTCTGCTGCGTGGGGCGACGCCAGGGAGGACATCGCGGCCCGCGCGGCCGCGGTGCCGTCGCGCGTCGAACGCGTCGAGGCATTCCTCGCATCGCACGGCGCGTCGTTCTTCGACGAGCTGCAGACCGGCACCCGGCTGCTGCGCACCGAGCTGGAGGATGCGCTGATCCAGGGCGTGGCGCGCGGGCACCTGCACTGCGACAGCTTCGCCGGCCTGCGCGCGCTGATGGCCCGCTCGTCGCGTCAGCAGAGCGGGCGGTTCGGTGCGCGCGGCGGCCGCCGCGGCGGCCTGTTCGGCCTGGAGGACGCCGGCCGCTGGGCGCTGATCCGCCGGCCCGCCGGGCGCCATCCGGATGCGCTGGAGCAGGTGGCGCGCACCTTGCTGCGGCGCTATGGCGTCGTCGCCTGGCATCTGCTCGACCGCGAAGCCGCTTGGCTGCCGCCCTGGCGCGAGCTGCTGCGCGTCTACCACCGGCTCGAGGCGCGCGGCGAGATCCGCGGCGGCCGCTTCATCGCCGGCCTGGCCGGCGAGCAGTTCGCGCTGCCCGATGCGGTGGGCCTGCTGCGCGCGGTGCGCAACCGCCCCGCCGATGGCGAGCTGGTGTGCGTGTCGGCGACCGATCCGCTGAACCTGACCGGCAGCGTGCTGGCCGGCGACCGCGTGCCGCGGCTGTCGGGCGCACGGGTGCTCTATCGCGACGGCGTGCCGGTGGCCGCGCTGGTGGCCGGCAAGGTGAGCGTGCACGGCGAGTTCCCGGCGGAGCAGGTGCGGCGGTTCCACGACCGGCTGATGCGCGGCACCCAGACCGAACCGATGACGGCGGATCCGGTAGCCGGCGGCTGAGGGCGGTTCCGACCGCGGCGGACGGGAAGGACCGCGTCTACCGCGGCTCGTCCTCGTCCTCGTCGATCGGCGCCCCGTCGTCCCCCGCCCCGTCGCCCCCCGCCCCGCCGCCGGCCGCCAGCGCCCGCGTGATCGCGCGCGCCAGCTCCTCGCGGCTGCAGGGCTTCTGCAGCAGCTCCCATTGCGGCGGCGAATCGCGGTCGGCCTCGATCAGCTCGGCCGAGTAGCCCGACATCAGCAGCACCGGCATGGCCGGATGGGCGGCCTGCACCTGGCGGGCCAGCTCGGTGCCGCGCATGCCGGCGCCCAGCGCGATGTCGCTCAGCAGCAGCCCAAACTGCTGCCCGCCGGCCAATGTGACCAGCGCCTGCTCGCCGCTGGCGACCACCGTCGGCTCGCAGCCCAAGGTGCGCAGGAAGGTGTCGATCACGCGGCGCACCTCGGCGTCGTCCTCGACCAGCAGCACCGGCAGGCCGGCCGGAATCGCATCGACGGTCTCTTCCTCGCCGGCGCAGGCCGCCGGCAGGCCGGTCGGCTGCGGCAGGAACAGCGTGACCAGCGTGCCCTCGCCCGGCGCGCTGTCGATCGCGATCGCTCCGCCCGACTGGCGGACGAAGCCGTAAACCGTCGACAGCCCGAGGCCGGTGCCGCGGCCGGCCTCCTTGGTCGTGAAGAACGGCTCGAACACCCGCTCGCGGACCTCGGGCGTCATGCCGGCGCCGGAATCGGAGATCTCGATCGACACCAGCGGTTCCTCCTCGCTCACCGGCGACGGCTCGAACTCGGCACGCAACGCGTCGGGCAGCGCGGTGCACGGCGCCGCCGCGAACCGCAGCAGCCCGCCATCGGGCATCGCATCGCGGGCATTGATCGCGATGTTCAGCAGCGCCGATTCGAGCTGCCCGGCGTCGGCCAGCACCGGCGGGCAATCGGCGGCGACGTCGACCTCGATGCGGATGCGCTGGTCGAGCGTGCGCCTGAGCATGCCGGCCAGCGACTCGAGCAGGCCGCGCACGTCGATCGCGGTGGGCTGCAGCACCTGACGGCGCGAGAACGCCAGCAGCTTGCTGGTCAGCTCGGCGCCGCGCCGGCTGGCGCGGGTGGCGGCGCCGACCAGATCCTGCGCGAACGCATTGCCGGTGATCGCCGGCTGCTCTTCCAGCACCTGCAGGTTGCCCTGGATCACCGTCAGCAGGTTGTTGAAGTCGTGCGCGAGCCCGCCGGTGAGCTGGCCGACGCTTTCCAGCCGCTGCGAATGACTGAGCGCCTCCTCGGTCTGCGTGCGCTGCAGGCTGGTGGCCAGCAGGCTCGCCATCGATTCGATGAAACGGCCCTCCTCGACGCCGAAGCGCCGCGGCACGCGCGCACGCACCGTCAAGGTGCCGACGATGCGGCCCCGGTCGGTCAGCGGCACCGACAGCGCACTGAGCAGGCCGGCGGCCAGGTACCCGGGCGGCACCGTGAAGCGCTGCTCGAGCCGATAGTCGTCGACGATCACCGTGCCGCCGGTGCTCAGCACGAAGCCGGGCGGCGTATCGGGCCGGTTCGGCAACCGCGCGCCCAGCGGCTCGGCGGCCGGCAGGCCGATGCCGGCGGCGACCCGGAACGCGGTGCGCCCAGGCTCCAACAGATAGACCACCGCGACATCGACCTGCAGCGCCTGCGAGGCCAGCACCGCGACGTGATCGAGCAGCCCCTGCTGCTCGCGCGCATCGACGGCGAGCCGGCCGAACTGCGCGAGATGCTCGCTGTAGCGCGCGCGCTGCAGCGCCTCGATGACCCGCGGATAGGCGCTGATGTCGCGGATCGCGGCGAACTCCGGAAAGCGCTCCGGATTGCTGGTGCCGA
>DAISWF010000184.1:0-12036 GCA_036826495.1 Burkholderiaceae bacterium
GGCAAGCGCCCGCGCGGCGCGGCGGGTCGCCGCCGAACGCCGGCTCAGGCGCGCCCGCCTGCCGGGGCTGGCGATCCTGCGCGCCCCCGGCATCTACGACAGCGCCGGCCGGCTGCCGATCGAACGGCTGCGCCGCGGCACCCCCGCCCTCAGCCCGGCGGACGATGTCCACACCAATCACATCCACGCCGACGACCTGGCCGCCGCCTGCCTCGCCGCGATATATCGCGGCCGGCCGAACCGGGTCTACCACGCGGTCGACGACACCGAGCTGAAGATGGGCGACTACTTCGACCAGGTGGCCGATGCGCTGGCCCTGCCCCGCCCGCCCCGCCTCGACCGGGCGACGATAGAAAGCCGGGTGAGTCCGGCATTGCTGAGCTTCATGAGCGAATCCCGCCGACTGACGAACCACCGGCTGACCCGGGAACTGCGCCTGCGGCTGCGCTACCCGCAGGTCGCCGACGCCTTGCGAGAGGCGGTCGGGCTGGTACAATCGCAGGCTTCGCCGGAATCGTCCGCAGACATTTCCGGCGATCCGCCGGTGTAGCTCAGTTGGTAGAGCAGCGCATTCGTAATGCGAAGGTCGGAAGTTCGAGTCTTCTCTCCGGCACCATCTTTCTCAGCGCAGCGATGACGCCTTCGTCCCGGCCATCCGCCCCGCTGACGCCCCGCTGAACGCTCGCTCCCACGATGTCCTCCCCGCGTCCTTGCACGCCGGAAGGACGCTGCGAGCGCTTGCCCCACGCCCGGCGAATGCGCCACGATGACGCACTTGCCCGATCCGCCCCGTTGCCATCAGCTCCGACCCGACCTGCCGATGCCCCCGACCGCACCAACCCGAATCACCGCTGCCGATCAGCAGCCGTTGCCGCCCGCCGGCCTGCGCACCGAACCCGCGGCCGCGCCGACCGACGACGTGCTGGCCGGTCAGGCCGCCTACACGCCGCGGATGCTGATCACCTACGACGTGATGGTGCACCGGGTGACCGGGCCGTGGATCTTCCGCTGCCCGACGCGGCGGCTCGATGAGCACTACCGGCGGCATGTCAGCGCCAATCATCTGGACGTCGGTATCGGAACCGGGTTTCTGCTGGACCGCTGCCGGTTTCCATCGGCCGATCCGCGGGTGGCGCTGATGGATCTGAATCCGGCGACGCTGGCATACAGCGCGCGGCGGCTGCAGCGCTATCGGCCCGAGGTGTACCGGCGCAACGTGCTCGATCGGATCGTGCTCGATGCGCCGGGGTTCGCATCGATCGGCCTGAACTATCTGATGCATTGCGTGCCGGGGGCGATCGAGGCGAAATCGGTGGTGTTCGATCATCTGAAGGCGCTGATGAACCCGGGCGCGGTGCTGTTCGGGGCTACCGTGCTGCAGGGCGGCGTGCGGCGTAACTGGGCGGCGCGCCGGCTGATGGGGGTGTTCAACCACCATAGGATCTTCTCGAACCGGCACGACGATCTCCACGGACTGAGGCGGGCGCTGCAGCGGCGCTTCAGCGACGTGTCGATCGACGTGGTCGGCTGCGTGGCGCTGTTCGCCTGTCGTGACCGGGGATGACCGATCGTGACCCGCGCCCCCCGCGCTGACCGCGATCGCCGCCGGTTGAGCGGTGCGATCGCGATGGTCGGGCTGATGATGCACGATGCCGTGGCGCAGGTTTCCGATGCGCCCGGACGCGGGGCCGGCGATGGCGCCGGCCCCGCGTCCGGCCCTCGGGCCAGTCGCGAGGCCGCATCCGGCACCCCGCGTGCCGCGCCGCTGACGCGCGCGATCCCCTCCTCCGGCGAAGCGATCCCTGTCGTCGGCCTGGGCACCTGGATCACGTTCAACGTCGGCAACGATCCGCAGGCGCGCGATGCGTGTGCGGCGGTGATGCAGGCGTTCTTCGACGCGGGCGGCCGGGTCGTCGATTCGTCGCCGATGTACGGCTCGTCGCAGCCCACGACCGGGCATGGCCTGCAGCGGGCCGGCCCCGCCGCCCGGGTATTCGCGGCCGACAAGGTGTGGACCTCGTCGGGGCCGCGCGGCGCCGAGCAGATCGAGGCGTCGCGGCGGTTCTGGGGCGTGCCGCGCTTCGACCTGCTGCAGGTCCACAATCTGCTGAACTGGCAGGAGCATCTGCCGATGCTCCTGGCGATGAAGGCGGCCGGCAAGCTGCGCTACGTCGGCATCACGACGTCCGAGAGCCGGCGCCACGCCGACATCGAACGGATCATGCGCAGCCAGCCGATCGACTTCGTGCAGTTCAGCTACAACCCGCTCGACCGCGACGTCGAGGCGCGCCTGCTGCCGCTCGCGCAGGAGCGGCGGATCGCGGTGCTGGTGAACCGGCCGTTCCGTGAAGGAGCGCTGATCCGGCAGGTCGAGCGGCATCCGCTGCCGCGCTGGGCGGGCACCGAGCTCGGCTGCGACAACTGGGCCGCGCTGCTGCTGAAGTTCGTCATCGCGCACCCGGCGGTCACCTGCGTGATCCCGGCCACGACGCGGGTCGACCATGTGCGGCAGAATGTCGCGGCCGCCACCGGCGCGATGCCCGACGAGGCGCTGCGGGCGCGGATCGCGGCGCACGTGGCCGCGCTGTGATCGGCGACGGCTGGCAGGTCTGGTCGACCTACCGCCCGTCCGACCTGCTGCTGTTCTCCGCGCGCACCTACCGGCGGCTCTTCGAGCTGTACAACGCCGATCATCGCGCGGTGAACCTGTTGCTGGCGGCCGGCGTCACGGTGCTGCTGCTGTTCGTCGCAGCGCTGCATCGGCGCGCGCCGGCGCCCCGCCGCACCCTGTCGATCGACGCGCTCGCCACCGCAGGTCTCGCGCTCGCCTGGGCATGGATCGCCTGGGCATTCCACCTGCAGCGTTACGCGACGATCAACTGGATCGCGCCGGCCTTCGCCGCCGCGTTCGCGTTGCAGGCGCTGCTGCTGGCCGGCCGCTCATGGCGGCTGTGGCGGGGAACGCCACCAGACAACGGACACGCAATGGTTCCGGCACGACGACGATTCGCCAGCCTCCTGCTGCTGGCGCTGGCGATCCTCTACCCGCTGATCGGCCTGCTGATGGACCGCCCGCCGGGCCAGTCCGAGCTCGTCGGGACGGCGCCGGATCCGACCGCGATCGCGACGCTGGCGATGATGCTGAGGGTGCCGGCGAGCCGCTGGCCGTGGGTGATTCCGCTGGCCTGGCTGGCGCTCAGCAGCGGTACGCTGCTGCTGCTCGATGCCGCCGATGCGCTGGTGCCGGTCACCGCGGCGGTGCTGGCGATCGCCGGCGCCTGGCGTACCGGCAGGCAATCCGGCTGGGGAGGGGCCGCATAACCTGACGGGCTCAAGATCTGGAGCCCGTCAGGTTATGCGGCCCCTCCCTCGGCGTGCCAACGCTCCCCGGTCGATGCCATCACTCGCGGACCGCGCGGCACGTTCGCCGATTCAACGTTGCGGCGCGTTGCGCAGTGCCGCCGCCTCGCCGCGCAGCACCCGCGCCGCCACCAGCGCCGCAGCCACCATCGCGACCGCGCCGACTGCCACCGCCAGCCGGAAGCTGTCGACGAACGCCTCGCGGGCCGCCCGCGCGACCGGCTGCCGCAGCTCCGCCGGAAGCTGCCTCGACACCTCCAGCGCCGCCGCCAGCGTGGTCGCCGCCTGTTGCGCCGAGCCCTCCGGCAGGCCGGCCGGCAGCTCCGCCCCCAGCAGCCCGCGGTACAGCGCGGTGCCGAGACTGCCGAACACCGCGATGCCCAGCGCGCCGCTGAACTCCGAGCTGGTTTCCGAGATCGCCGACGCAGCGCCGGTGCGCTCGGGCGGCGCGGCATCGATGATGATCGCATTGCCCAGCGTGAACACCGGCGCCATGCCGAGGCTCATGACGACGGTGCCGACGATCAGCGCGGTCAGCCCGGAGTCCGGCGCGACGAATCCGAGCACCACGAAGCCGGCCGCGCCGACCCACAGGCCGCCGATGATCACGGTCGCCCGCGGCAGCCGGCCGGCGAGCCAGGGCGTGACCATCGAGCCGGCGATGAATGCGACCGACCACGGCATCGTCGCCAGGCCCGCATGCAGCGGCGACAACCCCAGCACGAGCTGCAGGTACTGGGTGATGAAGATGTAGACGCCGAACATCGCCAGGCACGACAGGCCGTAGGCGCAGATTGCCGCGGTGAAGATCGGTATCCGGAAGAGCTTCAGGTCGATCAGCGGGTAGTCGATGCGCGCCTGCCGCCGGATGAACACCACGCCCAGCGTGAGCCCCGCCGCCAGGGCCGCCAGCGCGATGCCGTGCGGCCCCTGCTCGGCGATGCGCTTGAACCCGTAGGTGATCGACAGCACCGCGGTCAGCGACAGCAGCACGCTCGCCGGATCGATGCGGCCGGCCTGCGGGTCGCGGTACTCGGGCAGCAGCCACGGCCCCACCGCCAGCAGCAGCAGCATCACCGGCACCGCGATCAGGAACACCGAGCCCCAGCCGTAGTACTGCAGCAGCACGCCGCCGACCATCGGGCCGATCGCGCGGCCGGCCGAATAGCTGGCGATCCACCCGCCGACGGCGAACTGCCGCTGGCGCTCGTCGGCGAACATGTTGCGGATCAGCGAGAGCGTCGACGGCGCGACCGTCGCACCGGCGATGCCCAGCAATGCGCGGCTCGCGATCAGCATCGTCGAGCTGTCGGAGTACGCGGCCAGCACCGATGCGGCGCCGAATGCGGCCGCGCCGATCAGCAGCAGCCGGCGGCGGCCGATCCGGTCGCCCAGCGTGCCCATCGTGATCAGCAGGCCGGCGACCATGAAGCCGTAGATGTCGACGATCCACAGAAGCTGCGACGCGCTCGGCCGCAGCTCCGTGCCTATCGTCGGCAGCGCGAGGTTCAGCACCGTCAGGTCCATCGCGTACAGCATGCATGGCAACGCGATGACGGCGAGCCCGATCCATTCGCGCCGGGTCGCGCGCGGTGAGGGTCCAGCGGGCGGCCGCCGAGAATCGGCGGACGGGCTCATCCGTCGCGCGACAGGCCCTTGGGCAGCGGGAACGCGACGTGTTCCTCGATGCCGGGCAACGTGCGCACCGACTTGACGCCGAGTTCCTTCAGCCGTGCGATCAGCGATTCGACCAGCACCTCGGGCGCCGAAGCGCCGGCCGTGATGCCGATGCGGCGTCGGCCGGCGATCAGCGCCGGATCGAGCTGTTCGGCCGAGCCGATCAGCCGCGCCTCGCAGCCCATCTTCTGCGCGACCTCGCGCAGGCGATTGCTGTTGGAGCTGGTCGGCGAGCCGATCACCAGCACCAGGTCGCACTGCGGCGCCATGAACTTGACCGCGTCCTGCCGGTTCTGGGTGGCGTAGCAGATGTCCTGTTTCTTGGGCTCGGCGATCGACGGGAAGCGCTGCTTGAGCGCCGCGATCACGCCGCGGCAGTCATCGACCGACAGCGTGGTCTGGCTGACGAAGGCCAGGTTCTCGGGGTTGCGCGGCGCGAGGCGCGCGACGTCGTCGACGGTCTCGACCAGATGGATGCCATCGTCGACCTGGCCCATCGTGCCCTCGACCTCCGGATGACCGGCATGGCCGATCATGATGACCTCGCGGCCCTCGCGGCGCATCCGCGTGACCTCGACATGGACCTTGGTGACCAGCGGGCAGGTGGCATCGAACACCTGCACGTTGCGGCCGGCCGCCTCGGCGCGGACCGCGCGCGATACGCCGTGGGCGCTGAAGATCACCGTGGCGCCGTCGGGCACCTCGTGCAGCTCGTCGACGAAAACCGCGCCCTTGGCGCGCAGCGCATTGACCACGTGTTCGTTGTGCACGATCTCGTGGCGCACGTAGATCGGCGCGCCGAAACGCTCGAGCGCCCGTTCGACGATCTCGATCGCACGATCGACACCGGCGCAGAATCCGCGCGGCTGGGCGAGCAGGGCTTCCATCGCGGGTGCAGTCCTACAGGATGCCGAGGATCCGCACCTCGAACACGATCCGCTGGCCGGCCAGCGGATGGTTGAAGTCGAACACCGCGGTGTCGCCGCGCCACTGCCGGAACACGCCGGCGAACTGGCCGCCATCGGGGGCCGGGAACTGGACCATGTCGCCGGGCTCGTAGTTTTCGCCCGGTTCGCCGGCCTCCTCGAGCAGGCTGCGCGACAGATGCTGGATCAGTTCCGGGTTGCGCTCGCCATATGCATCGCCGGGGTCCAGCTCGAAGCGCCGTTCGCTGCCCTCGGGCAGATCGAGCAGGCAGCGCTCCAGCGTTTCGGCCATCTGGCCCAGGCCGAGCTGCAGCGTCGCCGGCCCGCCGCCGAACGTGCTGATCACTTCGGTGCCCGTATCGGCCAGGCCAATCCGGTAGTGCAAGGTCAGATGGGAGTCGGGCCGGACCCGTGGGATCTCGGCGGTCAGAGGATCGGACATGGCCGGTATTCTAGTTCAGCGATCGCGGCGCGGCCGGCAATGGGCCTGCGAGGCCGACGGTCACGGCTCGATCACCGGCGACAACGGGCTTGCAGAACCGGCTGTCACGGCGCTTACCGACGGCGTAGGCCGTCGCGACGACTCGCGACGGCGAATGGCCGGGCCGGCTCGGCCGCAATTCGGCCGAACGTTCGAATGGCAGGACGACGCGACCGTGGAAGACTGATGGACATGGGGCGCCATGGCTTCGTTTCCGAGCCGCCGTGGGCCCCGCCCCGTCACCCTTGCCCGGATGCCGCCTGCAATGCCGATGACCGACCCCACCCCTGTGCCCGCGCGCGGGCCCGCACGTGCGCAGATGCCGATCAACGGCTGGCCGGCGACCGATCGCCCGCGCGAACGGCTGCTCGCGCATGGCGCGACGGCCTTGTCCGACGCCGAGCTGCTGGCGGTGTTCCTGCGCACCGGCATCCGCGGCAGCACCGCGGTCGACCTGGCCCGCACCTGCCTGGGCCACTTCGGTTCGGTCCGCGAGCTGCTGGCCGCCGATTGTGACGAGGCCTGCGCGGTCAGCGGCCTGGGGCCGGCCAAGTGGGCGTCGATGCAGGCCGCCGTCGAGCTGACCCGCCGCAGCCTGGCCGAGCAGATGCGGGTCCGCGACGCGCTGTCGTCGCCCGCGTCGGTGCGCCAGTTCCTCGCGCTGTGGCTGCGCGAGCGGCCGTACGAGGCGTTTGCCGCGCTGTTCCTCGACAGCCAGAACCGGCTGCTGGCCGCCGACGAGCTGTTCCGCGGCACGCTGTCTCAGACGGCAGTCTATCCGCGCGAGGTCGCGCGCCGGGCGCTGCAGGTGAACGCCGCCGGCGTGATCTTCGCGCACAATCATCCGTCGGGAGTGGCCCAGGCCAGCCCGGCCGACCGGGCGCTGACGCTGGCGCTGAAGTCGGCGCTGGGGCAGCTCGACATCCCGGTGCTCGACCACCTGATCGTCGCCGGCAACCAGTCGGTGTCGTTCGCCGAGCGCGGGTGGCTCTGATCGCAGCCGGGCTGGCGCCGATCGCCGGAACCCTTTATACTGTTCGGCTTTGCTGAACCGCCCTCGCCCGTGCACGTCTGCACGGCCGTGCAGGGCCGTTGGAGTCCCGAAATGGCCAAAGTCTGCCAGGTGACCGGAAAATCGCCGATGGTCGGCAACAACGTGTCACACGCGAACAACAAAACCCGTCGCCGCTTCCTGCCGAATCTGCAGTACCGCCGGTTCTGGCTGGAGGATGAGAAGCGCTTCATCCGCCTGCGGGTGTCGATGGCCGCGCTGCGGCTGATCGACAAGAACGGCATCGAATCGGTGCTGGCCGATCTGCGCGCCCGCGGCGAAGCGGTTTAACGCAACGAACCCGGGAGCCTAGCGATGCGTGAAAAGATCAAGCTCGAGTCGACCGCGGGAACCGGTCACTTCTACACGACGACGAAGAACAAGCGTACGAAGCCCGAAAAGATGGAGATCAAGAAGTTCGATCCCGTCGCCCGCAAACACGTGGCCTACAAAGAAACGAAGATCAAGTAAGCCGCCAGGCCGGGGGATCCCGGCCGCGCCACGTCGGAGACCGCCGTCATCGTGCGGCGCCCTCCGGGTGAACGATGTCCGCCTGCGAGGCGGACATTTTTTGGTGCCGGCAGATGGCATCGCCCGGCGGCCGGTCGGGGCTCCGCACCTGCCGCACAGGCCATGCGCCGACGGGGCAAGCGCGAGCCATGCGCGCCGACACCGGCAGGCGCGCGCCGCCGCTCAGACCGCGTAGCTGCGCAGCCGCAGCGACATCTCCTGCAGCGCGTGCACGCCGCTCTGCTCGGCCCGGATGCACCACTGTTGAAGCTGGCTGACGAGCTGCTCACGGGTCGCATTCGACCGCTGCCAGACCACTTCGAGCTCTTCGCGCATCTCGACCAGCTTGCGCACCGGCTCGCTGGCGGCGAACACCTCGACAAGCCGGGCACGATGCTGCTCGGTCCACTTGGCGGTATCGGCCGGCAGCCAGCGATGGGTGGAGCGCACCAGCGCCTCCTTCGCGTGCTGCTGGCCGGCTCGCAGCCGGGCCGCCTCTTCGCGGCAGGCGCGGCGCAGCGACGCCGCATAGGCGGCCATCACGTCGTAGCGGTGATGGATCACCCCCTGCACCGCCTCCAGGTCGATGCGCGGGCGAGCCGCGACCAGCCGCGGCTTGGGCGCGATCTTCTTGACGGTGGCCAGCCGCAGCACCTCCAGCGTACGGATGTACAGCCAGCCGATGTCGAACTCGTACCACTTGTTGGACAGCCGCGCGGACGTCGCGAACGCATGGTGGTTGTTGTGCAGCTCCTCGCCGCCGATCAGGATGCCCCACGGCATGATGTTGGTGCTGGCATCGGCACAGTCGAAGTTGCGGTAGCCGCGATAGTGGCCCCAGCCGTTGATGATGCCGGCTGCGGTGATCGGGATCCACAGCATCTGCACCGCGAACACCGTCAGGCCGATCGCGCCGAACAGCAGCACGTCGATGATCAGGGTCAGGTACACGCCCCAGCTCGAATGACGGGTGTACAGCTTGCGCTCGATCCAGTCGTCGGGCGTGCCGTGGCCGTACTTCTCGATCTGCGCGGTGTCCTTGGCCGCTTCGCGATAGAGCTCGGTGCCCTGCAGCAGCACCTTGCCGATGCCGTGGACCTGCGGGCTGTGCGGGTCGTCGGGCGTCTCGCACTTGGCGTGGTGGCGGCGGTGGATCGCCGCCCACTCCTTGGTGACCATGCCGGTGGTCAGCCACAGCCAGAAGCGGAAGAAGTGCGAAACCACCGGATGCAGGTCGAGCGCCCGGTGCGCCTGGTGCCGGTGTAGATAGATCGTGACCGCCGCGATCGTGACGTGTGTGGTGATGAGCGTGTACAACACGATCTGCCACCAGGAAAAACCCGCCAGTCCCTGATCGAGGAACACGAGGATCGATTCGGCCAAGGTATAAGCTCCGAAAAGTTGTGGACGCGACAGCTCCGCGGCCCGCGCCGCCCAGCCGCGATTCTAGCGGCTGCCCTCGTATATGGGGGCAAATGTGCACCGCACTACGGGGAAGTCTCGATATCGGAGGGTTTCTTTTCGGCCGAACCGCCCAGAATGCGGATTTCGTGTTGCCGAAAAGGTACATCGATGCCATTGGCCTGGAAGGCCCGCAGGATCGCCTGGTTGACCTCGGACTGCACGCCGCCGCGAACCTGCACCTGGCCGACGGAGAACGACACGTCCAGTGTCAGGCCGTCGGCGGCGAATTCGGTCAGCAGCGCGACCGGAGGCGGCGACGGCAGGACGCGCGGCGTGGCCAGCGCCGCCTCCACCGCCAGCCGGGCGGCCTTCTGGACGTCGCTGGAGTAGGCGATCTGCACGGTGGTCTTGGCGCGCAGCGACCCGGTGGTCGTGAAGTTCTGCACCGGCAGGCTGGTCAGCATCTCGTTGGGCACGATGTACTCGATGCCGTCGCCCGAGCGGATCACCGTGAAGCGGGTGCGGATCGCGCGGACCTCGCCGGTATAGGCGTCGACCCGGACGATGTCGCCGATCCGGACCATCCGTTCGATCAGCACGATGAAGCCGCTGATGTAGTTGCTGGCGATGCGCTGCAGGCCCAGACCGATGCCGACGCCCAGCGCGCCGCCGAACACCGACAGCGCGGTGATGTCCAGCCCCACCAGCGACAGGCCGAGCAGCACCGCCACCATCAGCAGCAGCGCCCGCAGCAGCCGCGAGAACACCGCGCGCAGGCTCGCATCGAGCGCATCGGTGGCCAGCAGCCGGGTCTCGAGAAAGCCGCCGAGCCACAGCGCCGCCAGCATCGTCAGCGCGACCCAGAAGCCGCTCGACAGGATGCTCCACAGCGAGATGCGCTGCTTGCCGACCGGGAACACGATCGACTCCAGCACCTCGACGACATCGGCCCAGTAACCGGTGATGTACAGCGCCATCGCCGCCCAGACGACGATGACGACGATCCGCTCGAACGCGACCAGCGCCGGCGTGCGGGTCAGCTTCGACACCGCGTAGACGATCGTGCGCGCCAGCGCCGCCGCCATCGTCAGCGCGATCGCAAGCTGCAGCAGCGTCGTCTTCTGCCAGATGCCGACGATCGGACGGGCGATCAGCAGCAACCCCAGCGTGTACAGCGGGAACAGCAGCCGGGCGAGCGCCTGCCGGGCGGCCTCGGATCTGAGCAGCGCCAGCGCATGCACCTCGGCGGACGACACGGCGGGCCTGGCCGCCGCTGCCGCCGCGCCCGGCGTGTGCTCGGCCGCCGCCTCGGCCGCACCGGGCGAATCCGGTCCACCGGTGGTCCGGGACGCCGCGAACGCCTCGGCGGACACCGATGCCTCGGCCGCCAAACGGGCGGCCTGCGCGTCCCGCTCGCGCCATCTGGCGAGCGACGCACGCGACCGCCACCAGGCGATCGCCACGCAGGCGGCCAGCACCGCGAGTTGCCAGAAGATCGCCGGTTCCTGCAGGTCATTCCACAGGTCCGACACCAGGGACTTCAACAGCGTATCGGTGGTCATGATCGGATTCGGGTCCAGCGGACGGCGAAGAAGCCGTCACAGCCGTGAAGGTCGGGGCGCAGCACCAGGCTGCGGGCATCGTGCGACGGGCCGATGTCGGCGCCGGCGCGCGCGAGCAGCTCCGGCACCGGCTCGCGGACGAACCGCGGGCCGGCCGCCCCGGCAGCCGCCCCGGCGGTCGACTCGAAAGCAGTTTCGAAGCCCGCCGCGACCGCCTCGTTCTCGTCGGGCAGCAGGCTGCAGGTCGCTTAGACCAGCGCGCCGCCCGGTTTTACCAGCCGCGCGGCCGCCCGCAGGATCGCGAGCTGCCGGGCCTGCAGCTCGGCGATCTCGTGTTCCTGCAGCCGCCACTTCAGGTCCGGGTTGCGCCGCAGGGTGCCGGTGCCGCTGCACGGGGCATCGACCAGCACCAGGTCGGCACGGCCGGCGAGCCGGTCGAGCTTCGGATCGGTTTCGCGATCGATCGCGAACGGCTGCACGTTGCTGGCGCCGGCCCGCGCCAGCCGCGGCTTCAGCCGCGCCAGCCGCGCCGCCGACACGTCGCAGGCGAAGATCTGTCCGGTCGAGCGCATCAGCGCCGCCAGCGCCAGCGTCTTGCCGCCGGCGCCGGCGCAGAAATCGACGACGGTCTGACCGCGGCGCGGTGCTGCCAGCAGCGCCAGCACCTGGCTGCCGGCGTCCTGCACCTCGACCAGCCCCGCTTCGAAGGCGCTGCTGCGCTCGAGCGCCGGCTTGCCGTCGACGCGCAGCGCGGTGGGGGCCAGCGCCAGCGGGCGAGCGTCGATGCCGTCGGCATGCAGCGCGGCGGTCGCCTGCTCGCGATCGGCCTTCAGCAGGTTCACGCGCAGATCCAGCGGCGCCGGCTGCAGCAGCGAACGGGCGATGGCCCGTGCCGCCTCGTCGCCCCAGGCCCGCACCAGCCGTTCGAACAGCCAGTCGGGCAGGCTGAACGCCACCGCCGGCGGCAGGCTGGCCGCGTCGATGCGGGCGGTGTGGTCGAGCCAGGACAGCTCGGCGGCGCCGATCGGCTCGAAGCGGCCGGCGGCGACATGCGGGCCGCCGGCA
>DAISWF010000185.1:0-12019 GCA_036826495.1 Burkholderiaceae bacterium
GGTGCAGGATCGTTGCTCATCGTCATGTTCGTCGCGTCGGTCGCGCCCGCGGGCCCCGCGGACACGGCCGGGCGCTCGATCCGGGAGGCCGCGGCCGGGTTCCGCCGATCGATGTCGTCAGTCCGCGAGATAGTTCCCCGCCTTGACCCGCACCAGCGCCTGCTCTTCGTCCATCGTGTGGCCCAGCGGATCCTCGCCGCGCGCGACCGCGTCGATCTGCCGGCCGAGCAGCCGGCGCAGCATCACGACGCCGACGTCGGAGGTGGCCAGATGCTCCTCGGAATGCAGCGTGATCGGGCCCTGGCCCATCTGCGCCTCGTAGTCGTCCGGATAGCGCTGGTGTTCGTCGTCGGTCATCTCGGGCCACATCTTGCCGTTGTGGTCCGCGTGCCGTGAGCGGCGGGTGTACAGGCCCGGCTCGGTGACCTTGGCGACGCCGAAGCTGCGATGCCGGGTGTCGTCGATCGGCACCAGCCACGCGACCTCGCGGCCCAGCCCCGGCGTCAGCTCGATCGACGGCACGATCCGGATGTTCGGCAGCAGCACCTGCGTGGTCCGGCGGAACACCCGGCCGTCCGGCAGATTGCGCACCGTCTTCGCGGCGACGCCGTGATCGAGCAGCTCCCAGTTCACCTCGGGCAGCACGTCGAACTCCGGGCGGAACTGCACGCCGGTGAAGCGCGAATGCAGGATGTAGACGTGATAGGAGTCCACCACGTTCTCGTAGTTCTGCAGCCAGTTGAACGGCGCGGACGAATCGACCTCGATCGGGCCGCCGGTGTAGAAGCTCATCGCATCCTGCTCGAGCGTCTCGCCGGGCTTCAGGTCTTCGAGCACGTCGTAGCGCGGCAGCGCGGGCTGCCGGTCCGGCGGGCCCATGTACGCGAACACCAGCCCGTAGCGCTCCTGCACCGGGTACCAGGGCTGGCGCACCTTGTGCCGGTTCGCGCCGCCGCCCGGCTCGCAGGGCTGGTCCAGGCAATGGCCCTGCACGTCGAACAGCCAGCCGTGGTAGCAACAGCGGATGCCGTCTTCCTCGACCCGCCCGTAGTAGAGCGTGGTGCCGCGATGGGCGCAGCGGGCATGCAGCAGGCCGGCGCGGCCCTTGCGGTCGCGGAACAGGATCAGATCCTCGCCGAGGATGCGCACCGCCTTCGGCCGGTCGGTGACCAGCGACGACACGCCGACCGGCTGCCAGTAGCGGCGCATCAGCTCGCCGCACGGAGTGCCCGGGCCGACCTCGGTCAGCCGCGCGTTGTGGGTGCCGAGCGGGCGGCCATAGGCATTGCCGTCGCCCTGGGGAGTCGTTCGTTGGTCCATCGATGTGCTCCTGATCTGCTGGTTTGCCGTCGATCCGGTTCGGTCATTCGGAAGGAAGAGCCCAGGCGCTCGCCGGGGCCGCGTGCAGCGTCACCTCGTCGCCGATGCCGGCCGCACGCATCGCCGGCGCATCGACGTTCAGCGCCAGACCCGCGGCATCGATCCGGATCGAACGCCGCGCGCCGCGGAAGATCACGTCGGCCACCCGGCCGCGCCAGACGAGTCCGCCGGACGGCGCCCCGTCGCCGTGATCATCGATGCCGTTGCTGCGGCCGCCATGATCGGCGCCGCCGGCGCCGCCATGGCCGTTGCCGAGCACCATGTCCTCGGGCCGCACCATCACCAGCACCTGCTGGCCGTCGGCGAAGCGGGTGGTGGACAGGCAGTCGCCACGCCAGCCGTGGCCCTGCACGGTCAGGCGCAGCAGGCCGTCGCCGGGGCCTGCGCCGCAGGCCGTCACACGCGCGGGCAGCAGGTTCGGCGAGCCGAAGAACGCGGCGACCTCGCGGCTGGCCGGCCGCTGGTAGATCGTCTGCGGCGAGCCGGCCTGCAGGATGCGGCCGCGCTGCATGACGACGACCCGGTCGGACAGCGCCATCGCCTCTTCCTGATCGTGGGTCACGTACAGACAGGTGATCCGCAGGCGGTGCTGCAGCGCGCGGAATTCCTCGCCCATCTGCGTGCGCAGCCGCGCGTCCAGATTCGACAGCGGTTCGTCGAGCAGCAGCACCTGCGGCTCGAACACCATCGCGCGGGCGATCGCCACCCGCTGCTGCTGGCCGCCCGAGAGCTGCGGCGCCGGACGCTGCGCGAACGGCTCCATCTCGACCAGCCGCAGCGCCGTCAGCACCTTGTCGCGGATCGCGTCGGCCGACATCCGCCGGATGCGCAGCGGATAGGCGACGTTGTCGAACACCGTCATGTGCGGCCAGATCGCATACGACTGGAACACCATGCCGAGCTGGCGCCGCTCCGGCGGCACGAACACGCCGGCGGCCGCGTCGCTGACCACCCGGTCGCCGATCAGGATCCGCCCCTCGTCGTTGCGGTCCAGGCCGGCGACCATCCGCAAGGTCGTCGTCTTGCCGCAGCCCGACGGGCCCAGCAACGTGACGAACTCGCCCGGCTCGATCTTCAGCGACACCGCATCGACCGCGGTGGCCTGGCCGAAGCGTCGCGTCACGCGTTCGATCGTCACCCCTTGCACGACCGTCCCCGATCCGGCATCGGTTCGCCGCCCGTCATCGCGGTGCTCATCATCGCGCCGCCCGTCATCTCGCTCGCCAGCTCACCGCCCGTCATTTGTAGATCCGCTTGGCCAGCTCGAGCATCTCGTTCTGGCGCTGGGGATCGGTGGTGCCCAGCACCTTGGTCGCCAGCAGCTCGCGGACCTCCGGGCGCGCCTGCTGGACCACGCCCTGCGCGGTCGGGTCGAAGCCGGCGTTGGCGTAGACGAGCTGCGATTCGACCTCGAGGAAGTGATTGATGAACAGCCGCGCCGCGTTCGGGTGCGGCGCATTCTTCAGCACCGCCAGGTCGAAGCGCACGTACGGCCGCCCTTCCTGCGGCACGATGAACTTGACCGGCAGGCCGCGCAGCTCGGTGTAGTAGGGCAGGAGCTGCGGGATGTACAGCGGATACTCGCCGCGCGCGATGCGCCGCTCGTCGTTGCGGATGTCGCGCGAGAACACCAGATTCTGCGCGGCCAGCTTCTCGTGGAAGTCGACGCCGAAGGTGTCGTGCATCACGAAGAAGAACACCGTGCCGCCGCCCAGCGCGCGGGTGTCGTCCGACAGGATCTTGCCCCGCCACTTCGGGTCCAGCAGGTCCTTCCAGCTCTTCGGCTCCTCGGCCGGCTTGACCAGGTTGCGGTTGACCAGGATGCCGTAGCTCTGCACGTTCGACGGCACGCGGTGATCGTCGGCCTTGAACGTCGGCAGCAGCCGCGCGGCGTTCGGAATGCCGCCGTGCGGCTGGAAGTTGCCGTCCTTCAGCATCAGCGCGGTGATCGTCGCGCCGTTGTGCTGCACGTCGCCGAGGAAGCGGCTGGCCGCCTGCTCGGTGCGGATCCGTTCGCGCAGCTCGCTCGCGCGCGCCTCCAGCGACTCGAAGCGGATGCCGTACTTCTGCTCGAAGAGGCGCCCCACCTCCTTGTGGAACGGCGAGCCGACGCCGGAGGTGTACAGGGTCAGCTTGCCTTCCTTCCTGGCCGCCTCGATCACCTTGTCCCAGTCGGCCACCGGCTGCGCGCCGGCGTCGCGCGCGCCGAGCGAGGCGGCGCCGGCTGCGGAGGCCGCTGCGAGCGCGCCGATCATCCGCCGACGCTGGTGATCCGCGCTTGCGCCGCCCGCCGTCCGGCTCCCCGTCGTCGAGTTCCCTGCCGACCAGCCGACCGCAGCCGCCCCGCTCGCCTCCCCGGTTCCCGCGTCGTCCGGTCGCCGCCCGACCGCTGCCCGATCATCGTCCGTGCTCATCTCCGCCCCCTTGTAGTGATTCATCGGATCCCGGCCGTCTTCCGTTCACAGCGTGCTCAGCCGGCGCTTGATCAGCGACAACTGCACCCAGCGGAACAGCAGCACCAGCACCAGCATGAACAGCCCGATCACGCTGACCTCCTCCGGTTTGCCGCCCGACCACATCTTCAGCATCTGCACCGACAGCACCTCGGTGCCCACCGAGTACAGCAGGATCGACGCCGACAGCTCGCGCATGATCCCGAAGAACGTCAGCACCCAGCCGACCGCGAACGACGGCCAGGCCAGCGCCACCAGGATCCGCCAGAAGGTCTGCCAGAAGCTCGCGCCATGCACCCGCGAGCACTCCTCGAGGTCGTACGAAAGCTGCGCATAGGCGCCCGACATCACCCGCACCGCGATCGGCGTGCCCAGCGCCATGTAGGCCAGCAGCAGCGCCCACAAGGTGCCGTAGATCGGGATGCCGGCCGGCAGCATCGCGTAGCCCCACAGGAAGCCGATGCCCAGCACCATGCCGGGCATCATCCACGGCAGCCAGGCCAGCGCATCGATGAGCCGGCGGCCGCGCCAGCGGGTGCGGGTGGCGATGTAGGCGACGATGCCGCCCAGCACCATCGTCGCGCTGGCGCCGGCCAGCCCCAGCGCGAGCGTGTTGCCGAACGAGCGCCAGAACTCGCGGCTCGCCCACACGTTGCGGTAGTGCTCCAGGGTCAGCATCTCCGGATCGTAGAAGCCGAAGAAGCGGAAGAACGACGACAGCAGGAGCTGGCCGATCGGCAGCAGCACCGTCGCGACGAAGAACAGCGCGCAGATCGCGAACGTCAGCCAGCGCAGCGGCCCCAGCCGCGTCACGTTCGGCGAATAGCCCTTGCCGGTCACGGTGCTGAAGCTGCGCCCGCCCAGCACCTTCCACTGCCACACGACCAGCAGGAACATCAGCGCCATCGCGGCGAAGCCCAGCGCGGTGGCCGCCTGGTACTGCGGCTGCGCCTGGTGGTGGATCAGGTGATAGATCCGGGTCGTCAGCACCTCGATCTTGGCCGGCGTGCCGAAGAACACCGGCGATTCGAACGACTCGATGCCGCGGATGAAGCTCAGGATGAATGCGCTGGTGACCACCGGCAGCATCAGCACCAGCGTGATGCCGAAGAAGGTGCGGGTCTTCGAGGCGCCCGACATCCGGCTCGACTCCTCGAGCGCCGGATCCATCGCGCGGAACGCCTCGACGATGAACAGGAACAGGAACGGCGTGGAGTACTGCATCATGTGCCAGACCACGCCGCCCCACGAGAACATGTTGACCAGCGGTTCCTCGGCGCCGGTCAGCCACTTCCACGCGAGATTGATCGAGCCCACCTGCGGATTGCCCAGCATCCCCCAGGCGCTCGCGGTCAGGATCGGCGGGATGAAGAACGGCAGCGTGATCAGCACCTCCAGCGTGCCGCGGCCCGGCGTGTCGGTGCGCGCGACGATCCATGCCAGCAGCACCGCCAGCGCCATCGACAGCACCGTCTTCACGAACGCGATCGACACGGTGTTCCACACCACCTGCGCATTCTCGCCGTCGAACAGCGCCGCATAGCCGGCGAGATTGAACTCGCCGGCGGTGCCCGGCGGCGTCGAATGCAGGCTGCCGTAGAACAGCATCACCATCGGATAGACCGACAGGAAGCCGAGCAGCGCGATCAGGGCCGCGATGCCCAGTGAGCGTGCGAACAAGCGGGTGCTCCCGATGACGGCGCCGCGCGCCCGGTCAGGCGCGCATCGCCTCCATGACCTCGGGCACCGCGTCGAACGACTTGTCCCGTTCCATCACGACCTGATGGGCGCGGTGCCGGTACAGCCGGCCGTTGCGGCTGGCCGGCGGCACCGTGCCGTGCTCGAGCAGCGCCCGCGCCTCGATCATCAGGCGCTTCCTCATCGCGATGATCGCGATGTCGCTGGTGCCCAGGTGCTCCTTCGTGCGGTCGACGATCGCGCCGCCGCTCTCGGTGGCCATCGCATCCTGCGCGCGGATGCCCTCGATGCCGGTGAACGTCTCGGTCTTCTGCTTCTTCCGGTCGATCAGGTAGTTGTTGGCCCGCGTCTCCAGCGGCTGGGTGGTGCCGGGGACCACGCGGCGATGGGTGTTCTCGCCGTTCTTCCAGGCACGCAGCTCGGGCTCCATCAGCGGCTGGTCGGGCCGGAAGTTCACCGCGATGACCCAGCAGTGGGTGTCGTCCTTCGGCACCCACATCCGCGTCATCCGCGCATTGCCCGGCTGCCCGGTGATCATCGTGTAGAACGGCAGCAGGAACTGGTTGAGCCGCCAGTAGGAGCGGTTGTTCTCGACATTGCGCTGCGACGCGGCGACGAAGCCGTACTCGGTGTCCCGGACGTGCCAGCGCGGCGCGGTGTCCTCCTGGAAGTAGGCGCCGGTCAGCGCCTGCTTGTTGTCGTCCAGCCCGTCGACGCGGCGATGCAGGAAGCTCACGTGCGCGGCGTCGAGCTCGCCCTCCATCGCCTGGATCGAGTTGCATTCCTGCTCCCAGCGCGACGCGTAGAGCTGCGCGGCCGGCAGGTCCAGCCATTCGAACTCGGGGAACTCCGGCATCGCGTCGGCCGGGCCCATGTAGACCCACAGCAGGCCGCCGCGCTCGCGCGCCGGATAGGCGGTCGCGCGGATCTTGTTGCGGAAGTTGCTGGACGCCGGCTCATTGGGCAGGTCCAGACATCGGCCGTCGGTCGCGAACTTCCAGCCGTGATAGACGCAGCGGATGCCGTGCTCCTCGTTGCGGCCGAAGAAGAGGCTGGTCAGCCGGTGCGGGCAGTACTCGTCGAGCACGCCGATGCGGCCCTCGGTGTCGCGGAACACGATCAGGTCTTCGCCCAGCAGCCGCAGGCGCACCGGCGGTTCGTCGGGCGGCGGCACCTCGTGCAGCACCATGCACGGAATCCAGAACCGCCGCAGGTAGGCGCCCATCGGCGTGCCCGGATCGGTCTGCGTCAGGAATTCGTTGTCGGCGCGGCTCAGCATCGCGGCTCTCCTTACTTGTACAGTTCCTTGGCGAGATTCAGCATCTCGTTCTGCCGCTCGGGGCTGGTGGTGCCGAGCAGCTTCACCTCGATCAGCTCGCGGATCTCCGGCGGCGCGCTGGCCGACACGCCCTTCGCGGTCGGCACGTAGCCGCCGTTGGCGTAGATCGCTTGCGCCTCCTTCTCGAGGAAGAAGTTCATCAGCAGCCGCGCGGCGTTCGGGTGCGGCGCGCCCTTCAGCAGCGCCACCTCGTAGTTGACGTAGGTCGCGCCCTCGGCCGGCACCACCGCCTTGACCGGCAGCCCCTTCAACTGGCGGAAGTTCGCGAACGTGAACGGGATGTAGACCGGCATCTCGCCGCGCGCCACCCGGCGCTCGGCATCGCTGATGTCGCGGGTGAAGACCGGCGCCTGCTCGGCCAGCTTCTCGTGGAAGCCGCGGCCGAACGCGTCGGTGGTGACGAAGAACATCACCGAGCCGCCGCCCAGCGCCCGCATGTCGTCGGACAGGATCTTGCCCTTCCATTTCGGATCGAGCAGGTCCTTCCAGCTCCGCGGCTCGCTGCCGGCGGGCACCTGGCGGGTGTTGACCAGGATGCCGTAGACGATCGAGAACAGCGGGATGCGGATGCCGTCGGTCTTGTACTGCGGCTGCAGCGTCGCCACCGCCGGCAGGTCGCCGTACGGCTGGAACGTGCCGTCCTTCAACTGCAGCGCGGTGGTGGTCGCGCCGTTGTGCGAGACGTCGCCGATCGAGCGGCCAGCCGCCTGCTCGGTACGGATCCGCTCGCGCAGCTCGCTGGCGCGCGCCTCCAGGATCTCGACCGGGATGCCGTACTTCTTCTCGAACGCGGCGGCGATGTCGTGGTGGAAGCGCACGCCGACGTTGGCGGTGTACAGCACCACCTTGCCTTCCTTCTTCGCGGCCTCGGCCACCTTCGCCCAGTCGGTCTGCGCGGCCGCCGGCGCGTGCGCGGCGATCGTCAGCGCGGCGCCGGCCAGCAGCGCCGGCATGTGGCGCAGCCGCCGAACGGCCCATCGAACCCGTTGCCCCAGTGACGTCATCGGTGTCTCCCCATGTGGTGCTGCGCGGGCAGCATGTCGTAGTTCTTCGCTGGCAATGGAATGGGGCGACACGGGGCGACGCGCGGGGCGTCTCATGGTGTCTCCTCCATGCCGCTGCGGAATACTTTCATTTTTAAACTGATTCGATCGCCCCTGCCAAGAAGATGGTTATTGCGCAAGGGGAGGCGCGGCGGGGCGTCGGGGCGCTCCGCAGCAGCGATCGGCAAAGGAAAAAGCCCGGATCCGCGCCCGCGCGAGGCGGGCCGATCCGGGCCTTCGGGTGTCGTCGTCGCGACGCCGGCCGGTGGGCCGGGTCGCGAGCCGCCGGCGTCAGCGGCCGGCGCCGGCGGTCACCTGGGGACGATCCTGCAGGCGATCACCTGCGGGCGATCACTTCTTGCCGCGGGCGGGCGGGGTGGCGACCGCCTCGATGTTGGACGCCGCGTACTCGGCGGCCTGCTTGGTGGCCTTGGACGCCTGCTCGTAGGCGCTGTTGGCGGCGCCGACGGCCTGCTTGAAGAAGTTGACGAAGCCTTCCGAGCCCGGCGCGCTCTTGGAGAACGACTCGATCGCGGCATTCAGCTTCTTGCCGTTCTCGGTGAACTGCTTCTCGAACAGCTTGTTCAGCTCGCCCGAGGTTTCGCTGACGATCGCGTAGACCTCCTTGCCGTAGACGGTGATGCGCTCGGCATTGGGCTGGCCGGCGGAGGTGGCCACGTCGGCGAACGCCTTCGGATCCTTGGCGGCCAGCAGCGCCTGGAATTGCTCGGACGAATCGGTGATCGCGTTCTTCAGCGTGGCGACGTTCAGCGCGGTCAGCTTCTCGATGCCCTCGATCGACTTCTGGGTCAGCGTCTGGATCGTATCGAACGCGGCGGCATTGAGCTCGGAGAATTGGGCGGGGGAGGTATACATGTCTGGTGTCCTGGTCGGTTGTAACGATGAGTTCGCGGAGCGCGGCCACGGTCGGGCCGGTTGCGCATCAGCTTGATCGGGCGTGTTCTGGTTTTTTGGCGGCGTTGGATGATGCACTGCAACATCGGCAATGTTATGGCCGGCCATGGCCGCCGTCAAGCACTTTTGTTGCGTCGCACAAAAGCTCGCCGAGGATGCCGGCCGGCACCTTGGAAACCGCCCGGAACGTACCCAAATCGCTTATGATTCAAGGTTTTCCGTCGGCCGCCGTAGCCGGTCGACCTCCCCCTAGCCCACGCCTCCGTGCGTCACCCATCATGCCGATCTATGCCTACCGCTGCGCCGCCTGCGGTTTCGAGAAGGACGTGCTCCAGAAACTGTCGGATCCGACGCTGACCGACTGCCCGTCGTGCGGCAGGTCGGCGTTCGGCCGGATGCTGACGGCGCCGAATTTCCAGTTGAAGGGCACCGGCTGGTACGTCACCGACTTCCGCGACGGCAACAAGGGGAAGAAGGGTGCCGAGTCCGGCGAAGGAGGGCCTGGCGACGGCAAGCCGGCGGGCGAGGGCGGCTCGTCCGACGGCGCGCCGGCCGGGGCCGACGGCTCGTCGAAGCCGGCCGATGCGGGCTCGCCGGCCGCTGCCGGGGCCGGGGATGGATCCCGCTCCGCTGCGCAGGGTGCATCCGGCTCCGGGGCGGCGTCCGGCAAAGGCTCCGCAGCGGGCGCCGGGGAGCCGGCGTCCAAGACGGGTGCCGCCGCGAGGGCGGGTTCGGCGTCCGGGTCGGGCTCCGCATCCGGCCCGGGATCCCCGTCGTCGCCGGGTTCCGGCGCCGGCGGCCGCTCGGGTTCCGGTTCGGCAGGCGGCGCCGACGGCAAGAAGGTCGCCTGACCCGCGACGCATAGCGCGCAGCGTTCGAACGCACCCCTCAGACTCGCAGGCACACGATGTTCCGCAAGTATCTCGTCACCGGCCTCCTGATCTGGGTCCCGCTGGTGATCACCCTGTGGGTGCTGGAGCTGATCATCAGCACGATGGACCGCAGCCTGCAGCTCCTGCCGGCGCAGTGGCATCCGCACACCCTGCTGGGCTTCAACCTGCCCGGCCTGGGGCTGCTGCTGACGGTGGCGGTGGTGCTGCTGACGGGCATGCTGACCCGCAACATCATCGGCCAGCGGATGGTGGTGTTCTGGGAATCGCTGCTCGGCCGCATCCCGATCGTCCGCTCGATCTATTCGAGCGTGAAGCAGGTCAGCGACACCATCCTGTCGCCGAACGGCCAGGCGTTCCGCAAGGCGCTGCTCGTCGAGTACCCGCGCAAGGGCGTCTGGACGATCGGTTTCCAGACCGGCGCGCCGTCCGACGAGGTGCGCCGCCACGTGGATGCCGAGCTGGTGTCGATCTACGTGCCCACGACGCCGAACCCGACATCGGGCTTCTTCCTGATGGTGCCGAAGAGCGAGGTCGTCGAGCTCGGCATGTCGGTCGATCAGGCGTTGAAGTACGTCGTGTCGATGGGAGTCGTCGCTCCGCTCGACCGCAGCGGCAAGACGCTGCCGATGCGGGTGCCGGCCACCGAATGACACAGCCGAAGAACCACGGAATCTCCACCATGCGAACCTGCTACACCGGCCTGGTCTCGACCCGGCACCTCGATCAGACCGTCACCTTGTTCGGCTGGGTCCACCGGCGCCGCGATCATGGCGGCGTCATCTTCATCGACCTGCGCGACCGCGAGGGGCTCGCGCAGGTGGTCTGCGATCCCGACCGGGTCGACATGTTCGCGATCGCCGAGCGGATCCGCAACGAGTTCTGCGTGAAGGTGGTCGGCAAGGTGCGCCGCCGGCCGGCGGGCACCGAGAACGCCAACCTGAAGAGCGGCGAGATCGAGGTGCTGTGCCACGAGCTGGAGATCCTGAACCCGTCGGTCACGCCGCCGTTCCAGCTCGACGACGAGAACCTGTCGGAGACCACGCGGCTCACGCACCGGGTGCTGGACCTGCGCCGCCCGCAGATGCAGCACAACCTGATGCTGCGCTACAAGGTGGCGATGGAGGTGCGCAAGTTCCTCGATTCGCACGGCTTCATCGACATCGAGACGCCGATGCTGACCAAGTCCACGCCCGAGGGGGCGCGCGACTACCTGGTGCCGTCGCGCGTCAATGCCGGCCAGTTCTTCGCGCTGCCGCAGTCGCCGCAGCTCTTCAAGCAGTTGCTGATGGTGGCCGGCTTCGACCGCTACTACCAGATCACCAAGTGCTTCCGCGACGAGGATCTGCGCGCCGACCGGCAGCCCGAGTTCACGCAGATCGACTGCGAGACCTCGTTCCTGACCGAGGTCGAGATCCGGATGATCTTCGAGGAGATGATCCGCACCGTGTTCAAGTCGGCGATCGGCGTCGAGCTGCCGGCGCAGTTCCCCACGATGCCGTACTCGGAGGCGATGCGGCTGTATGGCTCGGACAAGCCCGACCTGCGGGTCAGGCTGCAGTTCACCGACCTCACCGAGGTGATGAAGACGGTGGACTTCAAGGTGTTCGCGGCCGCGGCGAACATGGACGGCGGCCGCGTCGTTGGGCTGCGGGTGCCGGGCGGCAGCGAGCTGACGCGCAGCGAGATCGACGCCTACACCCAGTTCGTCGCGATCTACGGCGCCAGGGGCCTGGCCTACATCAAGGTCAACGATGCCTCGCGGGGGCGCGAGGGCCTGCAGTCGCCGATCGTGAAGAACCTGCACGACGGCGCGATCGACGCGGTGCTGTCGCGCACCGGCGCGCGCAACGGCGACCTGATCTTCTTCGGCGCCGACAAGGCCAAGGTGGTCAACGATGCGATCGGCGCGTTGCGCAATCGCATCGGCCATTCCGAGTTCGGCCGTCGCAACGGCCTGTTCGAGCAGACCTGGAAGCCGCTGTGGGTCGTCGACTTCCCGATGTTCGAGCTCGACGAGGAGAACGGCCGCTGGGCGGCGGTGCACCACCCGTTCACGTCGCCGAAGGACGGTCACGAGGATCTGATGACCAGCGATCCGGGCCGCTGCCTGGCGAAGGCCTACGACCTGGTGCTCAATGGCTGGGAGATCGGCGGCGGATCGGTGCGGATCCATCGCGAGGACGTGCAGAGCAAGGTGTTCCGTGCGCTGAAGATCGGCCCCGAGGAGGCGCGCGCCAAGTTCGGCTTCCTGCTGGACGCGCTGCAGTACGGCGCACCGCCGCACGGTGGGATCGCGTT
>DAISWF010000186.1:0-11968 GCA_036826495.1 Burkholderiaceae bacterium
TGAGCGAGTTCATGGAGAAGCACTCGGTCGCCCGGCTGATCGGCGCGCCTCCGGGCTACGTCGGCTACGACGAAGGCGGCTATCTGACCGAGGCGGTGCGGCGCAAGCCGTACAGCGTGATCCTGTTCGACGAGATCGAGAAGGCGCACCCGGACGTGTTCAACGTGCTGCTGCAGGTGCTGGACGACGGCCGCATGACCGACGGGCAGGGCCGCACGGTGGACTTCAAGAACACCGTGATCGTCATGACGTCGAACATCGGCAGTCACGAGATCCAGCGGTTGAGCTCGGACCCCAAGACCAACGACCCGGAGCTGATCAAGGAAGCGGTGATGGGCGAGGTCAGGCGGTCGATGCGGCCGGAGTTCATCAACCGGATCGACGAGATCGTCGTGTTCCACGGGCTCGACGCGAAGAACATCCGCGCGATCGCCCGGATCCAGCTCAAGTACCTGGAGCAGCGGCTGGCGGCCCAGGACATGGCGATGACGATCAGCGATGCGGCGCTGAACGAGCTCGCGAAGGTCGGCTTCGATCCGGTCTACGGCGCGCGGCCGCTGAAGCGGGCGATCCAGCAGAACGTGGAGAACCCGCTGGCGCGGCTGGTGCTGGAAGGCAAGTTCGGGCCTAAGGACGTGATCCCGGTCGACTACAAGGACGGCAGGTTCACGTTCCAGCGGGTCGTGCACTGACAGGGCCGGCCGGCGTGCGCAGCGTCGATCGCGCGGCGCTGAACGACGCCGGGTGGCGCAGGCGGCGGCCCTTGCCACCGGGGGCGGTCACCGCCGGCTGGGTGCTGGCGCCTTGCGCACCGCGTGGACGGTGCGGCGCGCCGTCCCCGGCGGCGCCGGGGCCTTCCCGCGCGGGGCGAACGGTGCCGGCGCCACCAGGTCGGCCAGCGTGAGCCCGTCCAGGACCTCGAAATAGCGTCCGATCGCGTCGTGCAGGGCGCGTTCGAGGCGGCAGCGGCCTTGCAGCCGGCAGGTGTTCGTGCTCCGGTCGAAGCACTCGACCAGGGTGAGGTCGGTTTCGGTCTGGCGGATCACCTGTCCGAGCACGATCTGGTCCGCGGGCTTCATCAGACGCAGGCCGCCGCCGCGCCCGCGCGTCGTCTCGAGCAGGCCCAGCGTCGACAGCGTCATCACGATCTTCATCAGGTGACTGCGCGAGATGCCGTGCGCCTGCGCGATCTCGGCGATCGTGACCGGTTCCGGCCGATCCTGATGGACGCCGCAGTACATCAGCACGCGCAGGCTGTAGTCGGTCCACTGGGTCAGACGCATGCCGAAGGCTCCGGTGAAAAGGGGGCTCGAGACCAAAGGGGGGCTCGAGACCAAAGGTGATCCGCGATCAAAGGAGGCCTCGCGACCGGACGGCGGACCCGTCAGGCCGCTGCCGTGCCCTGCAGACGATGCGCCATTCCCGTCGACACCCAGGGCCGCGGAGCGTCATCGACGATCAGGGCATCGACCCCCGGCAGCGATGCCAGCAGCCGACGGCCGGCCTGCGTGCCGGCGACCATGATAGCTGTGCCCAGGCCGTTGATCTCCTCGAGCCGATCGGACACCAGGACGACGCCGTGCACGCCCGTGCTGGGGCGGCCCGTGCGAGGATCGAGCACGTGGTGGTAGCGGCGGCCTTCGTGCTCGAAGCAGCGTTCATAGTCGCCCGAGGCCGCGACGATGCCGCCCGTGAGGCTCATGCGCGCCATCAGCCGATCGGGCCGCAGTGGATCGCGCAGCCCGATGCGCCACGGCCGGCCCTGCAGCCGGCCGTTGACGAAGACGTCGCCGCCGCCGTTGATCATCGCGTCGTGCATGCCATGGCGCTGCAGTGTCGCCATGCCGGCCTGCAGGATCGGCAGCTTGGCGATGCCGCCGAGGTCCATGCGCATGCCCGCGCGACGCAGCATCGCCCGGCCCGGCGGGTCGTCGATGACGAGATCGCGGTGATCGACCAGCAGGCGCTCGTGCGCAAGCTGCGCGTCGCCCGGCACGCGGCGCTCGCCGCCGGCGAACGACCAGCCCGCGTACGCGCCGACGGTGACGTCGAATGCGCCGCCGCTGCGCGCGGCGACCTCGCGGGCCTGCCGCAGCACGGCGAGCACCTCCGGCGCCGGCTCGATCGCGTGGCGGCCGGCGCCGCGATTCAGCGCGCTGACCTGGCTGTCGGCACGGAACCGGCTCATCAGCCGCTCGAGCCGCGCCATCTCGGCGAACGCGGCAGCGATCGCCGCCGCGGTGAGTGCCGGATCGCGCCCTTGCGCGACGATGTCGACGCGCGTGCCCATCAGCACGCGTGCCTCGCGACGCACCTGCGGATCGGCGAGCGCCGGCCTCAGGAACGGGCCGATCGCGAGCAGGCCCAGCCCGGCGGCGAGCGTGCGCCGGCGGCGATCGACGGGATGCGCGTGCTCGGGTGCGTGCACGACCGCGGCCTCAGCGCGATTGCGCGACCATGTAGTCGACGGCCGCCTTGACGTCGCCGTCGGACAGCGACGCAGCGCCGCCGCGCGCCGGCATCATGCCCTTGGCGCCGGTGAATCCCTCGATGGCGTGCTTGTACAGCGTGTCGTTGCCCTGCGCGATCCGCGGCGCCCATTCGGCCTTGTCGCCGGGCTTGGGTGCGCCCGCGATGCTGGCCGCATGGCACATCGCGCAGGTCTTGCCGTAGGTGGACTTGCCCGCGGTGTTCTCGGCGACCGCGGGTGCTGCGGGCGTCGCAGCCGGCGCGGGCGCCGTGGCGACCGGTGCGGTCGATGCAGCCGACGGGGTCGATGTGGCCGGTGCGGCGGCCGGCGCCGCGGCTTCCTTCTGTCCGCAAGCCGAGAGCGCGGCGCTGACGACCAGCGCCAGCAGCAGGCTGCGGGTGCTGATGGGGATCGGGTGATGCATGGCAGAACTCGTGTTCGAAATGCGCGGCACGGCGCGCGATGGCCTCAACGATACTTGACTAAGATTCAGATGTTATGAATCTTTTTAGGATCGCTTGACTCAGATCAATCTCGCCCGAGGAACGGCACGAGACCATCGATCCTGCCGACGGGCCTCACGGGATCGTATGTCGATGCTCATCGAAGGTCGGTCGTGCGGCACATCCTACGAGGGAGAATTCAAGATGGCCGATAGCCAAGCGTCACCGACCGACACCCCGCAAGCATCGGGTCGGCGACGATTCATCAACAGCGCGGCACTGGCCGGCCTGGCCGGTGTGGTGGCCTGCACCGAGAAGGCGGTACCCGGCGCATCCGCGCCGCCCGCCGCCGCTCCGGCAGCCGCAGCGGCATCTCACGCGGCCAACGGCGGCGTGCACCTGAAGCCCGGCGAGCTCGACACCTACTACGGGCTGTGGAGCGGCGGGCGCGTGCTCGGCCTGCCGTCGGGCCGCGAGATCCTGCGCATCCCGTGCTTCACGCCGGACGCGCTGATCGGCTGGGGCATCACCAACGAGTCCAAGAAGGTGATGGGCACCAAGCCCGACGGCAGCCTGCGCTACACCGTCGGCGACTCGCACCACGTGCACGCGTCGTACCGCGACGGCAACTACGACGGGCGCTATGCCTGGGTCAACGACAAGATCAACAGCCGCATCGCGCGGATCCGGCTCGATCACTTCGTCTGCGACAAGATCACCGAGCTGCCCAACGTCCAGGGCTTCCACGGCATCTTCCCGGACAAGCGCGATCCGGTCGACGAGAAGATCAACCACACGACCCGCGTGTTTTGCGGCGGCGAGTTCTCGATTCCGCTGCCCAACACGCCGACCGAGGACGCGAGCGTCTACCGGTCGCTGTTCACCTGCGTCGACGCCGAGACGATGGCGGTGCGTTGGCAGGTGCTGATCGACGGCAACTGCGACCTGGTCGCCACGTCGTACGACGGCAAGCTCGCCGCGACCAACCAGTACAACACCGAGATGGGGGCGAAGTACGAGGACATGATGTCCGCCGAGCGCGACGCCTGCACGTTCTTCAACATCGCGCGCATCGAGGAGGCGGTCAAGGCCGGCCGCGTCAAATCCATCGGCAGCTCGAAGGTACCGGTGGTCGACGGCACCCGCGCGGCCAACAAGGATCCCGCGACGGCGCTGGTCGCCTACGTGTCGGTGCCCAAGAATCCGCACGGCGTCAATGCGAGCCCCGACGGCAAGTACTTCATCTGCGCCGGCAAGCTCTCGCCGACGGCGAGCATCATCGAGCTTTCGAAGGTGCTGGCCTGGTTCGACGGCAAGCTCGAGAAGCTCGATGCCGCCGTCGTGGCCGAGGTCGAGCTGGGCCTGGGGCCGCTGCACACCGCCTTCGACGGGCGCGGCAACGCCTTCACCACGCTGTTCCTCGACAGCCAGGTGGTGAAGTGGAACGTCGAGGCCGCGGTCAAGTTCCACGGCGGCGACAAGTCCGTCAAGTACGTGGTCGACCGCATCGACGTGCACTACCAGCCGGGCCACCTGAACGCATCGCAGTCCGAGACCGCCGCGGCCGACGGCAAGTACCTCGCGGTGGGCTGCAAGTTCTCCAAGGACCGGTTCCTGCCGGTCGGGCCGCTGCATCCCGAGAACGAGCAGCTCATCGACATCTCCGGCGAGAAGATGACGCTGCTGGCCGATCACCCGGTCCGGGGCGAGCCGCACGACTTCATCATCTTCAAGCGCGACCTGCTCAAGCCGAAACAGGTCTATGCGCTCGACGACTTCCCGCATGCGGTCAAGGACGCGAAGGAGTCGGGGGTGTTCCGCAACGGCCGCAAGGTCACCGTCAAGCTGACCTCGCTCGCGCCGGCATTCAGCATGCGCGAGTTCAAGGTCAGGCAGGGCGACGAGGTCACGCTGATCCTGACCAACCTCGACAAGATCGAGGACCTGACGCACGGCTTCGCGATCCCGAACTACAACGTCAATTTCGTGGTCAATCCGCTGGAGACCGCCTCGGTCACCTTCGTCGCGGACAAGCCGGGCGTGTTCTGGTGCTACTGCACGCACTTCTGCCACGCGCTGCATCTCGAGATGCGCACGCGCATGATCGTCGAGACCTGAGACGACGATCCAGCAGGGCCCGCACGGGCCCGCCCCCCGGGCGGCCCGTGCGAGTGAGCTAAACAGATGATGTCCATTCTGAGCCGTTGGATGGCCCGTGCGGCCGCCACGCTGCTGCTGTCGCTGCCGGCCGCCGGCGTGCTCGCCGGCGCCTACGAGGCGACGCTGCCGCCGGAGCTGTCGACGGCTCCCGCGCCGTGTGCGCTGATCGACTGCACCGAGGTGTTCCCGGGCGCCACCCGCTTCTCCGAGCGCAAGGGGCGTCCGCCCTATGTCGAGGCCTACGGCGACGAGGCCGATCCGCAGCAGCCCGGTGGCCGGAAGCTGCTCGGCTACGTGATGCTGTCGACCGACATCACCGACACGCCGGCCTATTCCGGCAAGCCGGTGGTGACGCTGGTCGGCATGGACGTGCAGGGCCGCTACGTCGGCGTCAAGGCGCTCAAGCATTCCGAGCCGATCCTGCTGCTGGGCATCCCGGAGTCGGCGCTCGTCGACTTCAACCGGCAGTACATCGGCAAGGCGGTGACCGATCGCATCGAGGTCGGCCCGGCGCGGCCGGAAGAGAACGTGCTGGGGGTGGATGCCATCTCCGGCGCGACCGTGACCGTCATCGCGCAGAACCAGGTGATGCACCAGGTCGGCTCGGCGGTCGCGCGGCAGGTCGGCATCATCGCCCCGACGGCGCGCCCGCCCGCCAGGTATGCGGCCAACGGCCGTCGTCACGGCTGGAACGAGCTGGTCGCTCTGGGCGCGGTGCAGCGGCTGCGGGTGATGCCGGAGCAGGTCGGCCTCGAGCGCGGCGCCGAGCCGTTCATCGAGTTGTGGTTCGGCGATCTCAACCATCCCGACGTCGGTGCGAGCCTGCTCGGCGAGCGCGGCTTCGCATCGCTGCGCTCCCGGCTCGCCGACGGCGAGCACGCGCTGTTCGTGATCCGCAGCGCGGGCGCCGAGTCGTTCAAGGGCTCGGGCTTCGTGCGCGGCGGCATCTACGACCGGATCCAGGTCAAGCAGGGCGCCGATGCCTTCACCTTCCGCGACCTGGACTACCTGAACCTGTACGGCCTGGAGGCGGCGGGCGCGCCGCGCCACACCGAGTCGGGGATCTTCGTGATCCGCTCGTCGTCGTTCTCCGCCTCCTATCCGTGGGCGCTGTCGTTCCTGGGCAATCGCGTCGACCGGGCCACCGGGCACCGCAGCTTCGCGGTCTTCGAGTCGAAGCTGTGGCTGGCCGATGCGCTGCTCGAGGGCGGGCGTCCGGTGGTGGCCGAGCCCGAGGCGCCGTGGGTGCGCATATGGAAGATGCGCGCCGTGGAGATCGGGCTGTTCTCGGCGCTGCTGATCGCGGTCGGCGTGGTCTACGCGCTGCGTGAACGGCTCACCCGCCGCTCGACGCATCGCAACAAGTGGCCGGTCAACGCGTTCAAGTACAGCGCCTGGGCGCTGAGCATCGGGTTCGTCGGCTTCGGCCTGCTGGCGCAGCCGTCGATCACCCAGGTGCTGACCTGGTTCCACTCGCTGCTGTTCCAGTGGACCTGGTCGCTGTTCCTGTCCGATCCGTTCATCTTCGTGTTCTGGATCTTCATAATCGTCACCGTGTTCCTGTTCGGACGCGGGCTGTTCTGCGGCTGGCTGTGCCCGTTCGGCTCGCTGTCGGAGGCGATCTACAAGGTGGGCCGCGCGCTGGGCCTCGGCCGCTGGCAGCGGGCCCTGCCGCGTGCGGTGCACGACCGGCTCAAGTGGCTGAAGTACGCGATCTTCTTCGGCCTGCTGGCGGTCTCGATGTACTCGATGACGCTGGCCGAGATGCTGGCCGAGGTCGAGCCGTTCAAGACCACCTTCCTGGTCGGCATCACCCAGCGCGCCTGGCCGTACGGGCTGTTCGTCTGCGTGCTGCTCGGCCTGTCGCTGTTCATCGAGCGGCCGTACTGCAAGTACCTGTGCCCGCTGGGCGCGGCGCTGGCGATGCCGAGCACCTTCCGCTGGTTCGGGCTGCGGCGCAAGCAGGACTGCAACCGCTGCAAGGCATGCGCGACGGGCTGCGGGTCGCAGGCGATCGATGCGGCCGGCCGCATCGATCATCGGGAATGCCTGCACTGCCTCGACTGCATGGTCCTGTACACCGACGTCGGCGCCTGCCCGCCGCTGGCCAAGGAGCGCAAGCTGCGCGAGCGCGGCGGCCTGGCGATCACGCCGATCGGCAAGGACGGCTACTTCATCCCCATCGTGCCGGTCGCCGCCACCGCCGCTTCCGCCACGGCCGCTGCTGCTGCCGCCGCCTCGGCCGCGCCGGCCCCGCGCGCCGGGCCCGATCCGCGCATGCCGACCGACCCGGTCGAGCCGGCGTCGCTGGCCGGCGCGACCGGCATCCTGCACCGGCTCGCACTCGAGGTGCGCGAGCACCTGTGGCCGTGGAGCGCAACTGGCTGGCGCGATCAGCGCGCGCTGCAGATCGCCGGCTTCTCGCTGGCGGTGGCCGCGAGCGTCGCTTGGCTGCTGGCCGGCACCGGGCGGCTGTCGTCCGGCGCGCTGATCGGCTGGTGGTTCGGCTGGAGCGTCTACGAGGTGCTGATCCGGCTGACCGGGCGGCGCTACGTCAAGGACGGCCCGTGGTGGCGCAGCCGCTACCGGTACGCCGGCGTCATGGACATGCTCAGCTACGTGGGCTTCAAGAACCTGCTGATCGGTGCAGCGCTGTTCCTGATGCTCAAGGGCCTGGGCCTGCTCGGAGCATGACCGCGATGCAGGCGCGAACGCGGGCACGCCGGATCCGTGCACTGGTTCTGAGGGCCCTGTGCCTGGCGGGTTCACTGGGCGTCGCCTGCCTCGCGGCGGCGCACGGCGCCACGCTGCGCGTGCCGTCCGGCCACAGCGTGCAGCAGGCGATCGATGCCGCGGCTGCGGGCGACGTCGTGGAGATCGAGCGCGGGCTGTACACCGGCGGTCTGCGGATCGACAAGCCGCTGACCCTGCGCGGCATCGACCGGCCAACGCTGAGCGGCGGTTCGACCGGCGACACCGTGCGCGTCACCGCGCCCGACGTGGTGATCGAGGGCCTGATCGTGCGCGACTCGGGCGACAGCCTCAAGGACCAGAACGCCGGCATCTACATCCAGCCGGGCGCGCACCGGGCGGTCGTGCGTCACTGCGATCTCACCTACAACCTGTTCGGGCTGTGGATCGAGAAGGCCGACGACGTCCTCGTCGAAGGCAACGTCATCACCGGCAAGCGCGACTACAATTCCGCGCAGCGCGGCAACGGCATCCAGCTCTACAACGCCCAGCGCGCACGCATTCTCGGCAATCACATCAGCTTCGTGCGCGACGCGCTGTACGTCGACGTCTCGCACCATGCCGTCTTCCGCGGCAACCGGCTGCACCACAGCCGCTACGGCACCCACTACATGAACTCCTACTTCAACCTGTGGGAGGACAACGACGCTTATGCGAACCGCGGCGGCCTCGCGCTGATGGAGGTGCGCGACCAGGTCGTGCGCAACAACCGGGCCTGGGGCAACACCGACCACGGGATCATGCTGCGCACGCTGCAGGACTCGGTCATCGAGGGCAACGTGGTCGCCGGCAACGGCCGCGGGCTGTTCATCTACGACGTCGAGTACGTGACGCTGCGCGGCAATCTGGTGATCGACAACGAGATCGGCGTGCATCTGTCGGCCGGCTCCACGCGCAACGAGGTCGAGGGCAACGATTTCGTCGGCAACCGCGAGCAGATCCGTTACGTCGGCGCCCGCGACGAGCGCTGGGGCGTGCGCAGCGGAAACTACTGGAGCAACTACGTGGGCTGGGATCGCAACGGCGACGGCGTGGGCGACGTGCCGTACGAGGCCAACGACATGGTCGACCGGCTGCTGTGGCGCCACCCGGTGGTCAAGGTGCTGCTGGCCAGCCCCGCCGTGCAGGCGCTGAGGCTGGTGGGTCAGCAGTTCCCGCTGCTGCGGGTCCCGACGGTGGTCGATCCCCGGCCGCGGATGCAGTCGCACAACCCTGGATGGAGTCGCTGGCGTGACAGGCAGTCCGCACAACGCTGAGGCGCCCGCCGTCGAGGTGCACGCGGCGCACAAGCACTACGGCGCGCTGCAGGCGGTCGCCGGCGTCGACCTGCGCATCGAGCGCGGCGAGATCTTCGGCCTGATCGGGCGCAACGGCGCGGGCAAGAGCACGCTGTTCAAGATGATGCTGGGCCTGGAGCGGCCGACGGCGGGCGACGTGCGGGTGCGCGGCGTGTCGGTGCGCGACCGCGGCTTTCGCGAGGTCCGCCGCGCCGTCGGCTACCTGCCCGAGAACGTGGTGCTCTACGACAACCTGACCGGGCTGGAGACACTGCGCTTCTTCGCCCGCCTCAAGCGCGCCCCGCGCGCCGAGCCCGAGGCGCTGCTGGCCCGGGTGGGGCTCGCGCAGGCCGGCGGGCGGCCGGTGCGCGAGTACTCCAAGGGCATGCGCCAGCGCCTGGGCTTCGCGCAGGCGCTGCTCGGCGCTCCGCAGGTACTGTTCCTCGACGAGCCGACTAACGGGCTCGACCCGCAGGCGATCCGCGAGTTCTACGCGACCCTGCGCGACCTGCGCGACGCGGGCGCGACGGTGATCATCACCTCGCACATCCTGGCGGAGCTCCAGGAGCGCGTCGATCGGCTGGCGATCCTGGCGGCCGGCCGCCTGCTGGCCGTGGGCAGCGTGTCGGCGCTGCGCGAGCAGACCGACATGCCGGTGGTGTTCGAACTCGCCGTCGCCGACCAGCATGCGCCGCAGGTGAGCCGCGCGCTCGCCGATCTGGCCGGGGTGACGGTCGCGCCGGCCGCCGGCGGCCTGCGGCTCGCCTGCCCGGAAGCGCAGCGGATGGCGGTGCTCGGGCGGCTCGCGCCGCTGGGCGACAGCCTGCAGGGTCTGCGCATCCGCGAGCCGTCGCTCGAGGACGTCTTCTTCGGCATCTCCGACTGAGCGCATACGACTGAGCGCATACCATGGAACCGACCCACATCCTCACGATCGCCGCCAAGGAGCTGCGCGATCGGATCCGCAACCGCTGGGTGCTCGCGGTCGCCGTGGTCTTCGCGGTCTTCTCGCTGGTGATCGCCTATTTCGGCGGCGCCCAGCAGGGCACCGTGGGCTTTCGCTCGCTGGAGTTCACGATCGCCAGCCTGGTGAGTCTGGTGATCTACCTGATCCCGCTGATCGCGCTGCTGCTGGGGTTCGACGCGATCGTCGGCGAGCGCGAACGCGGCTCGCTCGAGCTGCTGCTGACGCTGCCGATCACGCGACTCGAGCTGCTGCTCGGCAAGTACCTGGGACTCGCGGCGGCGCTCGCCCTGTCGACGCTGGCGGGCTTCGGCCTGATGGCGGTGCTGCTGCTGCGGCGCTTCAGCACCGCCGCGCTGCTGCACTTCGGTGGCTTCATGGTGAGCTCGGTGCTGCTCGGCATGGCCTTCCTCAGCCTGGCGGTGCTGCTGTCGGTGCTCGCCCGCGACCGCGCCCGGGCGTCGGGGCTGGCGATCGCCGTCTGGTTCTTCTTCGTGCTCGTGTTCGACCTGCTGATGCTCGGCGCGCTGGTGGCTACCGGCGGGGCGTGGGTCGGCGCGAGCGTCGCCTATGTGCTGCTGCTCAATCCCGCGGACGTGTTCCGCATCCTCAACGTGTTGGCGCTCGAAGAGGTCCGCACCATGTATGGGCTGACCAGCGTGGTCCCCGCCGAGTTCGCCCAGCCCTGGCTGCTGAGTGGCGTGATGCTGGTGTGGATCGCCGTGCCGCTGACGCTCGCAAGCTGGAGATTCAAGCCGTGAGACTTACCTGTTCGTGTCATGCCCGCGCCGCCGGCCGTGCCAACCCTCCGCCGCGCCGTCGCCTGCTGCAGCTCGCCGCAGGCGTGTGCGTCGGCGCGCTGACCGGCCTCGCGGGCTGCGACGGCCGCTCGGGCGGCGCCGTGTCCCTGGCCCCGGTCGAGATCGACCGGGGGACGGCCTGCGAGCTCGACGGAATGCTGCTGGCGGCCTACCCCGGTCCCAAGGCGCAACTGCATGTGGCCGGGCGGGCGAAGCCGATGTTCTACTGCGACACCGTCGAGCTGTTCAACACCTTGCTCGCCGGCGAGCAGGCTCTGTCGGTCACCGCGGTGTACGTGCAGGACATGGGCAAGGCCGACTGGGCGAATCCGCAGGGCCACTGGATCGATGCGCGCCAGGCGCTCTACGTGGTCGGCAGCCGGCGGCACGGCTCGATGGGGCCGACGATCGCCAGCTTCTCCGCGCAGGAGGACGCTGCCCGGTTCGCTGCCGAGCACGGCGGCACGGTGCGGCGCTTCGGCGAGATCACGCTGAAGATGGTCGACCTGAGCGGCGGTGCCAAGCACGACCACCGGATGTGACGCCAGCGGTCCCGACAGCCCCCTTTACGGACCGTTGAAGCGCGGCGGCGCGGTCCCCGGACGGGGCGGCCCGCCAGCCGGATGGCTCGGCCGTCCGGACGATTGCGCCCAGGGGGATGCTCCGTCAGCATTGCCGGATGACTGCCCCTGCACGAGCCGACTGCCGCCTCCCCGTTGCCGGGTGGTCCGCGCTGTCGCGGGTGTGGCAGCGGCGCGGCCCGGCCGTCAGGCCGCCCCCCGGTGACGGGCCCCATGCAAAGTCCCGGTCCGGCGCCGCCCCCCGGCGGCAGGCCGGCACCGAGCCGGCATCGTTCGCAGCCACCGTGGCCGCTTCCGCTCATGATTTCCGGCAGGCGCTGCAGGCGCTGGCGCTGGGCGTCGGCGCGCTCGATCACAAGCTGCGGGATCCGCAGGTCCGCGAAACGCTGTCCGACCTGCGCATGGCGGTCGCCACCGTCGATTGCCGCGTCGAGGCGGTCACCGGCCTGGCGGCGGTGTCGGACGGGCGGGCGCCCTGTCAGCCCCCCCACCTGGGCGGCCCGGCAGTCGTCGACGCGCTGG
>DAISWF010000187.1:0-11950 GCA_036826495.1 Burkholderiaceae bacterium
GCTCGTACCGCTATGACCAATCTTTCGGAAGGATTCTCCGGTCCGCGGGCCGATCTGTCGCTCGATCCGGGCGTGGCGGCCGACATGCGCCCGGTCGCCGCCGGCCGCAGGCTGCCGCTGATCGAGATGACGGGCGTCGGCATGTCGTTCCCCGCCAGGAAGGGACGGGTGACCGCGCTGTCGGGGCTGGACATCACCGTGCGCCGCCACGAGTTCCTGTCCATCGTCGGCCCGTCCGGCTGCGGCAAGTCGACGATCCTGCGGCTGGTGGCCGGTCTGCTGGCGGCCACCGAAGGCCGCATCGTCATCGATGGCGAAACGCCGCAGGAGGCGCGGCTGTCGCGACGGTTCGGCTTCGTGTTCCAGTCCAGCGTGATGCTGCACTGGCGCACCGCGCTGCAGAACGTGATGCTGCCGTCCGAGGTGATGGGGCAGGCGAACGACAAGCGGCGGGCATTCGCGATGAAGCTGCTGCAGCAGGTGGGCCTGCAGGGTTACGAAGGGCTCTATTCGCGTCAGCTCTCGGGTGGCATGCGCCAGCGGGTCGCGATCGCCCGGGCCTTGTCGTACGACCCGCCGATCCTGCTGATGGACGAGCCGTTCGGCGCGTTGGACGCGCTGACCCGGCAGAAGCTGCATGCGCTGCTGCTGGACCTGTGGGAGGCCGACAAGAAGACGGTGATCTTCATCACGCACGACGTGTCCGAGGCGGTGTTGCTGAGCGACCGGGTGCTGGTGATGAGCGGTTCACCGGGCCGCGTCGATGCCGAGGTGCCGATCGACCTGCCGCGGCCCCGCACCGATGCCATCAAGTCCACGCCGGCGTTCCTCGGCCTGGCGGACCGGATCATGGAGCGGCTGGGGCACTGATCCGCGTGTTCCGACGGGGCCGGGACGTCGCGAAACGTCGAGCGGCCCGGCCGTCGCCCGGCGCCTGACGGAACCGTCGGACGAGGGGCCGGCGGCCGCCGACGGACGGTCAGCGCGTCGATTGTGGCGGGTCCGGCGGCTCCGTAGACTCGGAAGCATGGGAAGAGCCTGCTTGCCGAAGGGATACGTGGCGCGGACCGACGCCGGTTTCACGATGATCGAGATGATGATCGTCGTGGCGATGTCGGCGATCCTGCTCGCCGTCGCCAGCCCGTCGTTCATGTCGCTGGTGCGCACCAACCGGCTCGATGTCGCCGGCGGCGATCTGCGCTCGGCGGTGATGCTGGCCCGCTCGGAAGCGGTCAAGCGTGCCGCGCTGACCGTCGTCGAACCGGTCAGCGGCAACGACTGGACCAGCGGCGTGCGCGTCTATGTCGATGCCGATGCCGACCCGACCAATGCCTATGCCGCGGCCAGCGATCTGCTGATCCGGCAGTTCGCGAACTTCCGCAATCTGACGATCAGCGGCTCCCCGCCGGCCCGGCTGGCCTTCGACAGCCGCGGCCAGAACGTCTCGCTGGCCGCCACCGGCGCCGCGCGGCTGCCGACCGCCTCCACCGTTGCGCTGTGCATCGCGCCTTCGCGCCGCGACATCGAGATCAACCGTGTCGGCTATGTCTCCTATGCCAACGCAAGCTGCTGAGCCGCCGCTGCCGTTGCGCGCTCCCCGCCGCGAGCGGGGCGTGTCGCTGGTGGAGGTGATGATCGCGGTGATCGTCGTGTCGCTGGGCATGATCGGCGTGCTGGGCGCGCATTCGCGCGGCTTCTCCAACACCAGCAGCGCCGGCTATCGGACCCAGGCCACGCTGCTCGCCGCCGGCATCGTCGAACGGGCGCGTGCGAATCTGGGCGGCGACTACACGATCGCGATGGGGGCCGCCACCGGCGGCAGCGGCCAGGCGGCCAACGACCTGGCGGCCTGGAAGACCCAGCTCGCGCGGGCGATGCCGGACGGCGACGGCAGCATCACGATCGCCAGCGTCATCGACGCGGGCACCGGCGCGCCGGTGCGCCAGATGCGGGTGCTGGTGCGCTGGGACGACCGGCGCGCCAGCGGCGAAGGCGGTGCTGCCGGCGATCCGCAATACAAGTTCTTCATGACCGAAACCTACCTGCCGTGATGACCACCGAACGCCATCGCAGCGCTGTACGGAAGGTGCCGCCGCCGGCCCGCCGTCACCGGTCCGCCGGTCAGGCGGGCATGACGCTCATCGAGGTGCTGATCGCGATGGTCGTGGCGACCTTCGTGCTGATCTCGATCGGCTACACCTTCGTGTCGCAGCGGGCGCTCGAGCGGCACCGCGGCGCACTGGCGACGATCCAGGACGGCGCCCGCGTCGGACTGGACATGCTGGCGCTGGATCTGCGGCAGGCCGGCTACGTGGGCTGCAACAGCAATCTGCAGCGCAACACCGTCGAGAAGACCCAGTTCGAGACGGTGGTGCTGCCGCTGCGCGATCCGGCGACGATTCCGGCGGGCGCCGAGAACTTCACGATCAATGCGAACAACGCGGTGCGGGTGTTCAACGCCAGCTCGGCGGCCGCCGTCTGGGGCGGATCGGTGCCGCCGAACGTGGTGGCCGACACCCATGTGATCGAGATCCGCTATGCGACCGCCGAGGGCGCCTCGCTGCTGAGCTCGGCGATTCCCGCCAACGGTCTGGCGCTGACCACCGAATCGACGGTCGCGCTCGGACGGGGCGACGACGCGCCGACCTCGGCGAACCGGATGGGTCTGCTGTCGGACTGCGCCAGCGGCCTGGTGGTGCTGGCCGACAGCGTGGCCGGCACCTCGGTGTCCACCGGCAGCCTGCCGATCAACTTCAATCGCTGCCAGGCCGGCTCGCGGGTGGGCGCGACCTGCTTCTACTGGCCCGCCACCGCGCTGATGCCGATCCGCGTCGTGCAGTACTACGTCGCCGACACCGGCACGGCGGCGCAGCCGCGGCGGGGGCTGTACGTCCGCAAACGCATCATGCAGCCCGACGGCATCACCTGGAACAATCCGGTGCAGCTCGTCGACGGCATGCAGACCCTGCGCGTGACCGGGCTGGGCCTGGACGTCGCCGCACCGGCCGCGCCCACCTGGGGCGTGACCCGCGAGGTGCTGGAGACCACGTCGGCCACCGCGGTCGAGACGCTGATCGCCGGCGAGTGGCCGCGGGTGCTGCGGATGGACGTGCGCTTCGGCATGCGCGCCCAGCAGGTGGCCGGCACCGACGGCAGGCCGGTGGTCCGAAACTTCGAGACCTCGTTCTCGGTGCGCGCCCGCGCCCCCGGAGAATTGATATGAACCGCCGCCCGCGGATGTCGCGATCGCCGCGCCGTGAGCGCGGCGCCGTCCTGCTGATCGCGCTGGTGCTGCTGGGCATGATGCTGCTGCTCAGCGTGTCGGCGATGGACTCGTCGCTGATCCAGGAGAAGATGGCGGCCAACACCCGTGACCGCGGCACCGCGTTCGAGAGCAACGAAGCGGCCGCGCGCAACGCCTTCGATGTCCGCCGCCAGCTCATCTCGGCCGGCCGCGCGCTGCCCGACAACTCGCTGGGCTACTACAACAGCGGTGCGCTGCCCGACGGCACCGGCGTGCGTTCCGACACCGCATCGCTCGCCTATTGGGAACGCTATCCGCTCAGCGGCACCAACAGCCAGCAGAGCTCGCTGGCCGCCACCGCGACGGTGAACCGGCAGGGCCGGTTCCTGATCGAGCACATGCGCTTCGACGACGAGAGCGAGCCGGGCAGCGCGACCGTCTACAGCATCAACTTCAGTTCGATCACGGCCAGCGGAGCCGGAAACAACGGCGGCAACGTGGTGACGCAGTCCACGTTGATGACCTTGCCGCGCTGATACACACGACCACCAGGGCACCGGCTTCCAGACCTGCGAACGTATCGAAGAGTCCATCATGAAACGTCTGCTTCGCGCCCTGACCGTCAAGCTCACGCTGGCGGTGTTCACCGCGCAGGCCAATCTCGCGGGCGCCGTCGTCGTCGGGCCCTATCTGGACCTGCCGAACGTGCCGTTCTACGTCGGGCAGAGCGTGCCGCCCAACATCATGCTGACCTTGGACGACTCCGGCTCGATGATGTGGGCCTACGTGCCCGACAACTTCGGTGGCCTGTACAGCGTGTGGAGCACCGGCACGGCCGGCGTGGGCTCGCAGATCGTCGCATTCAAGTCCAGCCTGAACGGGCTGTACTACAACCCTAGCGTCACCTATTCGCCGCCGGTGGATGCCAACGGCATTCCGTATTCGACCAGCTTCGCGCAGGCCTGGCTGAACGGCTTCGCGCAGGGGCAGGGCTCGGTCAACCTGGCCGCCGACTACCGGCCCACCCAGTTCTACGATTCCTCCCGCCTGAACCAGTACGGCTTCGGTTCCTATCTGATGACCGCGCACTGCTCGAACGCCGAGCGGCTCGGTTCGGCCTCCGCCGGCTACACCTGCCCCGGCGTCGGCGTCGGGCAGAACACCCCGACCCGTGCCTACTACTGGACCTACAACGTCAGCGCGACCTGTCCCGATCAGGTGCCCGACGGTACCTGGACGCCGGCGGTCGCCTGCTTCACGTTCCGCTCGGTGCCGGCCGATCAGGAACAGAACTTCGCCAACTGGTTCTCGTTCTACCGTACCCGCAACCTGGCGGTCGTGTCGGCGGCGATCTCCGCCTTCAGCAATCTGCCGTCGGACTACCGGATCGCCTGGCAGGCGCTGAACTCCTGCATCGGCGGCAGCAACAGCTTCTCGTCGTCGTGCCGCGGCTGGGGTACCTCGCGGTCCACCGTCGATGCGCGGATCGGCTCGGTCCCCCAGACGAAGAAGGAAGCGCTGTGGAGCTGGATGACCCGGCTGCCCACCTACAACGGCACGCCGCTGCGGCAGGCGCTGGACCGCACCGGCCAGTACCTGCAGGCCACCGGCAGCATGAGCCCGTACGCCGACACGATCGGCTCGCCGGACACCTCCTATGCTTCGTGCCGGCAGAGCTACGCGGTGGTGATGACCGACGGCAAGTGGAACGGTTCCGGACCCTACTCGACCGTCGGCAACCTCGACAACAACAGTCAGACGATGCCCGACGGCACCGTCTACTCGCCGGCGGCGCCCTATCGCGACGGCAACTCCGGCAACCTCGCCGACATCGCGTTCAAGTACTGGATCACCGATCTGCAGCCTTCGCTGCCGAACACCGTCCGCAGCTACGCGCCGTTCTCGGCGAGCTCGACCTCGCTGACGGCGGCCGAATACTGGGACCCGCGCAACGACCCGGCGAAGTGGCAGCACATGACCAGCTTCTTCGTCAGCCTGGGCATGTCGCGCTCGCTGACGTCCGCGCCGGTCTGGCAGGGATCGACCTTCGCAGGCAGCGCGAGCTCGCCGTACACGGGGTACTACTCGGTGCTCAACGGCGGCACCGCCTGGCCCACCACCGGCGACGACGCGGTGGGCAACGTCTATGACATGTGGCATGCGGCGATCAACAGCCGCGGCTCGTTCTTCAGCGTCGAGACGCCCGATGCGCTGGTCGAGGCGTTCCGCCAGATCCGCAACCGGATCTCCGACCAGAGCGGTGCGGCCACGTCGGTCGCGCAGACCTCGCTGCAGGTGCAGTCCGACTCGATGGCCTATGCCGCGTCGTACAACACCACCAAGTGGGACGGCACGCTGCGCGCGTACCGGGTCAACTCGGACGGCAGCACGCAGGCCACGCCGGAGTGGACCACCGATTCGACGTTCAACTACCTGGGCACCGGCTACGCCGGCAACAACCGGATCCTGGTCAAGGGCAGTTCGGGTTCGCTGATCACGTTCAATGCGGCGAATCTGGTGAACCTGGCGCCGGCGCACAAGACCTCGCTCGACAGCACCGCGACGTCGCTGGGCGTGACGACGGCGCAGATGGTGAACTGGATACTGGGCGACAACAGCAATCCGAACCTGCGCAGCCGCGACCGGCTGCTGGGCGACGTGCTGGCCTCGCAGCCGGTGTTCGAAGGCGGCCGCGACTACGGCTACGTCGAGACGATGTGGCCGTCGAAGGCCGACGGCACCCGCATCGACGGCGTCATCTACGGCAATTACGTGAAGAGCAAGGCCCCTGGCGGCACGCGCTACAAGCCGACGGTGTACTTCGGCGCCAACGACGGCATGCTGCATGCGTTCAACGGCGAGAACGGCTCGCGCCGCTTCTCGTACATCCCGAGCGTGCTGCTGTCGAAGATCGGCAAGCGGGCCGATCCGGGCTACATCCACGACTACTACGTCGACGGGCCGATCGCGGTGCACGACGTGCACAACGGCACCGAGTGGCGCACGATCCTGATCGGATCCCTGGGAGCCGGCGGCAAGGGCGCCTATGCGCTCGACGTCACCGATCCCGACAGCCCGCAGCTTCTGTGGGAGTTCTTCCCGAGCGCCGATACCGACCTGGGTCACATCCTCGGCGAACCGGTGATCGCGCGGGCGAGCAACGGCACCTGGGTGGTGGCGTTCGGCAACGGCTACGGCAGCAACTCGAACCGCGCGGTGTTCTACGTGATCGATGCGCTGAGCGGCGCGCAGTTGAAGAAGATCGTCGCGGCCGAATCGGGCGCGCCGGCGGCCACCTCGGCGCACGGGCTGTCGGCGCCGGCACTGCTGTACCTGGCCGGCCGTCAGCTCGCGTTCGCCTATGCCGGCGACTGGCAGGGCAACCTGTGGCGCTTCGACATCGGCGACGTCAATCCGGCCAACTGGACCTTGGGCTTCAATGCCAAGCCGCTGTTCAAGGCGCGGTCGGCATCGGGCGCGATCCAGCGGATCACGGCCAAGCCCAGGGTCATCAGCGATCGAATCCTGGGTCGCGTCATCGTGTTCGGCACCGGCAAGATGCTGGAGCTGGTCGACAAGGACGATCTGACGGTCCAGTCGCTGTACGGGATCTACGATCGCGCCAGCGGCAACTCGGCGTTGCGCGGCGACCTGACCCAGCAGACGATCCTGACCCAGACGTCGTCGACGCGCACCACCAGCGCGAACACGCTGACCAAGACGGCCGGCTGGTACATCGATCTGGCGCCCGGCGGCACCGGCGCCGGCGAGCGGGTGCTGGGGCCGGTCACCTACGTGCCCGAGCTGTCGGTGATCATGGCCTCGACGGTGCAGCCGGCCGGCGGCGCCTGCGATTCGACGATGAGCTCGGCGGTGATGGCGATGTCGCCGTTCTCCGGTTCGGCCAATTCCCTTTTCAAGCTCGCCAGCGGCGGCACGACCAGCGGCGTGATGATCAACGGCACGGTGTCGAATCCGTCGGTCGTGCGCAAGGGCGGCACGCTGACGGTGATGATCAACCGCGGCCAGTCCGGCATCGAGCGACTGGCGGTCGCGCGCGGCTGGAACCCGCGTGCCGCCTGGCGACAACTACAATGATTGCAGCGGAGCATTCCGTGATGAGCGTCGACGATCGGGCCCCCGCGGCCCTTCCAGCCATGCATTCCCCCGGCCAGCGCGGCTTCACGTTGATCGAGCTGATGCTGGCGGTGGCCATCGTCGGCATCCTGACCGCGGTGGCCATTCCGTCGTACCGCGAATACACGCTGCGCGCCGCCCGTTCCGATGCGCAGACGGCGCTGATGGAAGCGTCGCAGTATCTCGAGCGCATCTACTCCGAATGCAACTCGTACGTGCTGCGGGATGCATCGACCACGCCGCCGTGCACGACCGCCGTGACCGGCCTGCCAGCCGCGCTGCAGAAATCGCCCCGCGAGGGGCGCAAGCGCTATGACGTCACGGTGACCACGCTCGCCGCGCAGAACTATCTGCTGACGGCCGCGCCGGTGAACACCGACGCCTGCGGCAGCTTCACCGTCGCCAGCACCGGCGTCAAGGGCCTGACCGGCAACACCTGGGCGGTCGCCGACTGCTGGCGGCGCTGAGCGCCGCCCGCGTCTGCGCCGATGCCGGCGCCGATTCGCCGTTCAGGTGCGCGGCGGCCGCGGCCGGCGCCGGCGCATGTCGGAGCCGGTCAGGTAGCGACGTGCCTTGAACCAGGCAAGCAGCACCAGCGCGATCAGCAGCATGCCGGCCATCGTCAGATAGAACCCCAGCGGCGAGTGCAGGCCGGGGATAGCGTCGAAGTTCATGCCGAAGATGCCGGTGATCAACGTCAGCGGCATGAAGATCGCGGTGATCGTGGTCAACGTGCGCACGATCTCGTTGGTGCGGTGCGCGGTGGCCGAGAAGTGAAGCTGCACCGCCGACTCGACCGATGATTCGAGCCGGCGCGCGTGGATGAGCACCCGGTTGATGTGCTCGACGACGTCGTTCGCGCGCACCTGCAGCGCATCGTTCAGCGCCGGCAGCGCGGTCGGCGGCAGGCTCGCGCCGGCGGCGAAATGCTCGAGCCGCTCGTCGCGCCATTCCTGGATCGCGTCGAGCTGCTCCTCGCAGAGCTGTTCGAGCTTGCGCGCCTCGGCGCGCGTCTGCAGCACCCGCAGCCAGTCGCTGAACGTGCGGCGCGGATCGAGCAGCTCGCGCTGCCAGCGTTCGAGCTGGTCGGTCAGCGGCTGGCGCAGGTCCAGGTAGCGATCCACCTGACCGTTCAGGATTCTCAGCATCAGTTCCTCGGGGCCGGCCGGCAGCCGCTGGTGATTCTCGGCGGCGGTCAGCAGCCGTTCGCGCAGCAGCGGGATCTGCCGGCTGTCGGCCGCGCGCACGGTCACCAGGCAGCCGGGGAACACGAAGTACACCGAGGGCCGCGTCTGCACCCGCAGCACTTCCTGCGGCGTGTCGGACGGCGGCATCAGGCCGCGGAACACGATCATCTCGTAGCGGCTGGTGGAATCGAAGTACGACGGATGATTCGGATTCTCGGCATCCATCAGATGGTCTTCGAACACCGTGATGCCGGTCAGCCGCCGGATCGGCTCGACCCAGGCGCGCGTCTCGTCCTTCAGGCAGTCGCACCAGATGAAGCCGTCGGCCGGCAGCAGCGCCGGCGCGGCCGGGCTCAGCGTGGCGCCCGACGGGGTGATCGTGAAGAAGTCCATCGGCGCGCCCGTACGTCAGGTCGTCGGCGTCGCCGTCATTCCTGCGCGAGCCAGCGCACCGCGTCGAGCGCGAAGTAGGTCAGGATGCCGTCGGCGCCGGCGCGCTTCATCGCCAGCAGCGATTCCAGCGCCACCGTCCGTTCGTCGAGCCAGCCGTTGGCGGCGGCCGCCTTCACCATCGAGTACTCGCCGCTCACCTGATAGACGAAGGTGGGCATGCGGAACGTGTCCTTGACCCGCCGGACGACGTCCAGGTAGGGCATGCCGGGCTTGACCATCACCATGTCGGCACCCTCCCGGATGTCGAGCGCCACTTCGCGCAGCGCCTCGTCGGTGTTGGCCGGGTCCATCTGATAGGTCTTCTTGTTGCCCTTGCCGAGATTCGACGAGGAGCCCACCGCGTCGCGGAACGGCCCGTAGAAGCCCGACGCGTACTTCGCGGCGTACGACATGATCTTCGTGTGGATGAAGCCGCCGCCCTCGAGCGCCTGGCGGATCGCGCCGATCCGTCCGTCCATCATGTCCGACGGCGCGACGATGTCGACGCCGGCCTGTGCCTGCAGCAGCGCCTGGCGGGTCAGGATCTTCACCGTCAGGTCGTTCAGCACGTAGCCGTCGTCGTCGATGACGCCGTCCTGGCCGTGGCTGGTGTAGGGGTCGAGCGCGACGTCGGTCAGCACGCCCAGCTCGGGGAACCGCTGCTTGAGCGCGGTGACCACCCGCGGCACCAGCCCCTCGGGGTTGGTGGCCTCGCGGCCGTCCAGCGATTTCTTCGCCGGATCGATGACCGGGAACAGCGCCATCACCGGGATGCGCGCCGCCAGGCAGGCTTCGGCCACCGCGTAGAGCCGGTCCTGCGTGTAGCGCATCACGCCCGGCATCGAGCCGACCGGCTCGGTGCGCCCCTGCCCGTCGAGCACGAACACCGGCAGGATCAGATCGTCGGCGCGCAGATGGTGCTCGCGGACCAGCCGGCGCGAGAAGTCGTCGCGCCGCAGCCGGCGCAGCCGGGTGGAAGGGAAGGCTCCGGCGTGGGGGCCGGCAAGGAGATCGTCGTTCATGATGGATCCTGCGCAGCGGGCTCGCGGAGCTCCGCGAGCCAACGTTCGATGATGATACGGCCCTGCTCCACGCCCTGCGACGTGGTCGCCGAAAACGCCAGCACCTCGAAGTCGCCGTCCGGACGGAACGGCGTCACCGCCGCGGCGATGGCCCGGCGCGCCTGCGCCTGCTGCGAGCGGTTCAGCTTGTCGCACTTCGAGGCGATGACCAGCAGCGCCGCGTCGGCCGGGGCCCAGCCGAGCAGCGCCTCGTCCAGCGCGGTGACCTCGCGGCGGATGTCGAGAATCAGCACGACGCCGCGCAACTGCTCGCGGCGCTGCAGATAGCGCCCGGCCAGCCCGTCCCATTGCTGCTTCAGCGCCTGCGGCGCCGCCGCGTAACCGTAGCCCGGCGTGTCGACCAGGCAGGCGACCGGCGGCTCGCCGGCCGGACCGAGCGCGAAGAAATTCAGCGCCTGCGTGCGGCCCGGGGTGCGGCTGGCGAACGCCAGCCGCCGGCGCTGGCACAGCACGTTGATCGCCGACGACTTGCCGGCGTTCGAGCGGCCGACAAATGCCACTTCGGGCACACCGCCGCGCGGCAACTGGCGCAATTGCGCGACGGTGGTCAGGAATCGCGCGGTCTGGAGCAGGCTCATGGGGAGGCTTATTGTACAATCGCCGGTTGCGTGGCTACTCTCAAGTCCGGTCAGGGATTCTCGATGCGCAACACGATCAAGGCAGCGGCAGCATGGGCGACGTCCACTCTGGCGCTCACTGCGGCATCCACGTGGCTGGTGGCCGCGTACGCGCAGGACGCGAAGGGGGGCGCCGCCAAGCCCGATGCCAACAAGGGTCAGCAGATCGTCACCCAGGTCTGCGCGGCCTGCCACGGCGCCGACGGCAACAGCACCAGCCCGGTCAATCCGAAGCTGGCGGCGCAGCATCCCGACTATCTGCTCAAGCAGCTCAAGGACTTCAAGGCCGAAGGCGGCAAGCCCGCCGAGCGGGTCAATGCAGTGATGGCAGCCTTCGCACAGCCGCTGTCGGAGGCCGACATGCGCAACGTGTCGGCCTACTATTCGTCGCAGAAGCTCAAGCCGGCATTCGCCAAGCTGAAGGACAGCGTCGAGCTCGGCCAGAAGATCTATCGGGGCGGCATCGCCAGCAAGGCCGTGCCCGCCTGTTCGGGCTGTCACAGCCCGAACGGCGCCGGCATCCCGGCGCAGTTCCCGCGGCTCGCCGGCCAGTATGCCGATTACACCGAGGCCCAGCTCGTGCTGTTCCGCCAGGGCGGCCGCAAGAACAGCCCGCAGATGACCCCGCCCCGCCGGGGCGGCCGGGGGGGGCTTTGCCGCCGGCTCCCCGCCGCGGCCGGCGCGGTGCGCCGTTGCCCGTCCGACCACCCGGCGCCCGCGGGTAAGCGCCTTTCGGCGGCCGCGACACATCGTCCGGGCGTCGGTATAAGCTCGAACGCCGCCATCCATCGCACGCGAGAGCTGACATGCTGATCCGACGGGCCGCTGCTGGCCGACCGCTGCCGTCCGACATCACTCCCGAACGTCTGTGGCGCCGGCGCCGGGAAGTGCTGCGGGCGGCGGCTGCCGGCGCCGCCTGGTTCTGCACCGGCGACGCGGCGGCCGCAGATCCGCCGCGCGGCGCGCCGCTGGCGCGGCGGCCCGGGCCGTTCGGCACGATGGACAAGTCCACGTCGCTCAAGGACGTGACCAGCTACAACAACTTCTACGAGTTCGGTACCGAGAAGGACGATCCGGCCCGCAACGCCGGTACGCTGAAGCCGCGGCCGTGGACGGTGGCGGTCGAGGGGCTGGTCAACAAGCCGCGCCAGTTCGGCATCGAAGAGCTGCTGAGCCTGGCGCCGCTCGAGGAACGCATCTACCGGATGCGCTGCGTCGAGGGCTGGTCGATGGTGATCCCCTGGGTCGGCT
>DAISWF010000188.1:0-1920 GCA_036826495.1 Burkholderiaceae bacterium
CCGTAGGTGTGCACCAGCCGTTCCGCGCGCGTCCAGTCGTCCTCGGTGTGCGGGCGGCGGCCGACCAGCGGGCGGACGTCATCTATACGCTGATCCATCGGCTGGGGCTGGTGCCGCTGGCGATGTTCTTCACGTTGCGGCCGCTGTTCGACGGTCTGCAGGCCTGGCTGCGGATGCACGACGTCGCCACCTGGGATCTGGAAGCCTGGCTGCCGGGCCTCGCCGATCACCCGGTGGCCACCTTCGTCGTCTACCTGGTCGTCATCGACCTGATGCAGTACTGGATACACCGCTGGCAGCACCGATGGGACTGGTGGTGGGCGCTGCACGCGGTGCATCACAGCCAGCGCCGGATGACGTTCTGGACCGACGACCGAACCCACTTGCTCGACGACCTGATCACCCACGCGATCCTCGCGTCGGTGGCGCTGGCGATCGGCGTGGCGCCGGCGCAGTACGCGGCCATCGCGATCGGCACGCGGATGCTGGAGTCGCTGTCGCATGCCAACGTGAAGCTGTGGTTCGGCCCGGTCGGCGAGCGGCTGCTGGTCAGCCCGCGTTTTCACCGGCTGCATCATGCGATGAAGGCCGATACCCACGACCACGCGCGCGGCGCGAACTTCTCGGTGCTGTTCCCGGTCTGGGACGTCCTGTTCGGCACCGCCGACTTCGATCGCGAGCCGGGCCCCACCGGCATCGACGATCAGCTCGAGGGCCGGCGGTACGGCGACGGCTTCTGGTCGCAGCAGTGGCTGGGGCTGCAGCGGCTGGCGCAGGTGCTGGGGCGACGGAATCCGGGCCCGTTCGTCGGGCGAGGCGGAGCCGAGACCCGCTGAGCCGTCCGTCCTGCCGTCCTGCCGGACCGCGCGGGACGATATCCGTGGCAGACGATGACGACGCACCACCGAGTCGCCCAAAAATAATAATCATAACTACCCTTTTCTTTTTACCGCACGATGCGTAACATGCGGCAGACCCGGCGACGGGCGCCACCGGCAGAGTGCTGCGCCCGCTCGCCCACCGCAGACCGGATGGAGACACGACATGAAACGACGACAGCTCGTGCTGGCGGGCCTCGGCCTGCCGCTCGCACCTTCGCTCACGCGGGCCCAGGGCAGCGCCGAGGGCCGGCCGATGGCGCTGGTGGCGCCGTTCGCTGCCGGCGGCCAGATCGACTTCGTGGCACGGCTCTATGCCCAGAAGCTCTCCAAGCTTCTCGGTCGTCCGGTGATCGTCGACAACCGCCCGGGCGCCGGTGGCCAGCTTGCCGCCAGGCACGTGGCGCGTTCCGCCCCCGACGGCGACACGCTGCTGGCCACCAGCGGCACCTTCCTGATCGCGCCTCATGCGTTCCGCAATGCCGGCTACGAAGTGTTCCGGGACTTCGCGGTGGTGTCGGGACTCTATTCGTCCGGCACGACGCTGGTGATCAGCGCCGGTTCGCAGGCCAGGACCCTGCAGGACTTCATCGCGATGGCCCGCGCCAGGCCGAAGCAGCTCACCTATGCCACCAACGGCGTGGGAACCTATTCGCACCTGCTGATGTCGAAGTTCATGAGCGAGGCCGGCATCGAGCTCGTGCACGTGCCCTACAAGAGCCTGCCGGAAGGCAGCCAGGCGGTCGTCGGCGGTTTCGTCGATGCGGCGGTGGAGACCGTGTTCGGTGCCCGAACCGACCGGCTGCGACCGCTGGTGGTGTTCGCCGCCGAGCGGGAGAGGCTGCTGCCCGGTGTACCGTCGGTGGGCGAGCTGGGATTTCCCGATACCGCCAAGCTCGGCTTCTTCGCCGGCATCGTGGCACCGGCCGCCACGCCGCGCGCGACGATGGAGCGTCTGCAGCGCGCCTCCGGCGAGGTGCTGAGGGATCCCGACTATGTCGGACGGCTGGAGTCGGCCGGCATGAATTCGCTGACCGCGCCC
>DAISWF010000188.1:1930-11943 GCA_036826495.1 Burkholderiaceae bacterium
GGGTTCCCGCTATAGTCGGGGGGTTGACTTCGGCCGGTTTTCTTCCATAGTCCACCCCCGCCGATCAGGTGCGCGCGATGATGCAGAGCCAGGACAAGTTCTTCGCCGACGTCATCGCGGCGCTGAAGCTCGAGCTGACGCAGTGAACGCGGCGCCCGGGCGGTTCACCCTGCGTCGGTGCCCGCGCGGCGCACCGCATCCTCGATCATCAGCGTCATGCCGCGCACCATCATCTCCAGCGTCCGGCGGCTGCGCAGCTTGAAGGGGCCGGGATCGAGCAGCACCATCGTGTTGAACATGCCGATCATCGACTGGACGCTGAAGCGGATCGCGTCGGACAGCTCGGCATGGCGCGGCTTGCCGACGATGCGCGCGATGACCGGCTCGACCGCGGCGGCATAGCGGGCGCCCGTTTCGCGCAACGGTGACCAGCTTCGCGGATGTGCCTGCGACCAGCGCAGCGACGCGCGCGCGAAGCCTTCATACTTCCAGTACCAGCGGGCGGTCGCGGTCACGGTTTTTTCGAGGAACACCGGCAGCGGCAACTGCGCCAGCTCCTCGGCCTGCAGACCGACCGCGATATTGCGGCGGGTCTCCTCGACGACCAGCCGCTGCAGGTATTCGATGAACAGATCCTTGCTTTCGAATCGCTTGTAGAAGGCGCCGGCGGTGACGCCCGCCTGCGCACAGACATCGGCGATCGACAACGCGGCGAAATCGCGGTCGGCGAGCAGTTCGAAGGCCGTCGTGACCAGGTCCTGGACGACCTTGCGGCTGCGCGCCTGCTTGCCGGGCAGCACACCCGGCAGCTTCGTGGCCTCGATGATCGCCAGATCCATGCGGTTGAACGGGAAACCCTACACCGGACGGTCGCCCAGAATGGTCGCACGCATCATGCGCCGGATGGCAGGGAAATAGTCCTGCACCGCGTAGTGCTGCGTGGCGCGATTGTCCCAGAACGCGATCATACCCGGGCGCCATCGCAGCCGTACCTGGAACTCCGGAATCGCCGGCTGCGACAGCAGGTAGTTCATCAGCTCGTTGGACTGCAATGCGAACTCGCAGCCCAGTTCGCGCTCCTTCTTCTGGAAGAAATTCGCGAAATGCGTGGTGAAGCCCTGGTTGACGAACAGGATCTTCTCGCCGGTTTCGGGATGGGTACGCACCACCGGATGTTCCTGCGGCGGGAACTTGCGGCGCAGTTCCGCGCGACTCTCCGGCGTGCCTTCGCCGCCGAACGCATGCGAGATGTCGTGCATCGCATTGAGCCCTTCGCACAGCAGCTTCACCCGTTCCGGCAACCGCTTCCAGACCAGCGCCATGTTCACCCAGATGGTGTCGCCGCCGGCCGGAGGACATTCGATGCAGCGCAGGATCGAACCCATCGACGGCCGCTCGCGCCAGGTGGTGTCCGAATGGAAGATGTTCTCGTTGGCGGCACGCCCGCTGCCGCGTTCGAGCAGCACCAGTTCCGGGTGCTCGGGATGGCGCTTGAGCACCGGGTGGACCTCGAGCTCCCCGAACCGCCGTGCGAACGCCACGTGCTGCGCCGGCGAGAGGTCCTGATCGGCGAAGAAGAGCACCTTGTGCTTCAGCAGCGCCTCGCGCAACCCGCCGATGGCCGCCGGATCGTCGATGGCCCGCCCGAGATCGATTCCCGTGACCTGCGCGCCCAGTGCCGGGGAAACCGGTTCGATTACGAAGCCCATCGGTCCGCCCTCCATCTTCGTTGCCGATCGACAAAACGATAATCTTCGTTCTCTTTTTGGTCAAGTCGTTTGGTCAAGTCGATTCGTCGCCGGCGTCCGACGTCCCGGCCGGATACCATGCCGCGGATCCCTGCCGCCCCGGAGGCCCCGATGATCGCCCTCGCCCGTCTCGGTCTGCTGCTGTCCGTGCTGGGCGCCCTGCTGACCGGTTCCGCGTGGGCGCAACCGCTGCCTCCCCACCAGCAGCTCGCCCGCGACATCTTCCGCGAGCTGGTCGAGATCAATACCGTGGCCGCCACCGGCGACTCGCTGCGCGCCGCCCAGGCGATGGCGGACCGGCTGCGGGCGGCCGGCTTTCCCGACGAGGACGTGCGGGTGCTGAGCCCCGGGCCGCGCAAGGGCAACCTGGTCGCGCGGCTGCGCGGCACCGGCACCCGCCGGCCGATGCTGCTGATGGCGCACCTGGACGTCGTGGAGGCCCGGCGCGAGGACTGGTCGTTCGATCCGTTCACGTTGCTCGAGCAGGACGGCTGGTTCTACGGCCGCGGCACCGGAGACGACAAGTTCATGGCCGCGGCCTTTATCGCGAACCTGATCCGCTACCGGCAGGAAGGCTATCGGCCCGAGCGCGATCTGATCGTGGTGCTGGAGACCGACGAGGAGATCCTCGACGCCAACCGGCAGGGCATCCGCTGGCTGCTCGCGAACCATCGTCCGCTGATCGATGCGGAATTCGCGCTGAACGAAGGCGGCAGCGTGGCGCTGGCCAACGACCGGCCGATCACCAGTTCGCTGCAGACCAGCGAGAAGATCCCGGTCAGCTTCGTGCTGGAAGTGAAGAACCCGGGCGGCCACAGCTCGCAGCCGCGCCGCGACAACGCGATCTACCGGCTCGCCGACGGGCTCGGGCGCCTGGCGCGATTCGATTTCCCGGTCATGCTGAACGAGACCACGCGGCGGTATTTCGAACGCACCGGAGCCCATCGGGGCGGGCCGCTGGGCGCCGACATGCGCGCACTGGCCGCCGGCACCGCAGAGACTGCCGCGATCGAACGGCTGTCCCGCTCGGTATCACTGAACGCGATCATGCGGACGACCTGCGTCGCCACGCTGCTGGAGGCCGGCCATGCCGCCAATGCGCTGCCGCAGACGGCGCGCGCGACGATCAACTGCCGGATCCTGCCCGATCATCCGGTGGCCGACGTGCACCGCACGCTGGCCGAGGTGATCGGCGACCCGCAGATCGAGGTGCGGCAACTGAACCCGGGCATCGCCAGTCCCCCGTCGCCGCTGGACCCGGAGCTGGTGCGCGTGGTGGAGCGGCTGACCGCCGAGTTCTGGCCGGGCGCGCTGGTGGTGCCGACGATGCTGGCGGCCGCCACCGACGGCCTGCACCTGCGCAATGCCGGCATTCCCACCTATGGCCATTCGGGGCTGGCAGTGCCGGTCAATGAATCGCGTTCGCACGGCAAGGACGAGCGGATCCTGGTGCGCTCGTTCTACCAGGGCCTGGAGTACCTGTACCGGCTGGTGAAGGAGCTGTCCGGCCCGCCGCCGCAGTGAGCAGCGGGCCGGCGGCGCCCGCCTGCCCGGCTTCAGGCCGCCTTGCCGGCCATCGCCGGCCGCGCACCCCGCCGCAGCCCGTCGACGCTCCATGCCCCCGGGCCGGCCGCCGCCAGCAGCAGGAAGACGAAGCAGAACAGCACCGCGGCCTCGCCCTGGTTCATGAACGGGATCAGCGCATGACCCTGGGGCGCGTGGGCCATCCAGTAGGCGACGGCCATCAGGCCCGACAGCACGAACGCCACCGGCCGCGTGAACAGGCCGATCAGCACCAGCAGCCCGCCGAACAGCTCCAGCACACCCGCCGCACCGATCAGCGAGAAGAGCTGCAGGGTGTCGAACATCGCCACCTTGGGCACATGGAACAGCTTCGCGGCGCCGTGCCACAGGAACTGCCAGGCGGTGGTGATCCGCAACAGCGCCAGCGCCTGCGGCGCCCAGCGGCCGGCATCGATCAGGTCGTTGCGGCTCATGATCAGGCCGCCCGCTTCAGATCGCCGGCCGCGGCCAGGCCGCGGGCGAGCTGATCGACCTCGGCGAGCGCCCGCTCGGTGGCGTCACGCGCCGCCTCCGGCCCCAGCGCCAGGCCCTCGGCGCGCACCACCGTCACGTCGGTGATGCCGATGAAGCCCAGCAACTGGCGGACGTAGGGCACGAAGAAATCGGCGACCTTCGCCGGACCGCTGCTGTAGACGCCGCCGGTCGAGGCCAGGATCACCGCGCGTTTGCCGGTCAGCAGCCCCTCGGGGCCGTTGGCGGTGTAGCGGAACGTGCTGCCCGCGCGCAGGATGTGATCGAACCAGGTCTTCAGCGCCACCGGCAGGCCGAAGTTGAACATGCCGGCCGCGATGACCAGGGTGTCGGCCGCCCGCAGCTCATCGATGAGCTGGTCGCTGACCGCGATCCGGGCGGCCTGACCGGCGCTGCGCGACTCGGCGGGCGTGAACATCGCGCCGACCAGCTCGCCGTCCATCGGTTTCAGCGGATCGGCTTCGAGATTGCGTTCGACGATGCGGGGCTGTTGCCCCTGCTCGCGCAGCCGCGCGACCAGACGGTTGGCGAGCTGGCTGGACACCGACGCGTCACCGCGGGGGCTGCTGTGGATGACGAGAGAGTTCGACATGGAAGGCTCCGCAGGAAGGTTTGTTGAGCGGAGCTTAAACATTTCCGATTGGCGAATCGACATACGAAAAGTAAACTCACAGTTTCCCAATAGGAAATCTATGACCACCCTTGATTGACCGGGCCGACCTGCCAGATGGACACCCTGACCAGCCTCAAAGTGTTCCGTGAAGTCGTGGAGGTGGGCAGCTTCGTGGCGGCCGCCGAGCGCCTGGGCATCTCGGCCCCGATGGCCAGCAAGCACGTCGCGCATCTGGAGCGCGAGCTGGGCGCGCGGCTGCTGAACCGCACCAGCCGCCACCTCAGCCTGACCGAAGCCGGCGCCGTGTATTTCGAGCAATGCCGCGACGCGCTCGACACCCTTCAGTCGGCCGAGGCGGCGATCGGCGAAGGCAGCACCACCCCGCGCGGCCTGCTGAAGGTCACCGCGCCGGTGTGGTTCGCCAACCGCCGTTTCGCCGACGCGATCGCCGACTACCGGCAACGATACCCGGACGTGATCCTGGACATCCGGCTGGAGAATCGCCGGGTCGACCTGGTGGCCGAAGGCTACGACCTGGCACTGCGCGCAACCCGCGAGCCTACGCCGTCACTGATCGTCCGGCCGATCACGCAGGTGCCGTTCCAGCTCGTCGCCTCGCCGGATTGGGTGCGGCGTCACGGCGCCCCCCGCAACCTGGCCGAGCTCGCCCGCTGCAAGGCGGTGATGCCCAGCTACCTGAACACCGACTCGGTGGAGTTCGACGGGCCGTCCGGGCGGGTCCACCAGCGGATGGCGGTGGCGATGAAGACCGACGACACCACGCTGTCGCTGCACACGGTGATGGCCGGAGTGGGCATCGCGCTGCTGCCGCTGTGGGTCGTGCAGCAGGCGATCGAACGCGGCCAGTTGGTCGCCCTGCTGCCGGGCTACACGATGCCGCCGCCAACGTTGTATGCCGTCTACACCAGCCGCAAGTACCTGACACCGAAGGTCCGGACCTTCATCGATCACTTCAGCGCGGCGCTGGCCGGATGCTGAACGAGCCCCCGCCGAGAGTTTCGGCCAGCGATAACCACTACCTCAAATGGGTTATGCGTGGCATTCTAGACAAATGGTCGGTTCGAGCGGACCAGGAGCTTTAGAAAACCTTAGGAAAACTTGTTTAACATTATCTGAACATTTATACTGGATTCATTCTCTTTTCGGTTTTTAGAACACCCTTTGCCCGCGATCTATCGCGGGTCTTTTTTTTGTGCGACGGCCGGCGCTTTCGTCCGGACGTAGCCGCAGGCATACTTCGCGCGACCCGGCATCGCCCCGCTCGCGCCAGCCGGCTGGCGGCTCGCCCCGAGCCGCAACGGAGCCACGACATGACGCCTCTTCTGCCGGCCGCTCGCCTGCCGGCGCCCCTGGTACCGGCGCGACGATTGTCGACGCAACCATCATCTGCGTACCCACGTGTACCGATGTGCCCGCGACCGCCGGTCCGCGACGTCCGGGCCCTGCTGGCGGCGCTGCTGCTGGCGATCGCCGCCGCCTGCCTGTCGGGCTGGGCGACGCCTGCCGCCGCCCAGGTCCGGGAGTTCCCGCAGAACACCAAGGTCGGCGTGCTGCAGATGGGCGTATATCCACTGGCGGCGATCGACGGCAAGGAGGTCCGCTTCTCGCCGGGCGCCCGGATCCTGAGCCAGACCAACGCGGTGGTCATTCCGTCCACGTTGACCGAGCGGGTCCGCATCCGCTACCGGATCGACGAGCTGGGCCAGGTGTCGCTCGCCTGGATTCTGACCGACGAAGAGATCGCCAAGTCACGGGGCCGCTGAACCGCCATGCCGCGCAAGCTGTACATCAAGACCTTCGGCTGCCAGATGAACGAGTACGACTCGGAGAAGATGGCCGATGTGCTGCGCGCCGAACATTGTGATCTGCAGACTACCGACACGCCGGGCGACGCCGACATCATCCTGTTCAACACCTGCTCGGTCCGCGAGAAGGCGCAGGAGAAGGTGTTCTCGGACCTGGGGCGGGTGCGCGAGTTGAAGGATGCGCGGCCGGGGCTGGTGATCGGCGTCGGCGGCTGCGTCGCCAGCCAGGAGGGCGCGGCGATCGTGCGCCGCGCACCGTACGTCGACGTGGTGTTCGGCCCGCAGACCCTGCACCGGCTGCCCGAGCTGATCCGGCGGCGCCGCACCCCCGGCCGGCCGCAGGTCGACATCAGCTTTCCGGAGATCGAGAAGTTCGATCACCTGCCGCCCGCGCGGGTCGAGCGGCACAGCGCCTTCGTCTCGATCATGGAGGGCTGCAGCAAGTACTGCACGTTCTGCGTGGTGCCCTACACCCGCGGCGACGAGGTGTCGCGGCCGCTCGACGACGTGCTGATCGAAGTGGCCGGCCTGGTCGAACAGGGCGTACGCGAGGTGACGCTGCTCGGCCAGAACGTCAATGCCTATGTGGGCCGGCTGGACGACGGCGAAACCGCCGACTTCGCGCTGCTGCTCGAATACCTGAGCGACGTGCCGGGCCTGGAGCGCATCCGCTACACCACGTCGCATCCCAAGGAGTTCACGCGGCGTCTGATCGAGGCCCATGCGACGCTGCCCAAGCTCGCGACGCATGTGCACCTGCCGCTGCAGTCCGGCTCCGACCGGGTGCTGGCGGCGATGAAGCGCGGCTACACCGCGCTGGAGTTCAAGTCGATCGTACGCCGGCTGCGCGCCGCCCGGCCGGACATCTGCATCTCGTCGGACTTCATCGTCGGCTTTCCCGGCGAGACCGCCGACGACTTCGAGCGGACGCTGGCGCTCGCCGAGGAACTGGGCTTCGATGCGTCGTTCTCGTTCGTCTACAGTCCGCGTCCCGGCACGCCGGCCGCCGACCTGCCCGACGACACGCCGCATGCGGTGAAGATCGAACGGCTGCAGCGTCTGCAGCGGCTGATCGACGAGCAGGCGCTGGCGATCAGCCGATCGATGATCGGCCGCCGCGAACGCGTGCTGATCGAAGGCCGGTCACGACGCTCGGAACAGGAGTGGTCGGGCCGCACGTCGAACAACCGCGTCGTCAACTTCGCGGCCGCCGAGCCGCCGGGCGAGGCGATGATCGACGTGGTCATCACCGACGCGCTGACCCATTCGCTGCGAGGACAGGTTGCCCCGGCCGAACCGGGTTGAGCTGCCGCTGACCGCGGTCGTGGCCGGACTGCTGTGCGCTGCGATTGCGCTGGGGCCCGCGTCGCCTGCGCGGGCGCAGGCCGGCGCGGCCGCCGGCAGTCTCGCACAGGCGGGCGGCGAACCGCCGCGCGCGCCGGCCGCGACATCCCCGGCGACGCCGCTGCAGACATTGCTCGACACCTCGCGCCGCAATCTGGCGCGCGGCGAATCGCGGCTCGCATACGAAGAGCTGAACGCCCAGGTCGCCCGCTACGCCGGCATCGCGCAGTTCGACTATCTGCTGGGCCTGGCGGCGCTCGATTCCGGTCAGCCCGCTGCGGCGATCCTGGCGCTCGAACGGGTGCTGGCGATCGAGCCGAATCATCTGCAGGCGCGCGCCGAGATCGCCCGGGCGTATCTGGCCAACGGCGAACGCGAAGCGGCGCGCCAGGCGTTCGAGGCCGTCGCAGCGGCGAACGTGCCGCCGACGGTCCGCCAGGTCATCGACCGTTATCTGGCCGGCATCGCGCAGGCCGATGCCGGCGAAACCGGCCGCAACCAGTTCTTCGTCGAGGTCGGCACCGGTTACGACAGCAACGTCAACTTCGGCAGTCTGTCCGGCCAGTGGCTGCTGGCCGACGGCACCGCAGTGACGCCGCTGCCGGTCAGCCGGCCGAATGCCAGCGCGCTGATCAACCTGACGGTCGGCGGCTCGCGGCTGCAGCCGATCGAAGGCGGCTGGACGGCGATGATCGGCGGCAATTTCGCACATCGGGCAGCCCCATCGGCGCATACACTGGACCAGACCCAGCTCGACCTGTCCCTCGGTGTGCAGAAGAAGCGGGACCGACAGACCTTCACCATGCAGGCGCTGTTCCAGCACTTGAGACTCGACCAGCAGGCGTTTCGCAATGCCGCGGGGGGAACGTTGCAGCTTCAGCACGACATCGACGCACGCAACCAGCTCGGCGCATTCGTGCAGGCGTTCGACTTCCGCTTTCCCGATCAGGATGTGCGCGACGCGCGCCGCCTGACGTTCGGCATCACCTATGCCCACGCGTTCACCGGTCCGCGCGAGCCGGTGCTGGTGGCCAGTGCCTACGGCGGCCGCGAACGGACCCGGGCGGACGTGCCGCAGCTCGACTTCGATTTGCGCGGCCTGCGCGCCGCGCTGAACCTGAAGCTCGACGACGGGTGGCGCGGCTATCTGTCGCTGTCGTACGAGATGCGCGACCACGACGGCAGCGAGCCGCTGTTCGGCGTGACCCGCGCCGACCGGCAGACCGATCTGCGGCTCGGCGCGGACCGATCGATCGGCCGCGAGTGGACCGTGTCGCCGGTGCTGGTCTACACCCGCAATGCCTCGACCCTGGCACCGAACGATTTCCGCCGCACGCAAGCGCTGCTGCTCGCGCGCTACCGGTTCTGACCGCATGACTGCGCAGGCTCGGCCGATCGTCCGTGCACGCTTGCTGCGGATCTCCCATTGGCTCCTCGTGCTGGCCGCCGGGCTGCTGTGGACGACCGGCGCCGCGCTCGCCGCCGACGCCACCGTGCTGGTCGCCAGCGGCGCCGTGAACCGGGTGCGCATCGCCGCCGACGGCACGCGCACCGCGGTGCGGCTGCGCGCCAGCGACGAGCTGTCGCAGGGCGATCTGGTGCAGACGATGGCCGACGGACGCGCGCAGTTGCGCTTCACCGATGGCGCGATCATCTCGCTGCAGCCGGGCACCGAGTTCCGCATCGACGAATACCGGTACGACGGCCAGCAGCAGCGTGGATTCTTCACGCTGCTGCGCGGCGCGCTGCGCACCGCCACCGGCGCGATCGGCAAACGCGATCGTGACGACTACCGGATGCAGACGCCGACCGCGACGATAGGCATCCGCGGCACCGACTATGTGGCCGAGCAAACGGTCTGCGATCCGCGCTGCTCGCCGGGGCCGGCGGCCGGCCTGCGGGTGGCCGTCAACGAAGGCCGCATCGTGCTGACGAGCCGCGGCGGCTCGCTCGAGCTCGGCCGCGGCCAGGCCGCCCGGGTCACCAGCCCCGACGCCGCGCCGTCGCTGACCCGCGCGCGCCCGGTGCTGAGCCCGCCGTCGAACCTCCGGCCCCGCAGTGAGGCGCCCGATGCGGCGCCCGCGATGGCCGAAGGGAGTGCCGGCTCGCAACAGGCGGCGGGTGGCTCGCGCGATGCGGGCGACCGCACGACGTCGCCGGTCGCCTGGTCGACGGCATTCGGCGGCGTCGCATCCGCGACCGGTGCGACGGCATCGGCCACGCCGCCGTCTCGCGGCGGCCGGCCTGCTCGCGACGACGAAGCCGGCGGCGATACGGGCGCGACCGCCGCCGCGAAGGACACCCTGCCGACCGGCCCGGCGATCGCCGGCGATCAGCCGGCGCTCACGTCCCCCAACAACAGCCGGTTGCCGTCGGGCGAGCTGGTCGCGGCCGTCACGTCGGGCACGGGTGGCGCCGGCGGCACGG
>DAISWF010000189.1:0-2192 GCA_036826495.1 Burkholderiaceae bacterium
CCCGATCATCCCCGTCTGGCAAGATCTGGAGCCCGTTAGGTTATGCGGACCCTCCTTAAGGTGCGTCACGATATGGGCATGATGCGGCGGCCGTCGGCGCGCCGTGGATCACAACGTGACAGCCGGTGTCAGCCCCAGGCGCCGGGAAACCTTGACGAAACGCTTGTCGAACGACAACAGCGATTCGCATGAGCCACTGCAACGCCAATGCAGTGCATCGGCGAAATCGAGACCCTTGCGATGAAGGTCCGCTGCGTCCTTGATCGCGTCCCACCGCTCGACGGTCACGTGGGACATGCCAAGCAGATGATCGACGACATCGCAGAAATCTGCGGGCGACGCCTCGTAAAAGCCGCGCATGACCCATTCGAGCTCCAGCACGACAGACAGCGGCACGTAGACGGGGCTGCCACGCTCGATGACCTGCCTGGCGATTTCCCGCTGCCGCCGCGATTCAGGGTCGCTGGGGTCGTCGACATAGAAGCGAGCAAGGACATTGGTGTCGAGCGCGATCATTTCCGCTTGACCAGGGACGCAGGGTCGAATTCCGAAAGCCGGCGCGAGGCACCGCTTCTTGGCGGTTTCGCCTTGATCAGGCCGAACCCCGAGCTGGGATCGGTTCGGACAACCCGACGGCGGATCAGCAACCGGATGACGCCGCTTTCGTCCACGAACTCCACTTGCGTGCCCGGGGTCAGCCCGTAGCGGGTACGGATCTCGATCGGAATTACGATCTGCCCCTTTTCCGTCAGAGTGGCGCTGGCCATGGTCAATTCCGAAGATGAGGTCGTGGTCAGCTTACCGGGTAAGCGAATCGACGTCAACGTGAGGTGGCGCACCCCGGCGGCGCTCAACGCCTGGCCGCCAACGCCCGCTCGCGGCAGTGCGATCGACGACAGCCTGGGCGGCGCGGGCCATGACCGTGCTACCGTCCGCTGAACGGCAAGGAGAATCCGCTCATCCTCACGCACCGGCAGTTGCGCTACTTCGTGGAGATCGTCGACGCGGGCAGCTTCAGCGCGGCTGCGCAACGGCTGTTCATCGCGCAGTCCGCCTTGAGTCGCCAGGTGCGCGAGATGGAACGCGAGCTCCAGGTGACGCTGCTCGAACGCGATCCCCGCCACCTCGACGTCACCGCTGCCGGTCGATCGCTGTACGACGATGCCCGCCGGATCCTGGCGGCGCTCGAAGACGCTGCAGCCAATGCGGCGCATGCCCAACGAGGCACCGAGGGCACGCTCGAGCTGCTGCATTCCAGCTCGGTGCCCCTGAGCCCCCGCCTTCTCGCCGCGCTTCGCATGCACGCCAACCAGAACCCCGGCGTTTCCGTGGAAGTCGCGCAAGCTTCTTCGGAGCACCAGGCGCTGGAAATCCATGAGGGACGGGCGGACGTCGGCCTGGCACGCGGCCCCATCCTGCGCCGCTACGACGGCATCCACTACACGAATCTGTACGAAGAACGGCTGGTGGCCCTCGTTCCGGAGGGGCACGCGCTGGCCCGGGAGACCGATGTCGCGCTCTCGGCGCTTCGCCACGAACTCTTCGTCGCCGTGCCTCACGTCGAACGAGGCGGGTTGAGCCATCGCGTGGCCGAGCTTTGCCGTGCATGCGGCTTCCAACCCCGGCCGGCACCGGTGAGGTCGCGCAAGTGGGCGCAGCTCACGCTGGTCCAGGCCGGATTCGGCATTGCCATCGTGCCGGAGTCCATGGGCCGGATGGCGCCGCAGGGCGCGCGCCTTCTCGGGCTTCGAGGAGAGGACTGTACCAGCACCGTTCTGGGTTTGTGGCGCCATGACGCCTCGGCCCTGGTGCGCCGCTTCGTCGGCATGCTCCAGACCGCCCCAGGATCTAGCTGAATTCGACACGAGTGAGCGCCGCATTCTGAATTGGCGAGCCAAGGAGGATGCCCGTAGATTCGAGGAATTCCCATCGCCCGCCGCCTGCGCTTCGTGGATTCACTGCTCGCCCTGCTGCACGACACCCTCCCGCTGCCATCGCTTCAGTTGCTTGTCGTCTGCCTCGGGGTGGGCATCGCCTACGTGATCTTCGGTCTGGCCGGCTTCGGGACCGCATTGGTCGCCGGTCCCGTGCTCGCCCACTTCGTGCCGGTCGCCACTATCGTCCCGTTGCTGGCCCTGCTGGATTTCGTGGCAGCGGCCGTCAACGTGGCAAGTGATCGCAAGGCGGCGGAC
>DAISWF010000189.1:2202-11911 GCA_036826495.1 Burkholderiaceae bacterium
CCCGCCATGGTGGCCGGCAGCCTGGTGGGAGCCGCCGTTCTCCTGCTGGGCAAGCCTCGGACGCTTCTTCTGGCATTGGGCGTCTTCGCCGTCTGCTATGCCCTGTACACGCTGAGCGGCTTCAGGCCGCAGGCGAAGTATTCCCCCGGCGCTGCATGGCCGTTCGGGCTGGTCGGCGGCGTGTTCTCGGCGCTGTTCGGAAGCGGAGGCTTCATCTACACGATCTATCTGGCGGGCAGGATCGACGCCAACGTCCGCATCCGGGTGACCCAGTCCCCCTTGATCGGATGCTCGACGCTGACCCGTGTGGTGCTGTTCCTGCTGGCCGGCGTCTACACCAGCCGGGAACTATGGATGCTCGCGCTCATTCTGGCGGTGCCGATGCTGATCGGTACCGCAGTCGGCCGACGCATCACGACGAGGCTCACGCGCGCGCAGTTCCTTCGCGTCGTCAGCGCCATCGTGCTGCTGTCCGGCATGAGCCTGATCTGGCGCTACTTCGGCCATTGAGCATGAGGCAGACGACGGGCCCTCATGCCCGGGTCAAGTCCGGCGGATTTTGAACGTCGCATTGGCGCCCCAGGTCGAGACCATCAGGTGTCCGTCCGGCAGATCTTGGCTTGCAGCGCGTGCGTGGCGTGCTGCAGGGTGGCGATCGAGTAGCGAAGCGTGTGCGCCGTCAGGCCGGTGCGTTCGGCGACTTCGGCAATGGTCAGGAGGGATGCCATGGGAACGATCGTAGAAGTTCGAGCGCGCTCGAAGTCAAGCGGATGCACCCTGGTTACCACGGTCAGTGTGCGATGCAGCGGTCTGAACCGTGCCCTAGGTCATCGACGCGCGCTCGGACCGACGTTCTCGGGCCAGGTGTCGGGTTCGTCATCGGCCAGCACGGCAGCCAGGCGCGGCACCGCGCTGGCGAAGCGCGCCAGCGGCCAGTCTCGCAGCCGCTCGCCGCTGACGAGTGCGCGCAGATAGATCGGTGCGATGGCGGCCTCCAGACAACGCTGAGCATGGACGCGATCACGCACCTCGCCGCGCGCGATCGCGCGGTCGAACACCGGGGCGAGCGCCGCCATGCGCTCGCGCCAGTAGGCCGGACGCCGGTCGGAACCGCCAGCCGCTGCCTGCAGACCGAGCTGCAGCAGCAGGCGACCTGCGGGCGAGACCACGAACAGTGCAGCGCCCTCGGCCAGCACCTGCAGGTCGGTGTCGAAGGCGCCGGTATCGGGAAGCGCGATGTCGCGCTCAGCGCGGTCCAGGCAGGCTGCCTGCGCCAGCCGCTCGCGCGTGCCCCAGCGACGATAGATCGAAGTCTCATGCACGCCCGCGTCGCGGGCCACGTCGGCGATCGAAAGGCCGGCCAGACCGCCCGCGGCAAGCCGTGCAAAGGCGGCGTCGAGCACTGTGCGGACCACGCGGGCGCTGCGGCCGCCGGTGCGACGTGCCGGGGAAGGGGCGGAGGTATCGGGACGCACCATTTCGCAAGTTTACTTGCTTTAATGGGGGATCGGGAATTATGATAACGCAATAATTACTGCTTTAATGGCATGAACGATGGCTTGGCTCCTCGTCCTGCATCTGTGCGCCGCAGGCGCCTGGATCGGCTGCGTGCTCACCGAAGTGGCGTTCGAGCGCTTGCTGGCCGCCGACGGAGCCGCCCGCCGCCCGCTGTTGGCGAATCTGCACGCTCGCGTCGACGTGCTGGTCGAGACACCGGCGATGCTCATCGTCGCGGCCACCGGCGCGTCGCTGCTGGCGCGCACGAGCGCTACACCGATGCTGCTCGCCAAGATCATCTGCGGCCTGCTGGCGCTGGCAGCCAATGTGTGGTGCGTGGCGGTGGTGATGGCCCGCCGGCGCGCAGCCGCAGCCAGTGACGGACAACGCTACGAGGCGCTGGACCGCCTGCAGCACCGGCTTGGCGCGCTGGTGGTGCTGGGGCTGGCGGGAGCGCTGGCGATCGGACTTGGACTGGCTGCTGGCGGCTGACGATTCGCTCCATGCAGCAGGGCGGCGGTCACGTCGCCAGTCCTACGAAACAGCGATGCAGCGCCATGTGCTCGCTTCCGTATCGAATGTCGCCTGAAGTCAGGCGGATGCAAACCGGTTGCCGCTGTCAGCTTGCGATGGAGCTGCCAGCACCATGCTGCTGACGGCTTCACAGAACCGCTCGGGCGCTTCGAGCATCATCATGTGCCCGACGCCTGGCAGAACCACCATGCCGGCGGCGGCAGACCGCGCCCAGGCCGGCACGTCCCATCCCGAGCAGGATCTTTCACCGGCCAGCAGGTGAAGCGGCATGCCGCGGTCGAGCACGTCCCTGACGGCGGCCAGGTAGGCGGGATCGCCGGTCTCTTGCACCACGGCTTTCGCCATGGCGTGTACGGTCGCCGCGGATTGGTTCTGCAGAATGACCTGCGCCCATTCGAGCCGCCGCGGTGTCGGTTCGATGCCACCGTTTGCCAGCCAAGTTCGAGGATCCGACTGCATCCGCGCGTGTTCGGCCGCCCACTCGTCGTCGCGCATCGGCGCGATCCTGCGGCACCAGAATGCGTCGTCCAGTGTGAAGTTGCCTTCGACGCTGATCACCGCCTGCGTCAGCTCCGGCGCCATGCGCGCTGCCAACATCGCGACCGCGCCCCCGACGCTGTGGCCCAGCAGCCAGGCGGGGCGGCCGATGCGCGTGCGCAGATAGTCGGCCACCCAGCCGGCCTGCCCCTCCAACGTGAGTGCGTCGCCGTTCCCGGGCCACGGCTCGGACCCATAGCCCGGCAGGTCTGGCGCGTGGACGTCGATGCGCGGAAGCAGCGCGTGTGGCCCGAAGAAGTCGATCGAACCCAGCAGGCCGTGAATCATCACCAGAGGAACCTTCGGTGTGTCCACGTTTCGAGCCTCTCCTTGACCGTTAGAGGCATGAGGCGATCGTGATGGCTGTCGTGTGGGGTTCAACTGCAGGCGCCCGCCGGCTCAGGCCTCACGGACGTACGGAACGTCCATCTGGCGTGCCGTCGCCTCGGCCAGGGCATGGCCTGCGAACCGTGCCACCAGATGAAGACTCATGTCGATGCCCGCAGCAATCCCCGCAGATGAAACGACCGCTCCTTCGTCGACCCACCGCTTGTTGTCGACAACCTGGACGTCTGGAAAGGCGGCCTGGAGATCGGCAATATCCTCCCAGTGGGTGGTGGCGCGACGGCCAGCGAGCAACCCCGCCTTGGCGATGATGAAGGCGCCGGTGCACACCGACGCAGTGACAGAGACTGACTTGGAACACTGTGCAACCCAGTCGATCACCTCGGAGTTGCGAAGCTCTGCGTCCACGACACCGCCAGGGATGAGCAGAATCCCTGGCTGCGGACAGGTGGCAAGGGTGTAGTCCGGAAGCACGCGAAGCCCTGCGCGAGCCTGGATCGGGCCCACTGATTGCGCGATTGTGCATACCTCAAAAGGCGCGGGTTGCCCGGGATTCTCGCGCCCGTAGACTCGGCTGGCCGTTGTAAAGACTTCGAACGGTCCGGCGAAGTCCAGGACTTCCATGTTTGGAAAAGCGTAGATGGCGACTCGAAAGGTCATGTCTGATGCCTGATATAGAGCGAACCAGCGCGACTGGCGGAGTTTCTTGAGAAAGGCCGCACTCCTGCAGCCACCGCCTGGCCGTGCCTGCAGGACGCCTACGAAGCGCCAGGCGCGCCGCCGGCATGAGCGCGGTGTCGTGCTCAGTGACGGCGCACCGACAACGTCTGCGTCAGCCGGTGCGACTGCCCGGGCGCGAGCTCGCGGCGGTCCGGGCCGGCATTGGCCGCCTCGACGCAGACGAAGCCGCGCCACGAGTCGCCGGGCACGTCCTTCATACCGGCCGCCAGCGCCTCGCCCGGGTTCCAGACGACCACCGAACGGCTGCCCTCGGCGCTGACCGTCAGCGTGCGGCGCGCGTCGCGATCGACCACGCTGACCGCCGGGTCCCCGGCGAAGCCATGATAGATCCGATCGAGCGCGACCGGCGGATCGATGTCGCCCTGCTGACGCGCCGGCGCGCCGCCCTGGCGGCTGTCGATGTACGGCAGCCCATCCAGGCCGGCCACCACCGCCCGTTCGGCATCGGTGACCCGCAGATAGGTGTGCAGCGCCTGCGTCAGCGTGCGCGGCACCCGGTCTTCGTTGACGGTGGTCAGGCTGATCCGCAGGCTGCGGCCGACGGTGATCATCAGCTCGACCGACATCGGGTCCAGCGGTTCGACCGGTCGCATCATCAGTTCGGGTTCGCCGCCGCCGTTCAGACGCTGGCTGACGACCCGCCATTCGCTGATCCGCGCCGGGCCGTGCTGGACCGCGGTGGCCGGCACGTTCTGCCGCGCGAACCAGGGCCAGCACAACGGCACGCCGCCGCGGATCGCGGCCGGCGGCGGCAGCGGCGCCGGCGACATCCACAGCAGATCCTCCTCGCCGGCCGGCACGAACGACAGCACCTGCGCGCCGAACAGGCTGATCGTCGCGCGCGACCATGGCGTATCGATGGCGATCACGTTCATCGCGCCGGAGGCATTCATCGAGTGCGATGCGTCGATCGGGCGACGACGCTCATCTGCCTGCAGACGCTCATCTGTCGGCGCTCATCTGGCAGCAGGCGCCCATCGGCCTGCAGATGCCTGTCGGCCTGACGCTCGTCATCGGGCGGCGACCGTGGCGGCCATCGCGTCGAGCCCCTGCCGCAGGTCCTCCATCAGGTCGTCGGGCGATTCGAGCCCGACATGCAGCCGCACCAGCGGGCCGCCGCTCCACGGCCGAGCGGTGCGCAGGCTGGCGATCTTCGCCGGCATGATCAGGCTCTCGAAGCCGCCCCACGAATAGCCGATGCGCATGAACCGCCGGCGTTCGCACAGCGCCTCGAGCTGCGGCCGCTCCGCCGGGCGGCCGCGCAGCGGCGCCAGCTCGAACGAGAACAGGCCGCTGGAGCCGCTGAAGTCGCGGCGCCACAGCGCATGCTGCGGAAAGTCGGGCAGCGCCGGATGCAGCACGCGCGCGACTTCCGGCTGCTGCTGCAGCCAGCGCGCCACCTGCAATGCCGATTCCTCGTGACGGCGCAGCCGCACGTCGGCGGTGCGCAGGCCGCGCAGGATCAGGAACGCGTCGTCGCCGCCGACGCTCAGGCCGAACTGGCGCATCACCTTCCACAGTGGCGGCCACAGTGCCTCGCGGACCACCGCCGCCCCCATCAGCACGTCGGCATGGCCGCTCCAGTACTTGGTCAGCGGCAGCAGCGAAACGTCGACGCCCCAGTCGAACGGCCGCGCGAACACCGGCGACGCCCAGGCGTTGTCGATCATCGACACGAGGCCGCGTTCACGCGCGAACGCGCACAGCGCCGGCACGTCCTGGATCTCGAAGGTGTAGCTGCCGGGACTTTCGAGGTACAGCACACGGGTCTGCGGGCGTACCAGCTTCGCCAGTTCGTCCGGCCCCCATTCGGGATCGAAGAACGTCGTCTGCACCCCGTACTCGGCCAGCATGCCGCTGGCGATCGTGCGCGCCGGGCCGTACACCGAATCGACCATCAGCATGTGATCGCCGGGACGCAGATACGCGAACAGCGCCGCCATGATCGCCGCCAGCCCCGACGACATCAGCGCCGCCCGCACCGGATGGCCGCCGCCCTCGATCCGCTCGAGCGCATCGGTCAGCGCGAACGTGGTCGGCGTGCCGACGGTGCCGTAGGTCGTGAAGTGCCGCTCGCCGGTCAGCGTGCCCGTCGACGCGGTGTCGGCATCGGCCAGCGTGTCGAACAGCACGGTGGACGCGCGATAGACCGGCAGGTTCGCGGTCAGCACCTGTTCGTCGATGCGACGGCCGGCCTCGGCGAAGCTCGAGGGGTCGGCCGGGCGGGGGGAGGGATCGGCGGATCGCTGAGGGCGGGATGGGTCGGCGGGCTGCATGCGCGGGTCGGAACGGTTGGCGACGACGGCGGCCACGGATTGCGGCCGAGGGGCGATCAAAGTGTAACCCAGCGACTGCGCTCGCCATGTGCGAGCGCATCTGCTATGGAATGCGCGTGCGGCATCGAACGCGAGGCAGCAATTCCACGCCGGTGCGTACGCTGTCAGGCGAGCGTGGCGCCCCCGGAACGCCGGCATGGTGCGTCAAGCGTGGACGGAAGCGATTTCCGCGTACGCGCGGTGCGTCAGTCCGCCGGCTCCTGCCCCGCGGCCTGCTTCAGCCAGTGCCGCGCGCGCTCGACGATCGGGCGGTCGATCATCCGGCCGTCCAGCGTGACGGCGCCGAGCCCTTTCGCGCTCGCTTCGTCGTCCGCGGCGATGACCTTGCGGGCCCAGGCAAGCTGCTGCTCGCTGGGGCCGAATCCGGCATTGGCCGCCGCGACCTGCCGCGGATGGATGCACACCGTGCCGGTGAAGCCGATGCTGCGCGCCTGCCGCACCAGCCGGCCGAACGCGTCGACATCGGCGATGTCGGCGACGCTGCCGGGCAGCCCCCAGCAGGCCAGCTCGAACGCACGCGCGCAGACCGCCACCTTCTGCGCGGCCCACAGCAGCGGGCCGGGCTCCGGCTCCACCTGCATCGCGGTCGCGTAGTCCTCCGATCCGAAGCCCAGTGCGCACAGCGCGGGGTGGGCGGCTATGTCGGCGGCGCGCAGCACACCCAGCGGCGACTCGATCAGCGCGACGATCGGCGGGCCGGCCGTCGGGCCGGCTGCTTCAGTCGCGCCGGCCGCGTCCGTTGTTCGGGCCGCGTCCATTGTGCGGGCCGCGCTCGTTGCGCCGACCACGTTCGCTACGCGCGCCGCGCTCGTTGCGCCGGTTGCGCGGGCGATCGCATCGGCGAGCTCGTCGATCGACTCGACCGATTCCACCTTCGGCAGCAGCACGGCCTGCAAGCGCGCAAGCGGCAGCGACGCGATGTCGGCGGCCAGCAGACCGGGCGGCGCGTTGACCCGCGCCAGCAGCGGCACCGTTCCCGCCATCGCCTCGATCGCCTGCGCCGCCAGCACGCGTGCTTCCGCCTTGCGCGCGGCGGGCACCGCGTCTTCCAGGTCGATGATCAGCGCGTCGGCGCCGCGCTCGGTCGCCTTGCGAAACAGATGCGGCGACGTCGCCGGCACGAACAGCAGCGAACGCGCATCCTTCAGCCGCACCGGATGACTCCCCGGTCCTGCAGCTCGCGGATCGCGGCGTCGCTCAGCCCCGCCTCTGCGAGCAGCTCCGCGGTGTGCTCGCCGATCGCCGGCGCCGCGCGCCGTACCGACCCGGGCGTGCGATCGAGCCGCGGCGTCACCTCATGCATCACCGTGTCCGGCGCGCCACCGGACCGGACGTAGCACCCTCGACCGACCACATGCTCGTCGGCCAGCAGGTCCCGCGGATCATAGACCGGGCCGACCGTCACGCCCCTGCCGCGGAACAGCGCCAGGCACTCGGGCTGATCGAGCGCCGCGATCTTGTCGGCGATCATCCGGTCGAGCTCCGCGTCGTTGGCCAGCCGCGCCGCATTGGTCGCGAACCGCGGATCGTCGGCCAGCGCGCCCTGGCCGATCGCCTCCAGCACCCGCCGGGCCATCGTGTCGGTCGAGCCGGACATCGCGACCCAGCGGCCGTCCCGGCAGCGGTAGACGCCGCGCGGCGACGCGATCTTCACATCGGGTTCCGGCACGCGGCCGGTGGCGGCGGCGACCGTCACGTCGGGCCCCATGATCGCCAGCATCGGTTCGAGCAGCGACAGATCGACGACCTGGCCCCGGCCGCCGCCGACCTCGACCGCACGCAACGCGACCATCGTCGCGAATACGCCGGTCAGCCCGGACACCATGTCGGCCAGCGCCATGTTCGGCAGCCGCGGCACGCCGGCGCTCGCATGCTTGAACGCGAATCCGCTGAAGCCTTCGATGAGGCTGCCGAAGCCGGGCAGATCCCGGTACGGGCCGTCCTGCCCCCAGCCCGACACGCGGACGATGACCAGCCGCGGATTGATCTCGTGCAGCGCCTGCGGCGCGAAACCCATCGCCTCCATCGTGCCGGGACGAAAACTTTCGATGACGATCTGCGCCGAGCCGATCAGCTTGCGCAGCACCTCGCGGGCCTTCCCGTCGCGCAGGTCGATCGCGACGCTGCGCTTGTTCCGGCCATAGACCCGCCACCAGGCATCGAGCCGCCGGCCGTCGCCGATGTCCTCCGACCAGTGGCGCAGCGTGTCGCCGTCGCGCGGCGACTCGATCTTGATCACGTCGGCGCCGAAATCGGCGAGCTGCAGCGACAGCATGTTGCCCGCGACCAGGCGTGACAGGTCGATGACCCGCACGCCCGCCAGCGGCCCTGCGCCGGCGTCGCCCGCCGTGCGCGGCTGCGCCGGCTCAGGCCCTGCATCCCGTTCCGCCGCCGCGCCCCGCCCGGAAGGCGCATCCTGCGCCGCCCCCGCGGCCCGATCCGGCGCGTCAGCCACCGTCATTCCACCTTGATGTCGAGCCGCCGGACCAGCGCGGTCCACAACGGCGCCTCCTTGCGAAGCTGCGCGACGAAGGCGTCGTTCGACACACGCAGGATGCCGGTCTCGCTGGCCGCCAGCCGGGCCATCAGTTCGGGATTGCGCAGCGCCACCTCGACCGATTTCTGCAGCCGCTCCGCCGCGTCCACCGGGATGCCCTTGGGCGCGAAGATGCCGCCGATCACGCCGATCGGCTCGCCGGGGAAGCCGGCCTCCGCGAGCGTCGGCACGTCGGGCAGCGACGCTTCCCTTCTCGATCCGGTGACGGCCAGCGCACGCAGCTTGCCGGAACGCAGGTGCGGCATCGATGCGGTCAGCGAGTCGGTGGCGAACAGCACCTGCCCGCCCATCAGATCGGTCAGCGCGGCACCGCTGCCCCGGTAGGGCACGTGCGTCGCCCGGACGCCGGCGCGCTGCAGGAAGATCTCCGACCCCAGATGCGTCATCGTGCCCACGCCGGCCGACGCGTACGGCTGCTGACCGGCCCGCAACCGTTCGACCAGCTCCGCGACGGTCTTCGGCGCGTTCGGCGTGGCGGCCACCAGCAGCGCGAACGGCGCCTGCAGCACCGGCGCGACCGGCGCGAAATCGTCGAGGCTGTAGCGGGCCGACGGGTTGATCGCCGGAACCACCAGCAACTGCGCGGTGGACGTCAGCAGCACGGTATAGCCATCGGGCTGCGCGCGCATCACCGACTGGTGCGCGATGATGCCGCCCCCGCCGGTGCGGTTGTCCACCACCACCGGCTGCCCCAGATCCAGCGCCATCTGCGCGGCCAGCAGCCGGGCGACGACGTCGCTGCCCGAACCGGTTCCCTGCGGCACGACGAGAGTGACGGGCCGGGACGGCCAGTCCGACGCCGCGGCCGTGAAGGGGGCGAGCGACAGGGCCGAGCCGGCGATGGCCGCCATCGCGCGACGACGTGAAGCAGAATACAAGGCTGAGTCTCCTGATGTTGTCCCTCGGATTCTACGCCAATCGTGTGCTATGGCAAGTATTGCAAAAGCAAATAAATCATCGCGTCCCGCCGCCCGCGCCTCGCGCGCCCAGCTCAAGGCACACGTGCCCGAGACGCTGATCACCTACCGGGTGTCGGTGCTCAATCAGTTGCTGTCCCGTCTCGTCGATGCATCGGTACGGGAGAACCTGGGCCTGAGCAGCCGTCAATGGCGGGTGCTGGTGATCCTGAACAGGCTGGGCACCGCGACCTCCGGCGAGGTCG
>DAISWF010000190.1:0-2851 GCA_036826495.1 Burkholderiaceae bacterium
GCCCCGTTGCGGCCCGTCTGGAGCCCATCAGGTTATGCGGACCCTCCCGAAGTCCCAAGTCTAGGAACACGGCCCCGCCGATGTAACCCTCTGCGAGTTGAAATGCGCTTCAACAATCTGTTGAAATGGGATCTCGAATCCGCTTGAGGCAACCCCGATGGACAAGCTTCGCGCCCTGGAGTACGTCGTTGCGACCGCACGTACCCACAGCTTCTCGGCGGCCGCGCGCGAACTCGGCGTCAGCGTCGCCGCCGTTGCGCGACTGGTTTCGACCCTGGAGACCAGCCTGGGGGTCAAGCTCTTCGAGCGGAACTCTCAGGGCATCAAGCTCACCGCGGACGGCGCGTCCTATCTGAACATGTGCCAGCCCGCATTGCGTCAGCTCGAGCAGGCGGAAGACTCGCTTCGCGGAGCGGCGTCCCGGCCGAAGGGCACGCTGGTGCTCGGATGCCCGACGATCCTTTCTCAGCACTGCGTCATTCCGGAGCTGCCGAGCTTCCATGCACGGTACCCCGACATCCAGATCGACATCCGGACCGTGGACAAGCCGACCGCCATCGACGCCAACGTGGCAGAGCTCCAGGTTCTTTTCGGCTGGCCCGAACATGGCGGCATGATTCAGCGCCGGCTGGCGAACACGCGCTCGCTCATCTGCGCATCGCCCCGTTACTGGGCCACGCACGGCATCCCGCAGAGCATCCCGGAACTGGAGCAGCATCAGTGCCTGCTGTTCCGGGATCACGAGGGCACCGTCATCGACTACTGGGAGCACGAATGCGACGGGATCAAGCAGTCCGCCGCCGTCTCGGGCTGGCTGGTCAGCACCCATCGTGACGACATCCTCGACGCCGTCGTCGCCGGTCTGGGCGTCGGCCGCTTCACCGACCTTTCGATTCGCGAGCTGCTGAAATCCGGCCGGCTGGTGCCGGTGCTGCTGGACTGGGAATCACGTCACGCGCCGCCGATCAACCTGCTGTACCGCAGCAGCCAGCGCCGGCTTCCCCGGGTCAGGCTGTTCATCGACTTCCTGGTTTCGGTGTTCCGCCGCATGGAGGAGGAGCGGGACCCGACCTTCAGGGTCAGTCTGCCGCCGGAACGGCCGGACTGGTATCGGCGACGGCATGAGCGCGCGTCGGCAACGCCGAGATGACGATCATCCTCGGACGACCCAGGCCGAAGGTCGACGCCCAACGCCCAACGCATCGGACACTGCGCGCCGCCGGCCCGAAGCCGGTTCGGACTGTCGTCAGTACCGGATGGTCAGCAGTCTTTCCTCCATCATCTCGCGCACCGCATACCGGGGACCTTCACGACCGAAGCCGCTGTCCTTGACGCCGCCGAACGGCATCACGTCGACGCGCGCCGAGGACGCCTCGTTGACGTGGATGCCGCCGAACCGCAGCTTGCGGCCGGCCTTCAGAGCAACCGAAAGGTCGGACGTGAACAGGCCCACGGCCAGGCCGAAGGGCGTGGAGTTCGCGGCATCGATGGCCTCCTGCAAGCCGTCGAACACCGAGAGGCAGAGCACCGGGGCGAAGATTTCCTCGCACATCACCTTCATGTCGGGCCGTACGTCACCCAGCACGGTGGGCGCGAGGACCGCGCCCGAGCGCGTTCCGCCGCACAGCACGCGAGCGCCGGCGGCGCAGGCCTCGCCGATCCAGCTTTCCGCGCGCTTCGCATGCTCGACCGAGATCATCGGGCCGACGACGGTATCGGGCAGCGAAGGATCGCCGAACGGCAGCGCTCTGGTGGCCGCCACCAGCAGCTCGGTGAACTGCGTCGCGGCCTCGCGCTGCACGTACAGACGCTGCACCGAGGTGCAGACCTGCCCCGCCTTGCGAAAGCCGGCCGACACGCACTTGGCGACGGCAGCCCGCAGGTCGGCGTCGGCACAGACGATCGTGCTGGCGATGCTGCCGAGCTCAAGCTGCGTGCGGCGAAGGCCCGCGCCGGCCTGAATCTCCTTGCCCACGCGGGTGCTGCCGGTGAACGCATAGAACGCGATGCGCGGATCTGCCACCAGTGCGCGGCCGATCTCGGCGCCGCCATGCACGAGCGAGATCATCGTCGCAGGCAGGCCGGCATCGATGAGCAGCCTGCACAGCGCCACGGCGGTCAGCGGAACATGCTCGGACGGCTTGAGGATGACCGCATTGCCCGCCGCGATCGCCGGCGCCACCTTGTGGGCCACGACGTTCAGCGGGGAGTTGAACGGCGTGATCGCGCAGACGATGCCCAGAGGAACCAGGACCGTGAACCCGATGCGGTCGGTGAGCCCCGGGGTCGCTTCCAGCGGAACCATCTCCCCGACGATGCGATGCGCTTCTTCGGCCGAAAGCTGCAGAGTCAGCACCGTCCGGTTGACCTCGTTCTCCGCATCGACGCGCGGAAATCCGGTTTCGGCCGAGACGAGAGCAATCAGATCCTCCCGCCTTTCCTCCACCAATGAGGCCGCGCGACCGAGGATCCGATGGCGATCGCTCGGCGTCAGCCTGCTCGCTTCGAATGCCTGCTGCGCGCTGGTGACGGCCTCGGTCACCTGAGCGACACCGGCTACCGGAATCGAATCGATCGCCTGACCGGTGAATCGATGCAGCATCTGCTGCCGGGATATGCCGTCGGTCCAACGGCCTGCGATCAAGAGTTGCGCCATGCCTGCTCCACTGTGCGTTTCCCGGGCGGCGAGCACCCAGGGCGTCCACACCGGCGAGTTCAGGATAGCCAAATTCGGCCGACGCGGCCATGCGATGCGGATCGTTCCGTTTGCGCACAGGCCCACAGCGCCCGCGCTATGCTCGCAGCTACGGCAACCGAATCCTCCACGAGACCGCCGCATGCGCGGACGCAC
>DAISWF010000190.1:2861-3883 GCA_036826495.1 Burkholderiaceae bacterium
TCGGCAATCCGGGCACCACCGAGAGCCCGCTGCTGGATTCGCTGGCCGGCTATCCGTCGATCCACTACGTGTGCCATCTGCACGAGGGACTCGCGGTCGGCGCGGCTGGGTATTACGCGCGGGCCACCGGCCGGCCGGCGGTCGTCAGCCTGCATGTGGCGCCGGGGCTGGGCAACGGCATCGGCATGATCTACGGCGCGCTGAAGGGCAATGCGCCGATCGTCGTGACCGCCGGCCAGCAGGACACGCGGATGCTGCGTCGCGAGCCGATCCTCAGTCACGACCTGGCCGCGATGGCGGCACCGGTCACCAAGTGGAGCACGCAGGTCGGCAACGCCGACGAGATGGACGAGGTGATGCGGCGGGCGTTCAAGGTCGCCTGCGATCCGCCGTTCGGCCCGGTATTCGTGTCGCTGCCGATCGACGTGATGGAGCAGCAGACCGCCAACGGCGCGATCGCGCCGGGCCGCTCGTATCGGACAGCGGCGGCCGACCCGCGCGGGATCGCCGAGGCGGCGGCGCTGCTGGCGGCGGCGAAGTCGCCGGCGATCGTCGTCGGCGACGAGGTGGGCCGCGTCGGCGCGATCGATGCGCTGGTGCAGTTGGCAGAACGGATCTCGGCGCCGGTCTGGCTCGAGGGCATCCGCGGCCATGTGTCGTTCCCGGCCACGCATCCGCTGGCGCGCAGCGGGCTGCCGTTCGATGCGGCGGCGATCCGCAAGACGCTGGGCGAGGCCGACCTGGTGCTGCTGCTGGGGGGCGCGTTCTTCGAGGAGGTGTGGTTCACGCCGGGCTCGCCGTTCGCGGCCGGTGCGCGAGTGGTGCAGATCGAATCGTCGCCGCCGCCGCTCGGCTACAACCATGTGCCGGACGTGGGGCTGGTGGGTGAGCTCGGGCCGGCGATCGCGGCGCTCGATGCGGCGGTGGCGGCACTGGCCGATGACGCCGGCCGGCAGGCAGCGGCGGCACGACGCGAGCGGCTCGCGCAGCAGAAGGCCGACGAGGTCGCGGCCTATCAGGCG
>DAISWF010000190.1:3893-11838 GCA_036826495.1 Burkholderiaceae bacterium
CCGATATCGATGCCGCGCGTGATGGCCGAACTGCGCGCCGGCACGCCGCGCAACGCGATCGTCGTCGAGGAGTGCATCACCGCCAGCGTCGACTTCGCCGCCGCATTCCAGCTCGGTGCCGACGATCTCTATCTGGGCGCGCGCGGCGGCGGCATCGGCCAGGGCGTGGCCGGCGCGATCGGCGCCGCGGTCGGTCATCCGGGCCGGCCGGTGCTGTGCCTGTCGGGCGACGGTTCGGCGATGTATTCGATCCAGGCGCTGTGGACCGCCGCGCGCTACGAGCTGCCGATCGTCTTCGCGATCCTGTGCAATCGCGAATACCGGGTGCTCAAGCACAACCTGGACATCTACCGGCAGCGCTTCGACGCGCAGAGCGACCGGCCGTATCCGGAGATGGACCTGGCCGGGCCGCGGCTCGGCTACGTCGAGATGGCCGCCGGCATGGGCGTGCCGGGAATCAGGGTCACCAAGCCCGATGAGCTGAGGGGCGCGGTCGAGCAGGCATTCGCCGCCGGCGGGCCGCGGCTGCTGGAGATCGAGATCGAGGGCAAACGCTGAACGACTCAGCCGTTCGGCCGCTCCTCACCCCCCGAAACCCGCGTCCAGCCCAGCGACTGCCGCGGCCCGGCCGCGCGCAGCTCGCGCAGCCCGGCACCGGCGGCCTCGGCCACCTGACGTCTGAGCCACAGGTGGTCGAGCCGCTCCTGGTTGCGCCGGTGCCAGAACATGTCGGTGCGCACCTTCGCCATGTCGAACGGCAGCGGCCGCGTCACCAGCTCGCCGGCGAAGCCGGTGGCGGGAACGAAGTGCTCGACCAGCACCGTCAGCAGATCGGAGCTGGCGACCACGCGGCAGGCGGTGAACACCTGGTTGACCGTCAGCACCACCCGGCGGGTGCGGGCGAGCCCGGCCAGCACCTGGTCGATGTAGCCGAACGCGCGGCCCGACAGGCTGACCAGCAGGTGATCGGCGGCGCAGTAGTCGTCCAGGGTCAGCGTACGCGCGGCCAGCGGATGATCGGCCCGCATCACGCAGACATAGCGCCCCTCGTACAGCGGCTCGAACGAGATCGAGGTCGGCATCGCATCGCGCTGGGCCAGTTCGGCGAGCACCGGCGGGAAGTAGCCGACCGCCAGATCGACCGCCTCCTGCGACAGCAGCTCGCGGGGGTCGCGGGTCACCAGCGGGCGGGTGCGCACGCTGACACCGGGTGCGCGTTCGGCGAGTCTCTGCACCAGCGCCGGCAGCACGATCGCGGCGGTGGTGTCGACCATCGCGACCTCGAACGACTGCCCGGCGGTGGCGGGATCGAACGACGGCGGCACCACCGCGTCGCGCAGCCGGTCGAGCGCCTCCCGCACCGCCGGCCACATCTGCAGCGCCTGGTGGGTCGGCTCGACGCCGCGCCCGACCCGCACCAGCAGCTCGTCGCCGACCGAATCCCGCAGCCGGCGCAGCGCATTGCTGACCGCCGGCTGGGTCATCGCGAGATTCTCGGCCGCCCGGGTGAGGTTCCGCTGCAGCATCACCTCGTCGAACACCCGCAGCAGGTTCAGGTCAAGGGTTCGGAAGTTGACCGCCATTCGTCGGGAATCATCACCAGAATTGATAGCAGGTATATCCAATCATAATTGGAAAAACAGTCGGATTGGTCGAAGATAGCGTTGTGCGACGCAACAACGCGGCGCTTACTGGATGGGAGATTGATGATGACGACCTACTCGACGACTCACGAGGGACTCGAGCGCATCGTGGACGGCGCCCAGGCGGTGTCCCGGATCGTGGGTCCTGCTCGTGGCATGCGGCTGCTGCCGACGTTCCTTCTGACCGGCTTCGTCGCCGGCGCCGTGGCGGTGATCACTCACAAGTTCGGCGATCTGTTCGGCGATGGCCTGACCGCCGAATGGCTGTCGTTGTGGGTGCTTGCTTCGGTGGCGATCCTCGTATTTGCTAAGACCGCAATGTCGCTTTCGAGCTGGCTGGCCAGGCTGTCGAAGCGTGTTGTTGCATACTTACAACAGACGCAGGAAGCCGCTTATCTGGAAAGCGAGCTGCGTCGTGACCCGCGCCTGCGTGCCGATTTCATCGCCGCGCAACTGCGGGCCGAGCAGGAAGCCGGCCAGGTGTGATCCGGTGGCGGGGCGGCAGAGGCCTGCCTCGCCGACCGGGGCGACCGCTCGTCGGGTCGCCGGCTTGATGCGGCAGTCTATGCTGCGTTGCGCAATCGACGAGTCGTGAGCCGTGAAGGGGCCGGCCGAGCCGGCGCCCCTTCATCCTCTCAAAGCGGATCCCAACTGAACACGTCCTGCGAACGCTCCAGCTTGTAGAAGCTGGCCCGCAGTGCCGGGATCGCGTGCTCGCCGACCGTCTCCGGCGTCCAGCCTTCGGCGCGGTGCACCGAGCGGATCGGCCGGCTCTGGCCCATCAGGAAGATCTCGTTGGCGCGCACCGCGAAGATCTGGCCGCTGACTTCGGCACCGGCATCGCTGGCCAGCCATACCGCCAGCGGCGCGATCTTGGCGGTTTCCATCGTCTTGATCTTCGCGACCCGCGCCTGCTGCTCGGGGGTTTCGGTCGGGATCGTGCCGATCAGCCGGCTCCATGCGAACGGCGAGATGCAGTTCGACGTGACGTTGTAGCGCTGCATGTCCAGTGCGATCGACTTCGACAGGCCGACGATGCCGAGCTTGGCGGCCGCGTAGTTGGCCTGGCCGAAGTTGCCGACCAGCCCCGACGTCGAGGTCAGGTGGATGTAGCGGCCGCTCTGCTCGCTCTTGAAGTACGGCGCCGCGGCGCGCGACATGTAGAAGCTGCCGTTCAGATGCACGTCGATGACGGCCTTCCACTCCTCGACCGACATGTTGTGGAAGATGCGGTCGCGCAGGATGCCGGCGTTGTTCACGACGACGTCGATCTTGCCGTACAGGTCGACCGCGGTCTTGATGATCCGGTTGGCCGATTCCCAGGTGGCCACGCTGTCGGTGCTGGCCACCGCCTGTCCGCCGGCGGCGCGGATCTCGTCGACCACCTGCTGCGCGGGGCCTGCGTCCTCGCCTTCACCGGTGGCCGAGCCGCCGAGATCGTTGACCACCACCTTGGCGCCCTGCGCCGCCATCATCAGCGCGAAATCGCGGCCGATTCCACGGCCTGCGCCGGTGACCACTGCAACCTTGCCTTCGAGCATCTTCATCGACTTGTCTCCAGGGGGATTCGCGGACATTCTACCCGTCCGACCATCGTTCAGAATCCGGAGAGCGGCATGCGACTCGAACTCGATTTCACTGATCGACACCTGATGGTGTTCGGTGGCACCACGGGCATCAACCTCGGTATCGCCGACTGTTTCGCACAGCGCAAAGCCCGGGTGACCGTCGTGAGCCGCAAGCAGGACAACGTCGACGCCGCCGTCGAGCAGCTTTCGACCTATGGCGGCGAGGTGCTGGGCGTGGCGGCCGACGTGCGCGATCCGGCGTCGGTGACCCGCGCGGTCGAGCAGTCGGTGCAGCGCTTCGGCAGCATCGACGTGCTGGTGTCGGGCGCGGCCGGCAACTTCCTGGCCGAGGGCAAGGATCTGTCGCCCAACGGCTTCGGCGTGGTCGTCGACATCGATCTGAAGGGCACCTTCCATGCGCTGCGGCTGGCCTATCCGCATCTGACGCGGCCGGGCGCCTCGGTCATCAGCATCACCGCGCCGCAGGGCCAGCGGCCGATGCGCGGGCAGGTCCATGCGTGCGCGGCCAAAGCGGGCGTCGATCAGCTCACGCGGGTGCTGGCGATCGAATGGGGGCCGGAGGGCATCCGCGTCAACGCGATCTCGCCGGGGCCGATCGGCGACACCGAAGGGGTGCGGCGGCTGATCGCCGATACGCCGGAGAAGCGCCGCGCGGCCGAGACGCGGATCCCGCTGCGCCGCTTCGGGGAACTGGACGACATCGGCAACCTGGCGATGTTCCTGTCCTCGCCGTATGCGTCCTATGTCAGCGGCGCGATCGTTCCGTGCGACGGCGGCGGGCGCTACGAATCGCGCGATTGACCGGCGGGTGCGGCTGGCGCCGTCTTACGCGTCGCGCAGCACCAGGTTGTCGCGATGGATCAGCTCGGGTTCCTCGACGAACCCGAGGATCGTTTCGATGTCGCTCGACGGGCGGCGGATGATGCGGCGCGCATCCGGGCTGGCATAGTTGATCAGCCCGCGGGCGACCTCCCGGCCCTGCGGATCGACGCAGGCGACGACCTCGCCGCGTTCGAACTCGCCGCTGACCTCGGTGACGCCGATCGGCAGCAGGCTCTTGCCGTCGCGCACCAGCGCGGCGACCGCGCCGGCGTCCAGCCGCAGCGAGCCGCGCAACTGCAGGTGGTCGGCGAGCCACTGCTTGCGGGCGGCCTTGCGCGGCATGTCGGCGATGAACGCGGTGCCGATCGCCTCGCCGGCCGCCAGCCGCTCGAGCACGCCGGGCTCGCGGCCCGAAGCGACCACCGTGTGGGTGCCGCTGCTGGCCGCCCGTTTGGCAGCCAGCACCTTGGTGATCATGCCGCCCTTGCCGATCATCGAGCCGGCACCGCCCGCCATCGTCTCGAGCGCCGGATCACCGGCGCGCACCTGCGGCAGGAAGCGGGCCGCCGGATCGCGCCGCGGATCGGCGCTGTACAGGCCCTGCTGGTCGGTCAGGATCACCAGCGCGTCGGCATCGATCAGGTTGGCCACCAGCGCGCCCAGCGTGTCGTTGTCGCCGAACTTGATCTCGTCGGTGACCACGGTGTCGTTCTCGTTGATGATCGGCACCACCGACAGACCGAGCAGCGTCAGCAGGGTCGAGCGCGCATTCAGGTAGCGCTTGCGGTCGGACAGGTCGTCGTGGGTCAGCAGCACCTGCGCGGTGTGCAGCCCGTGCGCGCGGAAGCACGACTCGTACACCTGCGCCAGCACCATCTGCCCGACCGCGGCCGCGGCCTGCTGCTCATGGATCTCGTGCGGCCGGCGGCTCCAGCCCAGCCGCTTCATGCCCTCGGCAATCGCGCCGGACGACACCATCACCACCTGCTTGCCCATCGCCCGCAGCGCGGCGATCTCACGGCCCCAGCGCGAGATCGCCTCGTCGTCGAGTCCGCGGCCCTCGTTGGTCACGAGGCTGGAGCCGACCTTGACGACCAGCCGGGCGGCCGCGGCGATCGGCTGGATCTGTTCGGAAGGGGGAATCTGCATGGTGAGCGGCAGGCTGCGTGCGGACGGCGGTGAGAATCGTTGGGTGCGTGGCCGGCGCGCGGGGGTCAGTCGGAAGCGGACCGGGCTGCCGGCTTGGCGGCGGACCCGGCTGCGGAGCCGGACGCCGATCCGGACACCGACTCGGCGGCGACCGGCGCGAACCGCACGTCCGCTTCAGCCGGCGCCGGTTCGCGCACCTTCGACAGGTGGTCGTAGATCGCCAGGCACAGCGCCTGGCAGCCTTCGCGCGACAATCCGGAGATCGCGAACACCCGCTCGACCGGCATCGCGCTGCGGCCGCGCCCCTTCAGCCGCCTGACGAAATCGGCGACGAACTTCTCGCGTTCGTCGGGTGCGATCAGGTCGATCTTGTTCAGCACCAGCCAGCGCGGCTTGGCCGCCAGCTCCGCGTCGTAGCGGGCCAGCTCCTTGACGATCGCGCGCGCATCCTCGACCGGATCGGCATCGGGATCGGCCGGCGCGACGTCGACCAGGTGCAGCAGCAGCCGGGTGCGCTGCAGGTGGCGCAGGAACTGGTGACCCAGCCCGGCGCCGTCGGCCGCGCCCTCGATGAGCCCCGGGATGTCGGCCATCACGAAGCTCTTTTCCGGCGCGACCCGCACGACGCCCAGGTTCGGATGCAGGGTCGTGAACGGATAGTCGGCGATCTTGGGACGGGCGTTGCTGACCGCGGCGATCAACGTGGACTTGCCGGCGTTGGGCAGCCCCAGCAGGCCGACGTCGGCCAGCACCTTCAGCTCGAGCCGCAGCTTGCGGTGCTCGCCGGGCCAGCCGGGCGTGCTCTGGCGCGGCGCGCGATTGGTGCTGGACTTGTAGTGGATGTTGCCGAAGCCGCCGTCGCCGCCCTTGGCCAGCACCACCACCTGGCCGTGCTCGATCAGATCGGCGATCAGCTCGCCGGTCTCCTCGTCGTGGATCTGCGTGCCAACCGGCATCCGCAGCTCGATGTCGGGCGCGGCCGCGCCGTACTGGTCGGAGCCGCGGCCGCGCTCGCCGTTCTTCGCGACGTGCTTGCGCGCATAGCGGTAGTCGACCAGCGTGTTGATGTTGCGGTCGGCGATCGCGCGAATGCTGCCGCCGCGGCCGCCGTCGCCGCCGTCGGGGCCGCCGAACGGCACGAACTTCTCGCGACGGAACGACACGATGCCGGCGCCGCCGTGGCCGGCCGTCACCTCGATACGCGCTTCGTCGAAGAATTTCATCGTCTGCTCACCAACGGTTGCCGGCTCGCCAGGTGACCGCCGGCCGGACCCAAAGAAAAAGCCCCGCGCGGCGGGGCTTTTCGGATCGAAGCCGTGGCCGCTGGCGGACTTACTGCTGCGGCTGCGGCTCGACGCTGACCGTATGGCGGTTCAGCAGGCCCTTGACGGCGAACTTCACCTGGCCATCGACCAACGCGAACAGCGTATGGTCCTTGCCGATGCCGACGTTGACGCCGGGGTGGAACTTGGTGCCGCGCTGACGCACGATGATCGAACCGGCCGACACCGTTTCGCCGCCGAACGCCTTGACGCCCAGCATCTTCGGCTGCGAATCGCGGCCGTTGCGAGTGGAGCCGCCGCCCTTCTTCTGTGCCATCTTTACTCTCCTGCGTCAGGCCGCCGCGGCGGGCGCTTCGGTCTGCGCCGGCTGCCCGGCGCTGCCGGCCTGCTCGGCCTTCGATTCACCCAGCGCCGACGCGATCCGGCTGACGAACAGCTCGGTGTAGTTCTGGCGATGGCCCTGCTGCTTCTTGTAGTGCTTGCGACGGCGCATCTTGAAGATGCGCACCTTGTCGTGACGGCCGTGCGACACCACCGTCGCCGATACGCTCGCCCCACTGACCAGTGGCGCGCCGACCGAAAGCTGGTCGCCGCTGCCGACCGCCAGCACCTGGTCGATCGTGATCTCGGCTCCGATGTCCGACGGTATCTGTTCTACCTTGATCTTGTCGCCGGCAGCAACCTTGTATTGCTTGCCACCGGTTTTTATCACCGCGTACATGGACGAACCTCGAATGTTCAGGAACCGGACAGGCCATGGGCACAATCCGGAGAACCATAGATTATGGGGTATCGGCCGAAACCGGTCAAGTTCCGGCCCGACAGGCGAAATCGGGCCGGGCCTCCGAAACCGGTTCCCGCACGACCGGATCGGCGGCCGTTGGCCGCGCGGGCGCACGAACTATAATCGGCGGGCCGATGAAGCCTGCCGAACTATTCCCCGTACTCGCGTCCGATCTCGCCGAGGTCGACCGTGTGATCCGCACACGCCTGTCGTCCGAGGTGGTGCTGATCAACACCGTCGCCGACTACATCATCGGCGCCGGCGGCAAGCGGATGCGCCCGCTGCTGCTGCTGCTGATGGCACGGGCACTGGGAGCGCACAACCAGGAACGGCAGTACCTGCTCGCCGCGGTCGTCGAGTTCATCCACACCGCGACCTTGCTGCACGACGACGTGGTCGACGAGTCGGATCTGCGTCGCGGCCGCGAGACCGCCAACGCCGCGTTCGGCAACGCCGCCTCGGTGCTGGTCGGCGACTTTCTCTATTCGCGCGCGTTCCAGATGATGGTCGAGGCCGACGACATGCGCGTGATGCGGGTGCTGGCCGACGCGACCAACGTGATCGCCGAGGGCGAGGTGCTGCAGTTGATGAACTGCAACGACCCCCATGTCGACGAAGCGCGCTACCTGCGGGTGATCCGCTTCAAGACGGCGAAGCTGTTCGAGGCGGCCGCAC
>DAISWF010000191.1:0-11752 GCA_036826495.1 Burkholderiaceae bacterium
GTGCGCGACGAATCGGACAAGGACGCGCCGGTGCGGCTGGTGTTCGAGCCGCGCACCTCGCGGATCGACCAGCAGGAGCTGATCAGCGTGCTGCTCGCCTCCACCAGTCTGGAAGCGAGCGTGCCGATCAACCTGGTGATGATCGGCGCCGACGGCCGGCCGCGCCAGAAGCCGCTCACCGAGATCCTGCGCGAATGGGGCGAGTTCCGCGTGCAGACCGTCACGCGGCGCAGCCGGTTCCGGCTCGGCAAGGTCGACGAGCGGATCCACATCCTGGAAGGCCGGCAGATCGTCCTGCTGAACATCGACAAGGTGATCCGCATCATTCGCGAATCCGACGAGCCGAAGATCGCGCTGATGCAGGCGTTCGAGCTGTCGGACCGGCAGGCCGAGGACATCCTGGAGATCCGGCTGCGGCAGCTCGCGCGGCTGGAGGCGATCCGCATCGAGAAGGAACTCGCCGAGCTGCGGATCGAGAAGGGCGCGCTCGAGGCGCTGCTGGCCAACCCGACGGCGATGCGCCGGCAGGTGATCAAGGAGATCGAGCAGGATGCGAAGGAGTATGGCGACGATCGGCGCACGCTGATCGAGGAAGCCAGCCGCACGGTCGCCGAGGTCAAGGTGGTCGAGGAGCCTGTGACGGTGATCGTGTCCGAGCGCGGCTGGGTGCGCGCCCGCCAGGGGCATGGCCACGACTGGACGCAGTTCTCGTTCAAGGCCGGCGATGCGCTCTACGATGCGTTCGAGGTGATGACCACCGATCAGCTCTTTGCGATCGCCACCAACGGCCGGGCCTATACGGTGCCGGTGTCGCAGCTTCCGTCGGCGCGCGGCGATGGTTCGCCGATCACCACCTTCGTCGAGATGGAGCCTGGCACGCGGATCGACCATGTGTTCGCCGCCAAGGCCGAGCAGGGTGTGCTGCTGTCGACCCGCGGCGGCAATGGCCTGATCTGCCAGGCGGCCGACCTGGTCGGGCGCACCCGGCAGGGCAAGAGCTTCATCACGCTGGACGAGGGCGACGTGCCGCTGCGGCCGAGCCTCTTCAAGCCGGGCATGGGCTCGGTGCTGTGCATGTCGGCACAGGGACGGGCGCTGGTGTTCGGCGTCGACGAGGTCAAGGTGCTGCGCAACGGCGGCCGCGGCGTGATCCTGATGGGCGGCGGCGACAAGAACGATCCGCTGCGCCAGGCGATCGTGTTCGGAGCCGAAGGCGTGGTCGTGCAGGGCGTGGGCCGCGGCGCCAAGGCGGTCGACCGCCGCTTCACCGCGAACGCGCTGCAGGAGTATGCCGGCGCACGGGCCCGCAAGGGCAAGCTGCTGGAGCCGCGGGTCAAGGATGCGCGGTTGTCGCTGCCGCGTGATCCCGCGCCTTGATGTGAAGCCCCCCGAAGCGCCTTCGGCGCCTCCCCCCGAGGGGGCGCCGCCAGCGGCCCGGCAAAGCCGGTTCCGCGGCGGCCCACGGTGGCAGCGGGTTCGTGTCGCGCCAGTGTTGCTTCGGCGGCCTGGGAAAACCCGCAACGCGGTCCGCCCATGAAGCGACTGTCACGCGTCGGGCGCCTCGGCGTGCTGGTCGCGGCGGTCGCGATGGCGTCGGTCATCGGCGTCGTCGCGCTCGGAAGCTGTGCGTCGGTCAATCCGTACTACGAGGCCGCGCGCCCGCATCACCGGCCCGACGGCTTCGTCAACAACTATGCTCCGGGAGGCGGCAAGCGGCTGTCGGAGGTGCTGGCCTGGTATCTCGACCGGTTCGCCGAGGGGCTGCCGCGGCCGCCGTCGCGGTACATCGCCGGCTATGAGGGCTTCGAGGTGCTGACGCCGGACCTGGCGATGCTGCATGCCGCGGCTCGCAATCCCGATCGCAGCCGCGTGACCGCCACCTGGATCGGCCATGCGACGATGCTGCTGCAGATCGGCGGGCTGAACGTGCTGACCGATCCGCAGTTCTCCGAGCGGGCGTTCATGGTCCAGTGGACCGGGCCGAGGCGGCGGGTCAGGGTGCCGGTGCCGCTGGACAAGCTGCCGCACATCGACCTCGTGGTGATCTCGCACAGCCATTACGATCACCTGGACCTGGACACCGTCAGCGCGCTGAACCGGCAAGCCGGCGGGCCGCCGCTCTTCGCGGTGCCGCTGGGCGTGGACCGCTGGATGGCGGAGAACGGCATCGGGCACGTCAGGCGCTTCGACTGGTGGGACCGGCACCGAGTGGGCGACGTGGACATCACGTTCGTGCCGGTCCAGCACTGGAGCCAGCGTACGCCGTTCGATCGCAACCGCACCCTGTGGGGCGGCTGGGTGCTGCGCGCGCCGGCCTACTCGGTGTTTTTCGCCGGCGACACCGGCTACTCGAAGGACTTCGCCGACATCGGCGAACGCATCGGCGGCGTGGACCTGGCGCTGATCCCGGTCGGCGCCTACGAGCCGCGCGACTTCATGCGGCCGCAGCATGTGAACCCGGAGGAGTCGGTGCGTATCCACCGCGACGTGCGGGCGAAGCTCAGCATCGGCATCCACTGGGGTACGTTCGAACTGTCCGACGAGCCGCTCGATCAGCCGATCGGCGACCTGGCCCGGGCGCTACAGGCCGCCGACGTGCCGGCCGACCGCTTCATCCTGCTCAAGCACGGCGAAACACGGATCCTCGCACAATGACCTCACCCCACCAGTCGTCCGGCCAGTCACCGACACAGCCCACCGCGCAGTCGTCCGGCCAGTCACCCACGCAGCCGGGCTCGCACTCGTCCGCCCAGCCGACAATCCAGCCAACCACCCAGCCGCCTGCCCCGTCCGCCGCCGACGCCGCGGTGCTGTTCGACGAGCGCCCCGTCAACGGCGGCCGGCGCATCGGCGTCATCACGCTGAACCGGCCGCGGCAGCTCAACGCATTGAATCTGGAGATGTGCGCGCTGATGCTGCGGCGGCTGCGCAAGTGGCGCTCCGATACCGGCCTGGTGGCGGTGCTGCTGGTGGGCGCCGGCGACAAGGGCTTCTGTGCCGGCGGGGACGTCGCCGATGTCGTGCGCAAGGTGCGCGCCGGCGGCGACGGCCGCTTCGTCTACGGCGATTCCTTCTTCGAGGTCGAGTACCAGCTCGACCTGCTGATCCACACGTTCGGCAAGCCGGTCATCGTGTACAGCCACGGCGTCTGCATGGGCGGCGGCCTGGGGCTGGCGGCCGGCGCGAGCCACCGGGTGGTGTCCGACGGTTCGCGCATCGCGATGCCGGAGATCCACATCGGCCTCTTTCCCGACGTCGGCGGCGGCTTCTTCCTGAACCGGGTGCCGGGCGGCGCCGGGCGGCTGATGGCGCTGACCGGCGCGACGATCAACGAGGCCGATGCGCTGTTCGCCGGGCTGGCCGACGGCTTCGTGCCGCTGGAGGCACGCGAGGCGTTCATCGATGCGCTGATCGCGCTGCCGTGGAGCGGCGAGCCGGCCGCCGATAACGAACGGGTCAGCGGGCTGGTGCTGTCGCAGCTCCGCCGTTTCCAGCAGGGCCTGCCGGAGTCGAATCTGCGGATGTACTTCGATGCGATCCGTTTCATCTGCGCGATGCCGACCGTGATCGGCCTGCGCGATGCGCTGCAGGCGGCCGGCGCCGCCGATCCGTGGTTCCAGCCGCTGGCCGACAACCTGACCAAAGGGTCGCCGACCACCGCGTTCGTCGCGTTCGAGTATCTGCGCCGCTGCCGCCATCTGTCGCTGCGCGAGGTGCTGGACCTGGACCTGGTGCTGGCTCGCAACTTCCAGCGCGAGCACGACTTCTGCGAAGGCGTCCGCGCGCTGCTGATCGACAAGGACCGCAAGCCGGTCTGGTCGCCGCCGCGCTTCGAGGACGTGGATCCGGCGCTGGTGGCGCGGCATTTCGCGCCGATGTACGGCTAAACGCGGCTAAACGCGGCAGAGCGCATCGCTGCCCGGCCGGAAACGGTGAACGGACGCAGCGGCCGCCGCGCGTGCGCGGACCGGTTCAGCCGCTCAGCGCGATCACGTCGGCGCCGACATCCAGCCGCTGCCCGCCCGAGGCGATGATGATGCCGTCGACCGGCGACACGTCGGTGTAGTCGCGGCCGACCGCGACCAGCAGGTGATCGTTGGTCGCCTGCATCCGGTTGGTCGGGTCGATGCCGATCCAGCCTAGCGCATCGCCGGCCCACACGTTGGCCCATGCATGCATCGCGTCGGCGCCTTCGAGCCGGGGCTGGCCGGCCGGCGATTCGGTGCGGATGAAGCCGCTGACGTAGCCGGCCGGCAGGCCGATCGAGCGCATCGCGCCGATCATCACGTGCGAGAAATCCTGGCAGACGCCCTGGCGCAGCCGGAACGCCTCGAGCGCCGAGGTCTGCGGTTCGGTGGCGCCGGGCAGATAGCGGAAGTCGTCGTGGATGCGCGCGGCCAGGTCACGGGCGGCGTCGACGATCGGCCGCTCGGCGGTGAAGCTCGGCAACGCATAGCGGCGCAGCTCCTCGTGCAGCCCGATCCGCGGGCTTTCGAACAGGAAGTGCAGCGGCGAACGGGCGGCCAGGCCGTTGTGCAGCAGCGCCGCGTCGCGGATCGCCTCCCAGGCGGGAGAGGGGCCGGCCAGCTCGCTGCGCCGGACCTCGACACGGGCCAGCAGCCGCATCTCGAAGCTCTGGTGCGGCCGGTCGAACGCGATCCACGAGATCCGGTTGCCGTAGAAGTCGGTGCTGTCGTAGCGCTCGACCGGCGCCGGATCGAACACCAGCGACGCGGTCTCGACCCGCTGGCCGTCGGCATCGATCGGCAGCACCCGCACGACGTGCTGCGCGAACGGCACGCTGTTGCGGTAGTGGTAGGTCGCCCGGTAGCGCAGCGCGTAACGCATCAGTCCGAATCGCCGGCCGGGATGTCGCGATCGCTGAAGTACTGCACGGTGATCAGGTTCGACAGCCGCCGCAGCTCGTCGGCCAGGCCTTCGAGCAGCAGCGCATCGAGCACCGACGCACGCGTCGTGCGCAGCAGCGCGTCGATCCGCACCGCCAGCGACTCGACCTCCGAGGGCTCGCCGCTGGCGCGCCGGCCCGGCAGCTCGACGACCGCCTGCAGGATGCGGCCGCTCTGGAACGCCACCGAGCGCGGATTGTTCGGATCGAGGACCACCAGGTCGAGCACCGACGCGTGCACCGCCGCGATCGAGTAGCGCTGGCGGTAGCTGATCGAGCCGTCGCTCAGCTCCAGCAGCGTGTCCAGGCTGCCGACCGGCGCATCGGGGCGGGCGAAGCGCAGCGCCAGCCGCAGCATCAGCAGCGCGCGCTCGATCCGGCGGCCGAGCTCGAGGAACCGCCAGCCGGTGAGCCGGCTGATGTTTTCCTGGATCAGCCCGGAGAACGCGGCGGCGCTGCGCAGCGAGCGGCCGGTCAGCTCGATCAGCTCGCTGAGCGAGGTCTTGGCCGATACGCCGCGGACGATCTGCGATTCCAGCTCGCGCAGCGCCACCCAGGCGTCCGGCGACAGTCGGTCGCGTACCCGCGCGGCGGCGATCTGGGTCGCGTTGATGATGCCGAGCAGCGAACCCGAGCCGTTGGCGCGCGACACCGCGGCGGCGATCAGGCTGGCCGCGCCGAAGCGGGCGGCCTCGGCGCCGACCACGCCGTGCGTGATCAGATCTTCCTCGATCTCCTTCTGGATCGGATCGCGGGTCGCGGCGATCTCGGACGCACGGGTCGCATAGACCCGCAGCAGCCGGATCAGCCCCTCGCTGCGTTCCAGATAGCGGCCGATCCAGTAGAGGTTGTCGGCCGCGCGGCTGGGCAGCGCGCCGGGCAGCCGGCGCACCGGCTGGCGCGAGTCGATCTCCAGCAGCGACGTGTCCTCGGGCGGCCGGTCGCTGAGCACCCAGACGTCGGCCGAGCGGCCGCCGTGCTGCATCGTGATGACCCGCGCATCCATCGCATCCGAGATCCGGCAGAACGCGCCGGGCATCACCGTCCAGCCCTGCTCGGTGCGTGCCAGGTAGACGCGGACCACGCAGGGCCGCGGCTGCAGCCGGCCGTCGATCCAGACCGGCGTGGTCGACAGGTGCACGACCTCCTGCGCCGCATGGTCCAGGCCGCGCGCCGCGATCGTGCGGGCGAGCCGCTGGCGGCCGGCGTCGTCGAGCTCGCGCGGCGAGATCAGGTCCGCGTCGCCGCCGGGCAGATCGCTGCTGTAGGCCGGCGCGATGACGAACGCATTCAGGTCGGCCAGCACCTCGTCGCGGGCGCTCTGCTGGCCGCACCACCAGGTCGCGATGCTGGGAAGCTGCAGCGGCTCGTCGAGCAGTGCGCGGCACAGCCCGGGCAGGAAGCCGAGCAGCGCGCGGCCTTCGACCAGCCCCGAGCCGAGCGCATTGGCCATCATCACGTTGCCCGCCCGCACCGCCCGCATCAACCCGGGCACGCCGATCCGCGATTCGCCGTTCAGCTCCAGCGGATCGGCGAACACCGAATCGAGCCGCCGCCACAGCACGTCGATCGGCTTCAGGCCGGTCACGGTACGTACGTACAGCCGGTTGCGGCGCACCGTCAGGTCCTCGCCCTCGACCAGCAGGAAGCCGAGATAGCGGGCCAGGTAGGTGTGCTCGAAGTAGGTTTCGTTCAGCGGCCCCGGGCTCAGCAGCCCGACCCGGGCGGCGTCGGCGCCGCGGTGCGCGGTCAGCGCCCGCTGGCACGCGAGGAAGAAGCCGGCCAGCCGGTGAACGTTCAGCTTGCGTGAGACGTCGGACAGCGCGCGGCCCATCGCGACCCGGTTCTCCAGCGCGTAGCCGGCGCCCGACGGCGCCTGCGTGCGGTCGCCGAGCACCCACCAGCGGCCATCGGGCCCGCGGCCCAGATCGGCCGCATAGAACCACAGGTGATGGCCGCCGCGCGGCTTCACGCCGACCATCGGCCGCAGGAACTCCGGGCTGCCGGCGATGAGGCTGGCCGGCAGCACGCCGTCGCGCGCCATCCGCTGCGACCCGTAGCAGTCCTGCAGGATCGCCTCGAGCAGGTTCGCACGCTGTGTCAGTCCGCGGGTCAGCCGTTCCCATTCGCCGGGCGCGATCAGCAGCGGAATGTGCGACAGCGGCCAGGGCCGTTCGCTGCCGCCCGCGGTCGAGTCGTAGACCCGGTGGAACACGCCGGCTTCGCGCAGATAGCGGTCGGCTGCGTTGAAGCGGCGCGGCAGCTCGTCGGGGTCGGCCCGGGCGAGCTGCGCGAGCGCCGACAGCAGCGGCATCCAGTGGGCCCGCACGCGGCCCGATGCGTCCAGCAGCTCGTCGCAGACGCCGGCAGGCGGCCGGTAGGCTTCCAGCAACCGGTCGATGCCCGAGTGCTCGTGGCGTTGCTGCTCGGCGCTCATCGGAGCGACGGGGCGTTCACGGGTTTCTCACCGCGGGTAGCGCAGATCCAGCGTCAGCGCGAATTCCTCGGGGCGCTGCTCGGGCGTGATGTCGATGACGCCCGGGGTGTGTCCGATCGATTCGAAACGTGCCATGCGTCGCGCCTCGGCTTCGTAGGAGTTGACCGGGAAGCTGTCGTAGTTCCGTCCGCCCGGATGCGCGACATGATAGCGGCATCCCCCGACCGAGCGGCGGTTCCAGGTATCGACGATGTCGAACGTGAGCGGCGCATGCGGCGCGATCGTCGGGTGCAGGCCGGCGGCCGGCTGCCACGCCTTGAAGCGCACGCCGGCCACGAACTGGCCGGCATGACCGGTCGAGGTCATCGGCAGCGGGCGGCCGTTGCAGGTGATCACGTGGCGGCGCGGGTTGAAGTGGTCGGCGCGCACCTGCAGCCGCTCGACCGACGAGTCGACATAGCGGACGGTGCCGCCGGTCGCGCCGGTCTCGCCGAGCACGTGCCAGGGCTCCAGCGCCTGGCGCAGCTCCAGCCGCACGCCGCCATGCTCGACGACGCCATACGGCGGAAAACGGAACTCGAACTGCGCTTCGTACCACAGCGGGTCGAACGGATAGCCGGCGGCGCGCAGGTCGCCCAGCACCTCGTCGAAGTCCTGCCAGACGAATTCCGGCAGCATGAAACGGTCGTGCAGGCTGGTGCCCCAGCGCACCAGCCCGCCGTGGCGCGGCGCGCGCCAGAACCAGGCGAGCAGCGCGCGCAGCAGAAGCTGCTGGGCGAGGCTCATCCGCGCATCCGGCGGCATCTCGAAGCCGCGGAACTCGACCAGCCCCAGCCGGCCGGTCGGGCCGTCGGGCGAATAGAGCTTGTCGATGCAGATCTCGGTGCGATGGGTGTTGCCGGTCACGTCGGCCAGCAGGTCGCGCAGCAGGCGGTCGACCAGCCACGGCGGCAGCGCCTCGTCGCTGCCCGCCGACGGGGCCGGGGCTGCGGCGGGTATTTGCGCCAGCGCGATCTCCAGCTCGTACAGCGCATCGTGGCGGGCCTCGTCGATCCGCGGCGCCTGGCTGGTCGGGCCGATGAACAGGCCCGAGAACAGATACGACAGCGACGGATGCCGCTGCCAGTAGATCAGCAGGCTCTTCAGCAGATCGGGCCGGCGCAGGAACGGGCTGTCGGCGGTGCTGCGGCCGCCCAGCACCACGTGGTTGCCGCCGCCGGTGCCGGTGTGGCGGCCATCGATCATGAACTTCTCGGTGCCCAGCCGTGTCTGGCGGGCTTCCTCGTAGAGCCCGCGGGTGATCGCGACCGACTCGGCCCAGCTCGCGGCCGGCTGCACGTTGACCTCGATGACGCCGGGATCGGGCGTCACCTTGATGACGTTCAGCCGCGGATCGGGCGGCGGCGGGTAGCCTTCGATCCGCACCGGCAGCGACTGGGTGGCGGCGGCCGCTTCGATGACGGCCAGCAGCTCCAGATAGTCCTCCAGCGCTTCCACCGGCGGCATGAACACGTAGAGGATGCCGTCGCGCGGCTCCACCGCCAGCGCGGTGCGCACCGCGCCCGTGCCGATCTCCTGCTCGAGCACTGGCTGGCGGGGGACCTGCCGGCCGGACGAGCCGCTGGTGCCGGCAGCGCCGGCGGCAAGCGCGATCTGGCGGCGCAGGTCGTCGGCCGATGGCAGCGGCGGTCGCGGCACCGTCGGATCGGCCGGATGCAGGTACGGATAGTCGCCGTCCGGCAGCCAGCGCAGCGACCCCAGCGGCAGCCGCAGCCCGACCGGCGAATCGCCGGGCGCAAGGAACAGCCGTCCACGGCGGAACTGCCACGGTTCGGTGCGCCAGCGCGGATCGGGGCGGGCCGCCGCATTCCAGCGCTGCACCGGCAGCACGTAGCCGGCCGGCCGGGTCAGGCCGCGCTCGAACACCTTGACCATCCGCGCACGCGCCTCGGGGTCCTCGAGCCGGGGATCGTCGACGTCGACGTTGTCGGGCAGCCTGCCTTCGGCCAGCAGCCAATGAGCCGGATCCTCGAAGGCGGCGATCGGCGCATCGGCCGGCAGCCCCAGCCGCTCGGCGATGCCGGCGGCGAACCGCTCGGCGGCCGGCATCAGTTCGGCCGGCGGCAGCGGCGACTGCTCGCGCGCGAACAGCGACGCGTCCTGCCATACCGGCTCGCCGTCGGCCCGCCAGTACAGCCCGAACGCCCAGCGCGGCAGCGATTCGCCGGGATACCACTTGCCCTGGCCGTGGTGCAGCACGCCGCCGGGCGCGAACCGGTCGCGCAGCCGGTGGATCAGGGTGTCGCCGAAGCGCCGCTTGGTCGGGCCCACCGCCGCGGTGTTCCATTCGGGCGATTCGTAGTCGTCGATCGACACGAAGGTCGGCTCGCCGCCCATCGTCAGCCGCACGTCCTGCGCGAGCAGGTCGCGGTCGACCCGTTCGCCGAGCGCGTTCAGCGCGTCCCAGGCCGGTTCGTCGAACGGCAGCGTGATCCGCGGTCGCTCGCCGATGCGGGTGACCTTCATCTCGAAGTCGAACGTCGCGGCGGCCGACTCGACCATGCCGGAGATCGGCGCGGCGCTGCGGTAGTGCGGCGTCGCCGCCAGCGGAATGTGACCTTCGCCGCACAACAGGCCCGAGGTCGGATCCAGACCGATCCAGCCGGCGCCGGGGAGATAGACCTCGGTCCATGCATGCAGGTCGGTGAAGTCGTGCTCGGTGCCGGCCGGGCCGTCGAGCGACTTCAGGTCCGGCTTGAGCTGGATCAGGTAGCCGGACACGAAGCGGGCGGCCAGCCCGATGTTGCGCAGGATCTGAACCAGCAACCAGGCGGAGTCGCGACAGGAACCCGCTCGCAGCGCCAAGGTTTCCTCGGGCGTCTGCACGCCGGCCTCGAGCCGGATCAGGTAGCGGATGTCACGGGCCAGCCGCTGGTTCAGACCGACGAGGAACTGCACCGTATTCGGGTCGCCATGGCGCACCTGCTCGATATACGACGACAGTCCGGCCCCGAGCGGATCGGCGGCCCGGTAGGGCGCCAGATCGTCGCGGAGCTCCTCAGCATAGGCGAAGGGCCACCGTTCGGCGGCCTCCTCGACGAAGAAGTCGAACGGGTTGATCACCGTCATGTCCGCTAGCAGGTCGACCTCGATGCGGAACTCGGTGACCTTGTCGGGGAACACGAAGCGCGCGAGCCAGTTGCCGTGGGAGTCCTGCTGCCAGTTGACGAAATGCCGGCCGGGACTGACCTTCAGGCTGTACGACAGCACCGCGCTGCGGGCGTGGGCGGCGGGCCGGAGGCGGATGATCTGCGGGCCGAGCGAGACCGGGCGCTCGTAGCGGTAGCGGGTGACGTGGTGCAGGGCGGCGCGGATCGACATCGGATGGTTTGTCTCGGGGACGTTCGATTCGAGCGAGAAGGTCCAGCAAGAAGCGCGCCACTGCCTGTAGGGTACGCGACATCGCGATCCGGTTCCGGTCAGACCGTGCACCCGCTCCGCCCAGCCGAATGCGAGCGGTGCGCGAGCCGTACGCGGACATGGCCGGCGCCTCTCAGGCGCGGATCGCCCCCTCGACGACGGTCACGCAATGGCCGCCGATCTCTATGTCCGCACCATCGAAGTGCACCTGCACGAATCCGTCGCGGCCGATCGCACGCCCCTGGCGGGCCACGTAGTCGGTGCCGCGGCCGCCGGCGGCCAGCAGCGAGGCGACGCAGCCGTTGCCGCTGCCGCACACCGGATCCTCGGGCACGCCATGGGCCGGCGCGAACGCGCGGACTTCGTAGCCGGGGCCGTCGCCACCGTCGTGGCGGTGGCCGAACACGACGGCACCGGTGACCTGCAGCTCATCGGAGAGCCGGGCCAGCGCCGGCAGATCCGGTTGCCACACCGGACCGACGTCGATCGCCCGCGCCTGCAGCGTGGACGGCAGGCCCAGCGTCTGCGCGAGGCGGCGATTCTGGCCGGCGTCGAGCGCGCGATGCCGCTGCGGCGGCAGCCGCAGCCACAGCCGGGGCCCGTCGACGCGCACCGTCACCAGGCCGGCGCCGCACTGCTGGATCATCCGTTCACGATCGCCGGCGATCGTTCCGGACGACCGTACCGCCCAGGCCGATCCCAGCGTCGGATGGCCGGCGAACGGCAGTTCGGCGCCGGGCGTGAAGATGCGCAGCCGATAGTCGGCTCCGGGTGCGTCGGCCGGCAGCACGAAGGTCGTCTCCGACAGATTGGTCCAGCGGGCGATCGCCTGCATCGCGGCGGTGTCGAGGCCAGCCGCGTCCAGCACCACCGCGACCGGATTGCCGGCGAACGGACGGTCGGTGAACACGTCGACCTGCATGAAACGGCGGGGGCGCATCGGTTCGCTCCGGGCGGTGCGGGGGCCGGTAGGGGCGGGGGGCCGCATA
>DAISWF010000192.1:0-11725 GCA_036826495.1 Burkholderiaceae bacterium
GCTTTGGGTGGGGGTGTGGGCCCCGGGCTGCCGGCCGGAGTCGCGGGGGCTGGGGGTCGCGGCGGAGCGGTTCCGGGCGGGCCCGCGGGGCGCGCTGCCCGCCACCGCCGATCCGCAGACCCGGCAGGAGATCATCGATCGGCTGGCGCTGCACGACGCGCGGGTGTTCGTGTCGAGCTTCGACCGGCCCAACATCCGTTACACGATCGTCGACAAGACCGATCCGCGGGCCCAGCTCCTGCGGCTGATCCGCGACGAACATGCCGGCGAATCCGGCATCGTCTACTGCCTGTCGCGCCGCAAGGTCGAGGACACCGCGGCCTGGCTGGTCGGCCAGGGGGTGCATGCGCTGCCGTACCACGCCGGCATGGACAATGCCGCCCGCGCCGAGCACCAGACGCGCTTCCAGCGCGAGGAAGGGGTGGTCATCGTGGCCACCGTCGCGTTCGGCATGGGCATCGACAAGCCCGACGTGCGCTTCGTCGCCCATCTCGATCTGCCCAAGAGCATCGAGGGGTACTACCAGGAAACCGGCCGCGCCGGCCGGGACGGGCAGCCGGCCGATGCCTGGATGGCCTACGGGCTGGCCGACGTGGTCCAGCAGCGCCGGCTGATCGACGGTTCGGATGCCACCGACGAATACAAGCGCATCTCCGGCGCCAAGCTGGACGCGCTGCTGGGGCTGTGCGAAACGGCGAGCTGCCGGCGCATGCGGCTGCTCGACTATTTCGGCGAGCGCAGCGACCCGTGCGGCAACTGCGACACCTGCCTGGAGCCGCCGCAGACCTGGGATGCCACCGAGGCGTCGCGCAAGGCGCTGTCGGCCGTCTACCGGACCGGCCAGCGCTTCGGCGCAGGCCATGTGATCGACGTGCTGCGCGGGGCCGACGGCGAGAAGATGCAGCGCTGGGGGCATCACAAGCTGTCGGTCTACGGCATCGGCGCCGACCTGGCCGGGGACGAGTGGCGCAGCGTGTTCCGCCAGTTGATCGCGATGGGGCTGCTGACGGTCGACCACGATGCCCACGGCGCGCTGCTGCTGACCGCCGACAGTCGCGCGGTGCTGCGCGGCGAACGCCCGGTCGACATGCGGCGGCTGCCGCCGAAGAAGGCCGGCAAGGCCGCCAAGCTGTTCAGCGGCAAGGGGGCGCAGCCGTCGGCTCCGCCCACCGGGGCCGAGCTGGATCTGTTCAATCGGTTGAAGTCGTGGCGGCTGAACCAGGCGCGCGCCCAGTCGCTGCCCGCCTACGTGATCCTGCACGACAGCACGCTGGCCGAGATCGCGCGCCGCCAGCCGGCCGACATCACGGAGCTGGCCGCGGTGCCCGGCATCGGCAGCGCGAAGCTCGAGCGCTACGGAACGGAGCTGCTGGAGGTGGTGGCCGGAAGCTGACCGGACCGCTGGTCCAGGAGGGCTCAGCTACCGGACGTCAGTTCCTGCTTCTTCTCGGGCTCGGCGGCCTTCTGGTCGCCGGCCGGTGCGGCGGCTCCGGCATTGCCCGAGCCGGAGGCGGCACCTGCGTCCTTGGAATCGGCCCCGGCGCCACCGGCAGCAGCCGGCGCCGCCGGCTCGGCGAACTTGGCGCCGGAGTTGTTGGCCATGTAGACCACCGCCCGGGCGATCTCGCCGTCGGCGAATTCGCCGCCCGCCTGCGGAGGCATCGCGCCCTTGCCCTTCAGCGCATGATCGATCAGCGTCTGCAGGCCCTGCTTGATCCGCGGCGCCCAGTTCGCGGTGTCGCCGACCTTCGGCGCGCCCGCCGCGCCGGTTTCGTGGCAGGCGCCGCACTGGCCCTTGAATACCGCATCACCGGGCCGCAGCGCCGTCGGCGTGCTGGCATCGCGCAGCTCGAACCCCGCCACCGGACGGATCCGCGAGACCGTGGCCTCGGGCGTCATCGCGTTGCCGCCGGCACCGGTACGCGGCACCGTGGTCACGTACGACACCAGCAGGATGATGATCAGGATCGGCACGATGAAGGCCAGGACCACCACGGTGATCAGTTGCCTCGGGGTCTTCACAAAGGACTCGTGCGCGTCGCTCATGACCATTTCCCGGCGCGTTGCGCCTGTTGGATCTTCTGAATCAAAGCCTTGAAGTATAACGGGAGGGGCCGCCCGCCGCGAACCCGTGTTGCTGCCGCGCAGGTTACAATCGCGGTTTTGGCGCCCGTAGCTCAGTGGATAGAGTACTGGCCTCCGAAGCCAGGGGTCGCGCGTTCGATCCGCGCCGGGCGCGCCAAATTCCTCTGACCGCCCGGCGCCGTGCAGCGTGGCCGGGCGGGCCGCGCCGGTGAAACTGTTCATCGCCCTGTGGCCCGACGAGCCGGCACGGGCTGCGCTGGCAGCCGATCTGCCGGCTCTGGCGCGCGCCGCCGGCGGCCGGCCCACCGCGCCCGCGAACCTGCATCTGACGGTGGCGTTCATCGGTCCGGTCGACGATCGCCGGTTCGATGACATCGCCGGCCTGCTGGCCGCCACCCGGCCGCCGCCGTTCACCGTCGGGCTCGACCGGCTGGATGCCTTCGTGTCGCAGCGCGTGCTGTTCCGCGCGCCGTCGCAGTGCCCGGCGGTGCTGCTCGATGCGCATCGGGAACTGGTCGTCGGGCTGGCGGAGGCGGCCGTCCCGGTGGACCAGCGCCCGTTCCGTCCGCATGTGACGCTGGCACGGCGCTGCGACCGGGCGGCGCTGGCCGCGCCGTCGCTGCGCGAGATCGTCGCGGGGGTACGGCCCTTCACCTGGCATGCGCCCGGCTGGGCGCTGGTCGAATCCCGCTCGTCGCCTGGCGGCGTGGTCTACCATCCACACGTCATTTTATGACTGGTGGTTCATTTTTCATTTAACATCGGACGCTCTATACGAAGGAGACCGTGTGAGCGACGCCCCCTCCGGCCGTCCGGCGCTGCCGCCACCCCGTCCGCGCGATCCGGCGTCGCCGACGCCGCTTGCCGGCCTGCGCGTCATCGACTTCACGCATTTCATCGCCGGCCCGTTCGCGACGATGATGCTCGGCGACTTCGGCGCGCAGGTCATCAAGATCGAGAACGTCGGCGAGGGCGACGGGTTCCGCCACTATCCGCCGTCGCTGGGCAGTGAGGGTGTGCCTTACCTCTGGGTCAACCGGAACAAGCGCAGCGTCGCGCTCGATCTGAAGACCGCTGCCGGCCGCGAGCTGGCGCTGCAACTGGCCGAGACCGCCGACATCGTCGTCGAGAACTTCTCGACCGGCGTCGCCGATCGTCTGGGCATCGGCTACCAGGCGGTGTCGGCGCGCAACCCGTCGGTCGTCTACTGCTCGGTGTCGGCCTACGGTCGCTCCGGCCCGCACGCCGGCCGCATCGGCTTCGATCCGATCGTGCAGGCCGAGAGCGGTTTCATGTCGATGAACGGCTATGCCGACCAGGCCCCGGTGCGCGCCGGCCCGTCGATGATGGACATCTCGACGGCGATGATGTCGTGCAACGCGATCCTGGCGGCGGTGGTCGCCCGCGAACGCACCGGCGTCGGCCAGTACATCGAGACGACGATGATCGAGACCGCCGTCAACATGCTGGGCAACTTCTCGCTGGCGTATCTCGCCACCGGCGTCAGCCCCAGCCGCTTCGGCAACGTGCAGACCACCGCCAGCCCGGTCGGCGATTTCCAGACCGCCGACGGGCCGATCTATCTGGCCTGCGCCAACGACCGCACGTTCCAGCGGCTGGTGAAGGACGTGCTCGGGCGCCCCGAGCTCGCCGACGACCCGCGCTATATCGACAGCGCCGCGCGCCGCACCCACCAGCGCGAGCTGCTCGCGCTGATCGCCGACGAGCTGCGCCGTCACCCGCGGGCCGAGCTGCTGGCGCGGATGCATGCGGCCGGCGTGCCGGCCGGCGCGATCCGCACCGTCGGCGAAGCGCTCGACGGACCCGAGATCGCCGAGCTCGGACTGTTGAGCGAGATTCCGCATCCGACGCTGGGCAGCGTACCGAACGTCGGCCTGCCGATGCGCTTTGCCGCGACTCCGCTGGCCACGCCGGTGGCCGCGCCGCTGCTGGGTGCCGACACCGAGGACGTGCTGCGCGAGCTGCTCGGCTGCACGGATCAGGAACTGCGGGCGCTGGCCGACAGCGGCGCGCTGGGTGTACGCCGATGAGGCGCCGGCTCGATGAAATCGCCGCGGCGCGCGCGGCGGTGCTCGACGAGGGGCGCCCGGCGGCGGTGGAGCGCCAGCGTCGGCGCGGCCGGCTGACGGCGCGCGAGCGCATCGAGCAGTTGTGCGATCCGGGTTCGTTCGCCGAAGTGGGCGCGCTGGTCAAGCCGGTGCAGGAAGGCGGGCAGCCGGGCGAGGGCGGCCCGGTACCCTCCCTGGAGGCGCCGGCCGACGGCCTGATCACCGGTACCGGGCGGATCGACGGCCGGCCGGTGATGGTCAGCTCGTCGGATTACACGGCGCTCGGCGGCAGCGTCGGCCACGTCGGTCGCCAGAAGATGCTGAGGGCGATGCGCCGCGCCGGCGATGCCGGCATGCCATACGTGATGATCCACGACGGTGGCGGCCACCGCATCCAGGACGGCCAGGACGCCCGCTCGTTCGCGCAGGGCACGCCGGTGTTCGAGCTGTTCGCGCAGCTTTCGGGCTGGGTGCCGGTGGTGTCGGCGATCATGGGGCCGGCCTTCGCCGGACCGACCAACTACTCGGCGATGGCCGACTTCGTCGTCATGGTGCGCGGCCAGTCGGCGATGGGCATCGCCGGGCCGGCGCTGGTGCGCGCCGGGGTCGGCGAAGACGTCGACATGGAGACGCTGGGCGGCGCGGCGATGCAGGTCGATACCGCCGGCATCGCGCATCTGGGCGCCGCCAGCGAGGCCGACTGTCTCGCATCGATCCGCCGCTACCTGTCCTATCTGCCGTCGAACGCCGGACAGCCGGCGCCGCGCGTCCCGGCCGGCGATCCGGCGGGTGGTCCGGCCGCAGGGCGCGACGATGCGCTGCTCGACATCGTTCCGGCCGATCCGCGCAAGGGCTACGACGTGCGGGCCATCATCGAACGCGTCGTCGACGTCGGCAGCTTCTTCGAGATCCGGCCGACCTGGGCGCGCAACATCGTCGTCGGCTTCGCGCGGCTCGATGGCCGGCCGGTCGGCCTGATCGCCAATCAGCCGCGCGTCGCCGCCGGCCTGATCAACGTGGCCGCCAGCGAGAAGGCGGCGCACTTCGTCGCCGTGTGCGATGCGTTCGGACTGCCGCTGGTCTACCTGATCGACGTGCCCGGCAACGTGATCGGCAGCGCTGCCGAACGCGCGGGCCTGGGCCGGCGCAGCGGCCGGATGCTGTTCGAGCTCGGCTGCGCGACGGTGCCGCGGGTCAGCGTCGTGCTGCGTCGCGGCTACGGCGGAGCCTTCATCATGATGAACGGCGGCCAGGGCAGTTTCGGCTCCGAGGGCAGCTTCGCGTGGCCCACCGCCGAGATCTGCGCGATGTCGGTCGAAGGCGCGGTCGACGTCGCCTACCGCAACGACTACCGCGCGGCGCCCGATCCGATGGCGCGCCGCCAGCAACTGATCGATGAGATGCGCGCCCGGCTCGGGCCGCTGCGGGCGGTCGAGCATTTCCACATCGACGACGTCATCGATCCGCGCGACACCCGCGCCGTGCTGATCCGCGCGCTCGACGATGCGCCGGCGCGGCGGCCCGGCGCCCGCTGGGCGAAGTTCAGGCCGATCTCGCCGATCTAGTGTGCTGGCGAACCGCCGCAGGCCATCGCCTTCAGCGACGACAGTTCGTAGCGGTCTTCGTAGCGGTCGGCGTCAGGGCAGTCGGTCGCGTGGCGGATCGTCGTCGCGGATTGCGGCTCAGCCCCCGTCCGCCCCGCCCAGCGCCCGCGCGATGAACTTCGTGTAGGCCTTGACGACCCATTCGGGCGGCGGCTTCAGCGTGTCGCCGTCGCGTTGCGCGAACTCGTGGAAGAGATAGGTGCGTGCCGCCAGCATCACCTGCGTCAGCACCGCGAGCTCGCGGCGGCTGTAGCCGTCGACCTCGCCGTTCTTCCAGGCGGCCAACAGGCTGTCGAGAAAGCGGCCGGTGCGGTCGGCGGTGTACTTCGCATAGGCCACCGGCGCGGCCACCTCCGCCTCGGTGAATACCCGGAAGAACGCCGGGTTGCGCGCCACGTACTGGAAGAACGCGCGCAGGCCGTCGGCCTCCATCGTCACGAAGTCCGGCGCATCGCCGACCGCGTCGCGGATGAACGCCAGTGCCTCGCCGCCGACTTCGGGCAGTAGCTGATCGAACAGATGCTGGCGCGACTCGAAGTACAGATAGAACGTTCCCTGCGCGAGCCCGGCGCGTTCGGTGATCCGCGTGATCGAGGCCTCAGCGTAGCCGTACTGGCCGATCACCTCGACGGCCGCATGCAGCAGCCGGTGGCGGTTCTCGATCGCCTTCTCGGCGCGCGTCTTGCGCGGGCGGCTGCGTGCCGGTGCCTGGGGAACAGGGTTGGTTCGGTTGGTCATGGATCGGAGATCAACGGCGGCGAAAGCGGCAGCGGGATGTCGGGCAGCACCGGCGGCGGCCCTGCTGGATCGGAGCGGGCCTCGGCCTTGCGCCGCTCGAGCAGCTCGCGCGGGTCGGTCACCAGATTACAGCAGGCGTCGCGGCCGGCCAGGCGCTCGAGCCAGAACGCGGCATCGTGCTCGCGCAGATGGGCCGCGACGCATTCGATCGCGGCGGCCGGGTCGTGCCGTTCCAGCTCCGGCGGCAGCGTGAGTCCGATGCCGTCCAGGAACTGCTGCCAGAACCGGTCCTCCAGCGCGCCCACCGCGAGCAGGCGGCCGTCGCGGGTCGCGTACAGGTTGTAGCGCGGCGAGCCGCCGGTGTGCCGGCCGCCGCCCGGCACCGGCCAGCGCCCGGTCAGCGCGCCGTCTATCGTGCTCCAGCAGTTGAACACCTCGACGTTTCGGCTCATCGCGATGTCGACGAAGCCGCCGCGGCCGGTCTGCTGACGGCGCATCAGCGCGAGCAGGATGTTCATGAATGCCGGATAGGTGCCGCCGGCGATGTCGCCCAGCAGCACCGTCGGCAGCACCGGCACGCCGCGCGGGCCCGCCGGCGCGGCACCGGCCAGGCCGGCATCGGCCTGGTAGTTCAGGTCGTGCGCCGCCTTCAGCGATCGCGGGTCGTCGCGGCCGTAGCCGGTGACCGAGCACCAGACCAGCCGCGGATGGCGCGCCAGCGTATCCGCGGGCGCGAAGCCCAGCCGTTCCATGACGCCGGGGCGGAACTGCTCGATCAGCACGTCGGCCTGCGCCAGCAGTTCTTCCAGCCGCGCGTTGCCCGGCGGCGACTTCAGGTCCAGCAGCTCGACCGTCTTGCCCCGGTTCAGCCATCCGTAGTGCGCCGACAGGCCGTCGAGCTGCGGCTGCGCGCTGCGCGTCTCCTCGCCGTGCGGCCGAGGCTCGATACGGATGACCCGCGCGCCGGCCTGCGCCAGCATCAGCGTGGCGAGCGGGCCGGGCAGGCGGGTCGTCAGGTCGACGACGGTGATGCCGGCGAGCGGCAGCGGGTCGTTCGACGCGCATGGGGCGAGTCCACTGTCTGGCGAAGGCTTCGCCGTCGCGGACTCGGCCACCGCGGGCTGGGCTGCCGTGAGCTCGGCTGCCGCAGCATCAGCCGCCGTCGTTTCGGCCGCCGTCAGATCGACGGCCGCCGTGCGCACCGACGGATCGTCGCGCAGCCGGTGCCGGGCCACCTTCTCGGTGGCGGTCTTCGGCAGCTCGCTCAGCACCGCCAGCCAGCGCGGCCGCTTGTGCGGCGCCAGCCGCTGCGCGCACCAGAGGGCGAATGCCGCCGGCGGCAGTTCCGCGCCGGGGCGCAGCACCACGGCGGCCAGGATGTCCTCCTCGCCCAGCTCCGATTCGACGCCGATGCAGCCGGCATCGCTGATCGCCGGGTGCTGCAGCAACGTCGCCTCGACGTCGGAGGCCGCGACGTTCTCGCCGCGATGACGGATCATCTCGGCGGTGCGGCCGCGGAAGTACAGATAGCCCTGCTCGTCGGCCTCGCCGAGATCCGCGGTCAGGAACCAGCCGTCGCGATCGACCGCGTCGGCGAGATCCGGCCGGTTGAAATAGCCGCGCATCATCGTGCTGCTGCGGATCATGATGCGACCGACCCGGCCGGCTGGCAGCGGCCTGCGCGCGTCGTCGACGATCCGCACCTCGCTGACCGGCTCGCCCGACAGCGGATGCCGGATCGGCCGTCCCAGGCAGGCCCGGTGATCATCATCGTCGAAGTCGACCTGCGCGATGCCCGGTGCCTCGCTCATGCCGTAGCTCTCGACCACCTGCCGGATGCCGAACGCCTCGCGCAGCTTGCGCGCCACGTCGGCCGATACCGGCGCCGCCGACACCTTGCGCAACGTCGCATTGCCGGGAAATTCGCTGCGATCGCGCTTCAGCAGGATGTTGCCGACCGCCGCGATCAGGTTCACCTGCGTGATGCCGTGCCGCGCGACCGTCTGCCAGAACGTCGATGCCTGGAAGCGTTCGGCGATCACCAGCCGTGCGCCGCTGGCGATCGCGCCGCCCACCGAATAGAACAGCGCATTCAGATGAAAGAGCGGCAGCACCACCAGCATCCGGTCTGCCGGCGACAGCCGCATCCGCCAGGTGGCGATCTCGGCGGCCATCACGTAGGTGCGATGGCTGTGCACCGCGCCCTTCGGCACGCCGGTGGTGCCCGACGTGAACACGATCGCCAGCGGCGAGTCGGGGGCGTGTACGGCGGCGCCGGCATCGTCATCGGCGCCGGCATCGATGCCCAAAACGTCATCGGCATGGGTGTGCGCCCGCGGGGGCGTCACAGCCGGCGTCACAGCCGGCGTCGAACCTGGCGTCATGACCGGCGTAGTGGTCCGGGCGGATTCCTGGCTTCGCTGGCCGTCGATCGCGCCGGCCGATGCGCGCGCCTGCCAGCGGCTGCTCGACAGCTCGAGCGTGTCGAGGTTCAGCACCAACGTCGGCGCGGCCGTCGATGCACCACCCGGATGCCCGTCCGACAGCACGATCAGCGCAGGTTGCAGCACGCCGAGCATCGCCGCGAATTCCCCGGCGCCGGCGGCAGGGTTGCAGGCCGCGAACACGAAGCCGCCGCGCCCGCAGGCCAGCAACAGCAGCACCTGCGCATCGCAGTTCGGCAGCGCCACCGCGATGCGGTCGCCGGGGCGGCAGCCGGCAGCCGCGAGCCACCGGCTCCAGTCCAAGCTGCATGCGTGCGCCTGGCGCCAGCTCAGCGTCCGATCGCGGAACGACAGGAACGGCGCATCGCCGCCGGCCGCCGCGCGCGCATCGAACAATGCCGGCAGCGTGTCCCGTTCGCGCGGCAGCCGTAATGCCGCCAGGCACTGCTGGTCGCGTTCGTTCATCCGGCGCGACCCTCGGCGCGGCCGCGCATGAATGCGTCGGCCTGCGCCTGCACATGCCAGGCCATTGCTTCGCGCAGCCCCACCGACAGCCCGCCGGCCAGCGATCGCTTGCCGACCGCGAACGCACTCGCCGGGATCCGTGCGAGCTCGGCGACCAGCGCCTCGGTGCGGGCGCTCAGGTCCGGTACCGCGCAGACCTCGTTGACCAGGCCCATCGCCAGCATGTCGGCCGCGCTGAAGTCGCGGCCCAGCAGCACCATCTCGGCGGCACGGTGCTTGCCGATCAGCCGCGGCATCAGATAGCCGCCGCCGGCCAGGCCGCGGTGCGCCTCGGGCAGCGCGAACCGCGCGGTGTCGGCCGCGACGACGAAGTCGGAGCAGAACGCCAGCGCCGCGCCGCCGCCGCGCGCATCGGCATGCACCACGCTGATGATCGGCTTGCCGACCTCGATCATGTCGGAGTACATCGCCAGGATCTCGGTCATGTAGTCGCGGAACGCCGCCTCGTCGAAGCGGCGGAATTCCTTGACGTCGGCGCCGGCGCAGAAGCAGCGGCCGCTCGCCGACACCGTCACCGCGTGCGGGCCGTCGGCCGACGCCACGCTGCGCAGCCGCTCGCGCATCGCCCGCACCGTCGAGCCCGACAGCGGATTGACGCCGCTGTCGGAATCGAGCCGGATCTCGCCCAGTGTGATGCCGGCGACCTGCCGCTCATCGTAGGTCAGCCGGGTGTCGCTCATCGCGCGCCGCTCCTCATCGTCTGTCCGCCGCCAGTGTGCATGTGCGCGGGCCGGCGGTCACCCGGTCCGCGCATCATCGTCAGCGAGGAATTTAATGACTGGTGGTTCATAAATCATTATTCTTGCACAGCGTACGCTCGCCGTCCTATGATGAGGGCCACGCCGGGGCGCGCCTGCGGCCCGTCGAAGAGCGATCAAAGGGGAGACGAACGACATGAAGCCTGGCAGCGGATGCGTGTATCCGATTGCTTCGCCCGGCCTGAGCCGGCCGCCGCACCGCCTGCGGTTCTCGGCACGTCCTGCTGCCGCGGTACGTTGCGTGGAGACAGCGCCTCGCGTCCCGTTGGCACGTCGCGCCGCGGGGGCTCTGCTGGCCCTCGCCGGCGCGCTGCTGCTCGGCGTGGCGGGCCCGCCAAGCCGATCCACATCGTCGTCGGTTTCCCGGCCGGCAACACGCTGGACGTGGTCGCGCGGCTGACCGCCGAGCACCTGCGCGTCAAGCTCGGTCAGCCGGTCATCATCGACAACAAGCCCGGTGCCAACGGCCTGCTTGCAGCGTCCGAAGTCGCCCGCGCGCCGGCCGACGGCTACACGCTGCTGGCGATCAATTCCAGCGGGCTGATGATCAATCCGCTGGTCTATCGCAAGGCCGGTTACCAGCTCTCGGATTTCACGCCGGTGACGATGTACACGTCGTTCCCGTTCTTCCTGGTCACCAACGCGGCGAACCCGCGGACCGCGTCGGTCAAGTCCCTGACCGATTTCATCGCGCTGGCACGCGCCAAACCCGGCGAGCTGCGCTATGGCTCCGGCGGCATCGGCAACTTCGGCAGCCTGGCGTTCGAGATGCTCGCCGGCGCCGCCGACTTCAAGATCACGCACGTGCCGTACAAGGGCACGCAGGCGGCGCAGGCCGGCCTGCTCGGCCAGGAGGTCGATGCGCTGTTCGACACGCCGCTGACGGTGCCGCAGGTCAAGGCCGGCCGCCTGAACGCGCTGGCGGTCACCAGCGCCAAACGCTGGGGCGAGCTGCCCGACGTGCCGGCGGTGCAGGAAGCGGGCGTGCGCAACTTCGACCTGACGGTGTGGCTGGCGCTGATGGCGCCGGCGCAGACGCCGCCCGCCGTCGTCGAGGCGATCCATGCGGCGCTGGCCGGCATCCGCGACGATCCGAACCTGGTGCGGCAATTGCAGGCCCACGGCACGTTGGAGCTGACGCCGCCGCGCGACTTCGCCGCACGGCTGAAGACCGAATCGGCGATGTGGGCCGACCTGATCCGGCGCCAGAACATCCAGCTCGACTGACACGGCTCGGCGGATACCGATTGACGGACTCGAGAACCGCACTGCAGACGTGACACGGACGACGCGCGAGCCAGGCCGGGTGGCTCTCGTACCAACCGACGAGGTGAACATGCATCCGACTTCCTCTCCTTCCCGGCGCGCGGCGCTCGCATCGCTGGCCGCGCTGGCCGCCGCCGCGGCGGCGCCGGCACGGGCCCAGTCGTTCCCCGGCAAGCCGATCCGCATCGTCGTCGGCTTTCCGGCCGGCAACACCCTCGACGTGGTGTCGCGGCTCG
>DAISWF010000193.1:0-11723 GCA_036826495.1 Burkholderiaceae bacterium
CGCCTCGAGCGTCTCCTCGACGAGCATCGTGCCGACGCCGTCGTGCTGGAACAGCTCCAGCAGCACGCTGCCCTCCAGCTCGTACGGAATGATGTGGGCGCGCGCGACGCCGCCCTCGCAGGCGCGCAGCGCGTACTTCAGGTAGATCCGCGAATCGCCCTGCAGCGCATCGCCGGCCAGCAGCGCCTTGGCCTCCGCCTCGGAGATCTCGCCGCGCACCTGGCCCTGCGCATCGACGATGCCCGGCGTCTCGGTCACGAAGATCAGCTTGTCGGCATCGAGCGCCGCCGCGGTGGCGGCAGCGACGTCTTCCATCGCGAGATTGAATGCGTCGCCGGTCGGCGAGAAGCCGAGCGGCGACAGCAGCACGATCGCGCCGCCGTTCAGCGCGAACGTGATCGCGTTGGTGTCGACCTTGCGCACCAGGCCGGTGTGACCGTGGTCGACGCCGTCGACGATGCCGACCGGGCGCGCGGTGACCAGGTTGCCCGACACCACCCGCACCGCCGAGTGGGCCATCGGCGTGTTCGGCAGGCCCTGCGAGAAGGCCGCCTCGATGTCCAGCCGGATCTCGCCCGACGCCTCCTTCGCGCATTCCAGCGCGACCGCGTCGGTGATCCGCAGCTCGCGCCCGTAGTGCGCCTCGGCGCCGCGCAGACGGATCTGCTCGCTGACCTGCGGCCGCGAGCCGTGCACCAGCACCAGCCGCATGCCCATCGCCTGCAGCAGGCTGATGTCGTGCACCAGGCTGTTCAGCTTGCCGGCCTGCACCAGCTCGCCGGGGAAGGCGATGACGAACGTGCGGCCGCGGAACGCATGGATGTATGGCGCGACCATCCTGAGCCAGCTCACGAACTGCGCCGGCGGCGGCGCATTGTCGGCACGGCCCGCGGGGCGGGGGGCGAGCAGGCCGTTGGCGAGCTGCGGGGCCGCCGGCGACGGCACGGCGGTGGAGGCCGGCGCGGCTTCGGGCGGCGCGGACCGGGACGGGACGATGCGGGTCATCGGCTCATTATAATTTGCCGATGCACAAGCGCACCGACCGCCCGGCGCCCGCGCGGGCGCCCACGTTGCGGCCGCTGCCTCCTCTGCAGTTCCCCGAGTCGCTGCCGGTCAGCGCGCGCCGCGACGACATCGCCCGGGCGATCGCCGCCCATCCGGTGGTGATCGTCAGCGGCGAGACCGGATCGGGCAAGACCACGCAGTTGCCGAAGATCTGCGCGTTGGCCGGCCGCGGCCAGGCGGGGCTGATCGGCCACACGCAGCCGCGGCGGCTGGCGGCCACGACGGTGGCGCGCCGCATCGCCGAGGAGCTCGGCTCGCCGCTGGGCACCCACGTCGGCTACAAGATCCGGTTCAACGAGCAGCTCGCGCCCGGCGCGCCGATCAAGCTGATGACCGACGGCATCCTGCTGGCCGAGACATTGTCGGATCCGCAGCTTCGCGTCTACGACACCCTGATCGTCGACGAGGCGCACGAGCGCAGCCTGAACATCGACTTCCTGCTCGGCTATCTGCAGCAGCTCCTGCGCGGCCCGCGGCGCGACGACCTGAAGGTCGTGATCACGTCGGCGACGATCGATGCCGAGCGGTTCGCCGCGCACTTCGCGAGCGACCGGGGGCCTGCGCCGGTCATCGAGGTGTCGGGTCGGCTCTATCCGGTGCAGATCCGCTATCGCGACCCGGCGGCCACCGCGACCGGCACCGGCGCCGGCGAGCATGCCGAGCCCGACGACGGCGACGAGACCGATCTGCCGTCGCAGATCGAGGATGCGATCGACGAGCTGTGGCGCGAGCGGCCGGGCGACGTGCTGGTGTTCCTGCCCGGCGAGCGCGAGATCCGCGACGTCGCCGAGCACCTGCGGCGCGCCCAGGTGCGCGCGATGGCCCGGCGCGGCGCGGCGCTCGGCCGCGGCGAGGTCGAGATCCTGCCGCTCTATTCGCGCCTGTCGGCGGCCGACCAGGAACGGGTGTTCAGCGCGTCGTCGGGCCGGCGCATCGTGCTGGCCACCAACGTGGCCGAGACCTCGCTGACGGTGCCGGGCATCCGCTACGTGGTCGATCCGGGGCTGGCCCGGATCAAGCGCTACCGCTACCGCGGCAAGGTCGAGCAGTTGCAGATCGAGCCGATCTCGCAGGCCGCGGCCAACCAGCGCGCCGGCCGCTGCGGCCGGGTCAGCGACGGGGTCTGCATCCGGCTCTACAGCGAGACCGATCTGGCGGCGCGCCCGCGCTTCACCGACCCGGAGGTGCTGCGCTCGTCGCTGGCCGCGGTGATCCTGCGGATGCGGGCGCTGAATCTGGCCGACGTCGAATCCTTCCCGTTCCTCGATCCGCCGCCGCGCCGCGCGATCGTCGACGGCTATGCGCTGCTGCAGGAGCTGAACGCGGTCGACGAGGCGCGCGGGCTGACCGACGTCGGCCGCCAGCTCGCGCGGCTGCCCACCGATCCGCGGATCGGCCGGATGCTGCTGGCCGCGCACGACGGTCACTGCCTGCGCGAGATGCTGATCATCGCGGCGGCGCTGTCGTCGCAGGATCCGCGCGAACGGCCGATGACCGCCCAGCAGGCGGCCGACCAGCAGCACCGGCGCTTCGTCGACGAGCAGTCGGACTTCCTGTCGCTGGTCAAGGTGTGGGACTACTGGCAGAAGGCGGTCGCCGAACGGGCGGTCAACGGCGAATCGAACCGGCGGCTGGCCGCGCGGCTGGAACGCGAGTTCCTGTCGACCCGCAAGCTGCGCGAATGGGCCGACGTGCACGGCCAGTTGCGCGAGGCGGTCGCCGAGCTGCGCTGGCAGACGAACGATGCGCCGGCCGGCTACGAGCAGCTTCACCGGGCGCTGCTGGCGGGTCTGCTGGGCAACCTCGGCACCCGCGAGCCCGAGGACGCGCAGTACTCGGGCACCCATGCGACGCGCTTCGTGATCCACCCGTCGTCGGGGCTGACCCGCAAGCCGCCGCGCTGGCTGATGGCCGCCGAGATGGTCGACACCGGCCGGCTCCTCGCCCGCACCGTCGCGCGGATCGATCCGCTGTGGATCGAGCGGGTCGGCGCCCACCTGATCGCCCGCAGCTACAGCGAGCCGGCCTGGTCGAAGAAGGCCGGCGAGGTGGTCGCGTTCGAGCGCGGCGTGCTGTACGGCCTGACGATCTATGCGCAGCGCCGCGTGATGTTCGGGCATCGCGATCCGCGGCTGGCCCGCGAGCTGCTGATCCGCGAGGGGCTGGTCAATGGCGACTGGCTGACCGCGCCCGACGATGGCCACCTGCCGTTCCTCGCGCACAACCGCCGGCTGATCGCCGACATCGAGAAGCTGGAGCACAAGATCCGCCGGCCCGATCTGCTGGTCGATCCGCAGTTCCTGTTCGACTGGTTCGACGCGCGGCTGCCCGAGCAGGTGTGGTCGGGCCGCCAGCTCGAGGCCTGGTACCGCAAGGCGTCGCCGGCCGAGCGCGAGGCGCTGAAGCTGACGCGCGAGGAGCTGCTGCGCAAGGACAGCGAAGGCATCACCAGCGAGGCGTTCCCGCGGCGCATCGCGATGCGCGGCATCGAGTTCGAGCTCGACTATCACTTCGATCCCGGCGCCAGCGACGACGGCGTCACGCTGACGGTGCCGCTGTATGCGCTGAACCAGGTCGACGCGGTACGCGCCGAATGGCTGGTGCCGGGCATGCTGGCCGACAAGGTGCAGGCCTGCGTGAAGTCGCTGCCGCAGAAGCTGCGCCGCCACCTGGTGCCGTTGCCGGCCTATGCCGAGGCGTTCGTCGGGCGCTGGCGCGAACGCGTCGGCAGCAAGCCGCTGGTCGAGGCGCTGATCGACGACATCGGCGCCACCGGTTCGACGCGGCCGGCGCCGGCCGACTTCAAGCTCGAGCAGGTGCCGCCGCATCTGTTCATGAACTTCCGGCTGGTCGACCGCCATGGCCGCCAGCTCGGCCTGTCGCGCCACCTGGCGCAGCTTCGCGCAGAGCACGGCGGGCAGGCGCAGAGCGCGTTCCGGCAGGCGTTGTCGGCGCTGGTGCCGGGGGCTGCGCGCGACGAGGGCGCGCCGGCTGGGCCGGTGCCGGACGGCGCAGCGCCGGCACCGCGGGTCGATCGCGGCAGCGGCGCTGGCGCCGGCACGGGGCCGGCGGCGGCCGAGGACCCCGGCGCCGACACGCTGCGGCAGGCCGGCCCGCACTACACCACCTGGAGCTTCGGCGAGCTGCCCGAGCTGATGGAGCTGACCAGCCGCGCCGGCGGCGCCGAGCAGGTGCTGATCGGCTATCCGGCGCTGATCGATCGCGGCGATGCGGTCGAGCTGCAGGTGTTCGACGAACCCGAGCAGGCGCAGACCGCGCACCGCGCCGGTCTGAAGCGCCTGTTCGCGCTCGCGCTGCGCGAGCCGCTGCGGCACTTCGAGCGCAACATCCCCGACGCGACCCGGCTCGCGCTGCTCTACTCATCGCTCGGCAGCGCCGAGGAGCTGCGCGCCGATCTGGTCGACGCGGTGCTGGAGCGCGCCTGCTTCGCCGATCCGCTGCCGGCCGACCGCGCGGCGTTCGAGCAGCGGGTCGACGAGGCGCGGCCGCGGCTGAACCTGATCGGCCAGGAGCTGGCGCGCAGCGCGCTGGCGATCCTGATCGAGCACGCGGCGGTGCAGAAGAAGCTGACCGCCGCCAAGGGCTTTCCGGCGGCGCATGCCGACATCGAGCAGCAGCTCGCGGCGCTGCTGCCGAAGCGCTTCCTGATCGGCACGCCGGCGGCGCAGCTCAATCATCTGCCCCGTTACCTGAAGGCGGTGGCGATGCGGCTGGACAAGCTGAAGGGCGATCCGGCGCGCGATGCGGCCCGCCAGGCGGAGATGGCGCCGCTGCAGCAGGGCTACCGCCGGGCGCTGGCCGGCCGCAAGGGCCATCGCGATGCGCGGCTGGAGGATTTCCGCTGGGCGCTGGAGGAGCTGCGGGTGTCGCTGTTCGCGCAGGAGCTGCGCACGCCGATGCCGGTGTCGGTCAAGCGGCTGCAGCGGAGCTGGGATGCGCTGATGCGCTGAGTGCAACAGTCGTCCGGCGGCCGCTCTGCGGCCGTCATGACGGCTGGTCAGAGAGTTTCGCCTGAAGAAACATCTGGTTGCGACTGGCGACGGCCCGGCCGCCGATGGCAAACTTCGGCCGTCGATCAACGAAGACCCGATGGAGAGACTTCCGCCATGTCAGCCCAGATCCCCCGCAACGTCTATCGCGAAGACCACGAGATGTTCCGCGAGACCGCCCGCCGCTTCCTGCAGCGCGAGTGCGTGCCGCGCCAGCAGGAGTGGGACAAGGCGGGCAGGGTCGATCGCGAGACCTGGCTGAAGGCCGGCCGGGAGGGGCTGCTGTGTCCGCAGTTGCCGACCGAGTACGGCGGCGGCGGGGGCGACTTCGGCCACTGCGCGGTGCTGACCGAGGAAACCGCCTACGCCAACGTCAGCGGTCTGGCGTTCGCGCTGCATTCCGACATCGTCGCGCCGTACATCTACCGGCTGGGCACCGAGGAGCAGAAGCGCCGCTGGCTGCCGCCGGCGGCGCGCGGCGAGGTGCTGCTGGCGATCGCGATGAGCGAGCCGTCGGCCGGCAGCGATCTGAAGGCGATCCGCACGACGGCGGTCCGCGACGGCGACGAATACGTGATCAACGGCAGCAAGACCTTCATCAGCAGCGGCCTGAACTGCGATCTGGTCGTGGTGGTCGCGAAGACCGATCCGCAGGCCGGCGCCAAGGGCGTGTCGCTGATCCTGGTCGAAGCCGACCGGCCGGGGTTCCGCAAGGGCCGCAAGCTCGCCAAGATCGGCCAGGACGCGGCCGACACCGCCGAGCTGTTCTTCGACGACGTGCGGGTGCCGGTGACCAACCGGCTGGGCGAGGAGAACCGCGGCTTCGCCTACCTGATGCAGGAACTCGCGCAGGAACGCTTCGTCATCGCGGTGCGCTCGGCCGCCTGCATGGAGGCGATGTTCGAGTCGACGGCGAGGTACGTGAAGGAACGCAAGGTGTTCGGCCAGTCGCTGTTCGACTTCCAGAACAGCAAGTTCAAGCTCGCCGAGATCAAGTCGAAGATGTTCGCGATGCGCATCATGGTCGACCACTACCTGGCCGAGCACATGAAGCGCAAGCTGACGGTCGAGGAGGCGGCGATCGCCAAGCTGTACTGCACGGAAACGCTGTGGGAGGGGCTCGATGCGATGCTGCAGTTGCACGGCGGCTATGGCTACATGATGGAATACCCGATCGCCCGCGCATTCGTCGATTCGCGGGTCGCGCGCATCTACGGCGGCACCTCGGAGGTGATGAAGGAGCTGATCTCGCGCGGGATCTGAGGCGGTTCCCGGCCCCGAGCGCCGCAACGCCCGCCGGTAGAATGGCGGGCTGTCCTCGCAAACCCATTGCATCCATGTCCGCCAACACCACCGCTTCCCCCGCCGATTCCTCCGACTTGTCGCTGCTCGCGACCCTCGAGCAGGCTTCGGCCTCGATCGACACGCTGCTCGCCGCCGCCACCGTCGCGGTGCGCGGCCGCCCGGCGGGCGACGCCGAGCAGCATGCGCAGCACGGCTACGCATGGCTCGCCACCTATGCGTTCGCGCTGCGCCAGCTCGCCGCCTGGGGGCGGCGGCTGCAGGAGCGGCAGCACTTCGGCGAGGTCGAGCGGCTGATCGTCGCGATCGGCTCCGGCGAATACCTGGCGCAGGTGTTCGGCGGCATCCCGATGAGCCAGTGCGAGATCATCCGGCTGGAGGCCCTGGGGCTGGATGCGGCGACGATCGCCGCGGCCCGCAGCGACGCGGTCGAGCGGCTGATCGCCACCGGCAACACCGTGGCCAACCGGGCCGCGCTGGCCGCCCGGCTGCCGGCGCTCGAGGGCTCGGCCAGCTTCGGCGACGCGGGGCTCGATGCGACGTTCGAGCAGATGCGCGACCAGATGCGCCGCTTCGCGCAGGCCGAGGTGGCGCCGCATGCGCACGGCTGGCATCTGCGCAACGAGTACATCCCGATGGACGTGGTGCGCCGGATGTCGGAGCTCGGCGTGTTCGCGCTGACGATTCCGGAGCAGTACGGCGGCCTGGGGCTGGGCAAGGAATCGATGTGCGTGGTGTCCGAGGAGCTGTCGCGCGCCTATATCGGCGTGGGGTCGCTGGGCACGCGCTCGGAGATCGCCGCCGAGCTGATCCTGGGGGCGGGCACCACCGAGCAGAAGGACCACTGGCTGCCGAAGATCGCATCGGGCGAGGTGCTGCCCACCGCGGTGTTCACCGAGCCGAACGTCGGCTCGGACCTCGCCAGCCTGAGCACTCGGGCGGTGCGCAGCGGCGACGTCTACAAGGTCACCGGCAACAAGACCTGGATCACCCATCCGGTCCGCGCCGACATGATGACGATGCTGGTGCGCACCGAGCTCGACAAGCCCGGCTACCGCGGACTGTCGATCCTGCTGGGCGTCAAGCCGCGCGGCGACGATGCGAACCCGTTCCCGGTCGCCGGCCTGACCGGCAGCGAGATCGAGGTGCTGGGCTACCGCGGCATGAAGGAATACGAGCTGGCGTTCGACGATTTCCAGGTGCCGGCCGGCAATCTGCTGGGCGGCGTGCCGGGCGAGGGCTTCAAGCAGCTCATGCAGACTTTCGAGGCGGCGCGCATCCAGACCGCGTCGCGGGCGCTGGGGGTCGCGCAGGCGGCGCTCGACCTGGGGCTGCGCTATGCGCAGGAGCGGGTGCAGTTCGGCAAGCCGCTGCTGGCGTTCCCGCGGGTCGCCGACAAGCTGGTGATGATGGCGGTCGAGATCATGATCGCGCGGCAGCTCACCTATTTCGCGGCGCGCGAGAAAGACAGCGGCATCCGCTGCGACATCGAGGCCGGCATGGCCAAGCTGCTGGGCGCGCGGGTCGCCTGGGCGGCGGCCGACAACGCGCTGCAGATCCACGGCGGCAACGGCTTCGCGCTCGAATACCCGGTGTCGCGGCTGCTGTGCGACGCGCGGATCCTGAACATCTTCGAGGGCGCGGCCGAGATCCAGGCGCAGGTGATCGGCCGCCGGCTGATCGAACAGGCCGGCTGATCCGCGGGCCGGCTGATCCGCGGGGCCGACTGATCCGGCGGTCCGAACGGACGGCCGGGTGGGCGGTCGCGAGGCTGGTCGCTCAGACAGAGCGGCAACCCGAAGGGGCGGTAACCCGACCAGGCCCGGCCCCGGCCGGCTTCAGACGATCCCGCCGGCCTTCAGCTTCGCGATCTCGTCGGCGGACTTGCCGAGCAGGCCGCCCAGCACCTCGTCGGTGTGCTCGCCCAGCGTCGGCGGCGCATGGGTGTACTGCACCGGCGTGCCCTGCAGCCGCAGCGGGCTGGCGATCGTCGCCGCCATCGCGCCGTCGGCGCGCGGCACGTCGACCCGCAGCTTGCGGAACTGCACGTGCGGATCGGCGAACACCTGCTGATAGTTGTTGACCGGGCCGCACGGCACGCCGACCGCCTCCAGCCGCTCGATCCAGTCGGCGGTGCTGCGTTCCTTCATCACGTCGCACAGCACCGGCACGAGCTGCTCGCGCAGGGTGGTGCGGCCGGTCACGCGGGTGTAGCGCGGATCCTCGGCCAAATCCGGGCGCTCGATCGCCTCGCAGTACTTCTGCCACTGGCCGTCGTTGCCGACCGCGACGATCATCGCGCCGTCGGCGGTGTCGAACACCTGGTACGGCACGATGCTGGCGTGCGCGTTGCCGTAGCGGTGCGGGATCTTGCCGCTGGTGAGGTAGCTGGTGACCTGGTTGCCGCCGAACGCGACGATGCAGTCGAGCAGCGCCATGTCGATGTACTGGCCCTTGCCGGAGACCGTCCGGTGGTTCAGCGCCGCCAGGATGGCGACGGTCGCATACATGCCGGTCAGCACGTCGGCGATGGCCACGCCGACCTTCTGCGGGCCGCCGCCCGGCAGGTCGTCGCGTTCGCCGGTGATGCTCATCAGGCCGCCCAGCCCCTGGAACACGAAGTCGTAACCGGGCTTGTGGGCATACGGGCCTTCCTGGCCGTAGCCGGTCACCGAGCAGTACACCAGCCGCGGATTGATCGCCGACAGCGACGCGTAGTCCAGGCCGTAGCGCTTGAGGTCGCCGACCTTGTAGTTCTCGACGACCACGTCGGCGGTCGCGGCCAGCTCGCGGATCAGCGCCTGGCCTTCCTTCTTCGCGATGTCCACCGTCACCGACTTCTTGCCGCGATTGGTCGACGCATAGTAGGTGGAGTCGGTGGAATTGCCGCCGTCGGCGGTCCGGATCCACGGCGGCCCCCACGACCGGGTGTCGTCGCCGACCCCCGGCCGTTCGATCTTGATGACCTCGGCGCCCAGATCGGCCAGATTCTGGGTGCTCCACGGGCCGGCAAGTACGCGCGACAGGTCGAGCACGCGGATATGGGACAGCGCTCCTGGATTCATGTCGTGTTCGGAAGAGTGGCCAACGTCGACTGAAGGATACATGGAACGCGGACGCTGCCGCGGGGGCATTTGGCGTGCCGCGCATCTATATGGTCTGATACGTCGTTACCGATGGGTGCGGGTCGATGACACTGACGCAGGGGCTGATCGTCGCCAACGTGCTGGGCTTCCTGCTCAGCCTGAACGCCGCCGAGACGGTGTTCACGTTGTTCGCGCTGTGGCCGCCCGGCCAGTCGGGTGCGCCGCCGTTCATGCCATGGCAGCTCGTCAGCTACAGCTTCCTGCACGGCGGCGTCGGCCACCTGTTCTTCAACATGTTCGCGCTGTGGATGTTCGGCGGCGATCTGGAGCGGCTGTGGGGGCCGCGCCGCTTCGCGATCGTCTACTTCGCCAGCGTGCTGACCGGCGCGCTGGCGCAGATCGCCGTGGGCCTGTTCGCGGGCGGGCCGGCGGTGCCGGTGGTCGGCGCTTCGGGCGGCGTGTTCGGCCTGCTGCTGGCGTTCGCGATGGTGTTCCCCGAGCGCCGGGTGATGCTGCTGATTCCACCGATCCCCATGTCGGCGCGCCTGTTCGTCACCTTGTACGGACTGCTGGAGCTGGTGCTCGGCGTCACCGGCACGCAGGCCGGCGTCGCGCACTTCGCGCATCTGGGCGGCATGCTGGGCGGCTGGCTGGCGATGCGCTGGCTCTTCCCTCGCAGGATGCGGTACTGACCGGGCGTGGGCGCCCATCCGGCGGTCGCGCGTTCCGCCGGCGCGCCGGCCTCGCCGCTCAGGCGGCGCGCAGGTCCAGCAGGAAGATCGTCAAAGACACCGTCAGCACCGCAACGAAGGTGCCGACCAGGATCGCCGCGCTGATCGACCGGGTTTCGAGCTGGTAGCGCTGCGCGATGATGAAGGTGTTGCTGGCCGACGGCAGCGCCGCGCACAGCACGCCCACCGCCGCCATCGTCGGATCGACGCGGAACAGCACCAGCAGGCACAGCGCGGCCACCAGCGGATGGATCACCAGCTTGATGAAGGTCAGCACGACCACCGGCCGCTCGGCGCGCAGCCGCTGGCCGCCGAGCGCCGCGCCGATCGCGAACAGCGCGCAGGGGCCGGCCGCGTTGGCCAGCAGCCGGCTGAAATTGTCGATCACCGACGGCAGCTTGACCGACGCGAGCGACGCCAGCAGGCCGGCGCCGATCGACATCATCAGCGGGCTGCGCACCAGCCCGCGGGTCACGGTGCCGGCGATCCTGAGGCCGCTGTGCGACGACTGCGGCGAGCTCTGCACCTCCAGCATCGCGATCGCGACGGTGATCAGCACGAAGATGTCGCAGACGATCGTCAGCGCCACCGTCGGCAGATAGTCGCGGTTCAGCTCGCCGACCAGCGCGATGCCCAGGTAGCCGACGTTGCCGTGGGTGGCGGCCAGCGCGTACGAGGTGGCCTGCGCCGGGTCGCGGTTCGCCGCGTCGACCCAGCCGGCACGGGCGGCGACGATCGTCGCGCCGAACACCAGCGCGGCGGCCACCATGTAGGCGCTCAGGAATGCCGGCTCGACCAGCTCGGAGAACGGCCGCAGGCCGATGACCCGGAACAGCATCGCCGGCAGCGCGAACCAGAACACGAACGCGTTGATGCCGTCGACCGCCTTGTCGGGCAGCAGCCTGAAATGGGCGCCGGCATAGCCGCAGAACACCAGCGCGAACACCGGGAAGGTGACCTCGAGGACGGTCAGCATCGGCGCGGCGCGGCGGTCAGCATGGGGTCGATTCGACGATCAGCATCGATGAGCATCGGTGCGGCGGCGTGGCGGTCGGCATTGGCGCAGCACGGCGTTCAGCGACGGTCCGACGGATTCGGGACGATGCGGATCGGCCCGGTGTACGGCGCCAGCCGGTCGCCGGCCAGCACCAGCATCTGCCGCACGCGGGTCACCGGCCGGCCGCCGGCATCGGCCAGCGGCTGGAAGTGCTGCGCATAGGCCGGCACCGCGAGCTGCAGCAGGCTCAGCAGCTTGCCGGTGATCGCGAGCTGCTGCCGGCCGGCGGTGCCCGACAGCTCGATGACCGTCTCCAGCGTGCGTTCGGTGAAATCGTGAGGGTTGCTCGGCACGTGCTCGGTGGCGCGGATCGCCTGCACCAGCCCGCCTGCCACCGAGAAGCCCAGCCGGCGGCCTTCATGCATCAGCGCATGCAGCGATTCGATCGCCCGGCCGGGGTCGGGCAGGCAGACCATCACCTGCGGCGGCTCGGCATCGATCACGTAACCGCCGTGCTGGCGGGTCCATTGGG
>DAISWF010000194.1:0-11601 GCA_036826495.1 Burkholderiaceae bacterium
GAGCATCGCGGCGGGCCGGATGCTTCGATCGGCGATGGCGGCGGCGTATCGGGCGGCCACGTGGTGGCGCCCGGCGAGATCGACGTCAGCCACAACGTGATCCTGTACGTCGAGGGCATCACCAAGCAGTTCGACGGCTTCAAGGCGCTGAACGACCTGAACCTGCAGATCGACAACGGCGAGCTGCGCTGCATCATCGGGCCCAACGGCGCCGGCAAGACGACGATGATGGACGTGATCACCGGCAAGACGCGGCCCGATGCCGGCCGCGCGTTCCTCGGCCAGACGATGGATCTGACGAAGATGAGCGAGCCGCAGATCGCCCGTGCCGGCATCGGCCGCAAGTTCCAGAAGCCGTCGGTGTTCGAGCAGCACACGGTCATCGAGAACCTGTGGCTGGCCGCCTCCGGGCCGAAGAACTGGCTGACCGCGCTGCTGGGAGCGCTGCTGCCCGGTCAGCTCGAACGGATCGAGCAGACGCTGGAGACGGTCGGGCTCGCGGCCGAACGCGACCGCTCGGCCGGGCTGCTGTCGCACGGCCAGAAGCAGTGGCTGGAGATCGGCATGCTGCTGATCCAGGATCCGAAGCTGCTGCTGCTCGACGAACCGGTCGCCGGGCTGTCCGACGAGGAGACCGAACGCACCGCCGAGCTCTTGAAGTCGCTGGCCGGCCGGCATTCGCTGGTCGTCGTCGAGCACGACATGCGCTTCGTCGAACAGCTCGGCGGCAAGGTGACGGTGCTGCACCAGGGCACGGTGATCGCCGAAGGCGACCTGGCCACCGTACAGAACGACCAGCGCGTCATCGAGGTGTATCTTGGCCGATGACAGGGTCGTCCTCGACGTGCGCAACCTGAGCCAGGCATACGGCGGCAGCCGCATCCTGCGCGACGTCAGCCTGCAGGCGCGCGCCGGCGAGATCACCGTGGTGCTGGGCCGCAACGGTGTCGGCAAGAGCACGTTGCTGCGCACGCTGATGGGGCTGCATCCGGCGCTGTCGGGCACCGTCGTGCTCGACGGGCGCGACATCTCCCGCGAAAGCACGCATCGCCGCGCCGAGGCCGGCATGGGCTACGTGCCGCAGGGCCGCGAGATCTTCCCGCGGCTGTCGGTCGAGGAGAACCTGCGGATGGGCTTCGCCACCGGCCGGCTGTCGGCGATACCGGCCGAGATCTACGAGCTGTTCCCGGTGCTGGCCGAGATGCGGCATCGCCAGGGCGGCGATCTGTCCGGCGGCCAGCAGCAGCAGCTCGCGATCGGCCGCGCGCTGTGCACCCGGCCCAAGGTGCTGATCCTCGACGAACCGACCGAGGGCATCCAGCCGTCGGTCATCAAGGACATCGGCCGCGTCGTGCGCTCGCTCGCCGACCGCGGCGACCTGGCGGTGATCCTGGTCGAGCAGTACTACGACTTCGCCGAGGAGCTGGCCGACGCCTACGTCGTCATGGAACGCGGCGAGGTGATCCGGCACGGCCGCGGCGACCAGATGCAGGCCGACGGGATCAGGAAGCTGGTGTCGGTCTGACCGGCATCTGACGGCACCCGTCCTCGGTTGCGGCTCCTGCCCGCAGCCCCCTCTCGAACCGCTCCACGGAAGCCGCTCCACGGCTCGCCCCCGGCCTTCGGCCGGAGGGGATGACCTGATTCGCCGCTGTCCCCTCCGGCCTCTGAGCCTGCCGCATCGATGCTGCGATGCCGCAGTGCATTTGCTTGACTTGTCCTTGATTCAGGATAATCATCCTTGTTTATGAACACTGTTGGAACAGCCTCCGTCCGCAGCGCCGATCGCGCACTGGCGATCTTCGAGTTGTTCGCCGAAGCCCGAACCGAGCTCGGCCTGCGCGAGATCGCCGCCCGCTGCGAGATGCCCGTCAGCACCTGTCACGCGCTGGTGACGACCTTGCAGCGCCGCGGCTACCTGTACACGACCGGCCGCCGCCGGGAGCTGTATCCGACGCGGCGGCTGCTGACCGTCGCGGAGACGGTCGCGCGCAGCGATCCCTATCTCGAACGGATGGCGCCGGTGCTGGAGGCGCTGCGCGACGAATGCGGCGAAACGGTGCTGGTCAGCAAGCGCGAAGGCGACGTCGCGCTGTATCTGCACGTGCTCGAATCGAAGGTCGCGATCCGCTACACCGCGCATCCCGGTGATTTCCGGGCCCTGCACTCGACCGCATTGGGCAAGGCGCTGCTCAGCACGCTGGAGCCCGCCGAGTTCGATCGGTGGCTCGCGCGCAATCCGCTGGTGTCGTTGACGCCGCACACGATCACCGATCCGGCGCGGCTGAAGCAGGAGGTCATCGAAGGGCGCGCGCGCGGCTACTTCGTCGGGCGCGGCGAGAACCTCGTCGACCTGACCGCGATCGCGGTCGTGTTGCCGACCCGGTACGAGGCCCTCGCGGTGCTGATCGCGGGTCCCACGCATCGGATGGAACCGGTTTTCGACCTCCAGGTCGAACGGCTGCTGAAGGCGCACGCCGCGCTCGAAAGGGCTCTGCTCAATGAATGATGCGCAACGACCGCCGGGCGGCGCGGCGAACCCGGTCGGGCGCAGCCCGGCGGCCGGGCCGGTGGTCGATCCCATCACCTACGAGGTCATCGACTTCTCGTTGCGCGCGATCGCGAGCGAGCTCGAGACCAATCTGACGCGGACGTCGTACAGCCTGCTCATCTACGAGTACAAGGACTTCGCGGTAGGCATCGTCGCCGCCGACGGCCAGCTCATCTGCCAGGGCAGCGGCGGTCTGCCGATCTTCCTCGCCGACATCGGCGCGCCGCTGAGCTCGGTGCTCGACGAGCATCCGCTGGATACGATGCAGCCCGGCGATGCGTTCGTCACCAACGATGCCGAAGCCAGCGGGCAGCACCTGAACAACGTGACGATTTACACGCCGGTCTTTCGGCCCGGTGATCGGCTGCCGGTCGCGTTCATCGCGGTCCGTGCGCACTGGAACGACATCGGCGGGGCGACGGTCGGCTCCTGCATCACCAGCACCAGCACCGACATCTTCCAGGAAGGGATCCAGTTTCCGGCGCTGAAGCTGTGCATCGCCGGCCGGTACGACCGGCAGATCCTGCGGTTGATACAGAAGAACAGCCGCACGCCCGAGCCGGTGCTGGGCGATCTGGAAGCGCAGCTTTCCGCCTGCCGGCTCGGCGAGCAGCGTCTTCAGGAGATGATCGCGCGCTACGGCTGGGAGACGATCCGGGCCACGATCGACGAGCGCTGGCAGCGTTCCGAGCGATTGGCACGGCACCGCATCTCGCAATTGCCGGACGGCGAATACCTGTCTTCCTGCTGGCTCGACAACGACGGGCTCGACATCGACGCGGCGATTCCGTTCCGGTTCAAGGTCATCGTCGCCGGCGACGAGTTGACGGTGGACATGACCGACATCGCCGATCAGGTCAGGGGGCCGTACAACGCGGGAATGACGGGCGGCGGCATCACCGCGGCCAAGGTGGCGTTCAAGTACGCGGTGATCCCCGACCTGCATGCCGACGAAGGCTGCTTCAAGCCGCTGCACGTGCGGTTGCCGCCGGGCAAGATCCTCAGCTCCGATGGGGTCGCACCGAAGGCCCGTTTCAACATCATCATGTCGACCGTCATCGATGGACTGATCCGGGCGTTCGCGCAGGCCTCGCCGGGCAGCGTCGCGGCCGGCCACCATGCGGCGCAGAACTCGATGATGTTCAGCGGATACCGCCGCGACCGCCGGCGCTGGACCTACAACGACACCGCCCATGGGGGCTGGGGCGCGTCCCTGCACGGCGACGGCGGGGGGCCGTACAAGACCATGTCGCACGGCGACTGCAAGGACATTCCGGTCGAGATCGTGGAGTCGCTGTATCCGCTGCGGGTCGACGAGGTGTCGATGCGCATCGATTCGGCCGGCGCGGGCCGCTATCGCGGCGGCTTCGGCATCACGCGCCGCTATACGACCCTCGACGACACCGAGTTCACGACGGCGATCGAGCGGACGAAATGTCCGCCGTGGGGAATCTTCGGCGGTCTCGATGCCGATGTCGGCTCGATCGAGGTCGCGCGGCCCGGCCAGTCTTCGTTGTCGCTGACCAAGATGACGGCCGTCGCGCTTCCGCGCGGCAGCACCATCGTGATGCGGACTGCCGGCGGCGGCGGCTGCGGCGACCCGCTGCAGCGCCCGCCGGCGGAGGTCGTGAGCGATCTGCGGGAGGGATACATCAGCGCCGATGCGGCGCGCCGCGACTACGGAGTCGTCGTCGACGGCGCCGGTCGGGTCGATCAGGCGGCCACCGCGGCGCTGCGGGCGCGCGTGGCGCCGTCTGCGAAGGCCGGGCCCCGCGAGGCGGGGAGCGATCGGCTCGAGGGCACCGGGCCATGAACGCGGCACGCGCCGAAACCTCCGTCGCCGTCGATGTCGGCGGGACGTTCACCGACCTCGTCGTCTACGACGGGGCCGGCCAGGTCATCCGCACGTCGAAGGTGCTGACGACGCCGCAGGACATCAGCGCCGGCATATTCGAGTCGCTGCGCGAGGCCGGTGTCGAGCTGCCGACGACGGCGTATCTGAAGCACGGAACGACCACTGCCATCAATACGGTGATCGAGCGCACCGGCGGAAAGACCGCATTGATCACGACGCGCGGCTTTCGCGACGTGCTCGAGCTCGGCCGCGGCAACCGGCCCGACTCGTTCGACCTGTTCTATCGGCGGCTCGCGCCGCTGGTGCCGCGGCATCTGCGTTTCGAGCTCGGCGCCCGGCTCGACGGTCACGGCGAGGAGCTCTCGCCGGTCGACACCGGCGAGATCGACGAGGTGCTGGACGCCTGTGATCGTGAAGGCGTCGAGGCGATCGCCGTCTGCCTGCTGCACGCGTATCGCAACCCCGAGCATGAGCGGCAGGTCGGCCGTCACCTGCGCAGCCGGACCTCGAGGTTCCTGTCGCTGTCGAGCGACCTGTCGCGCGAATGGCGCGAGCATGAACGTACGTCGACCGCGGCCCTCAACGCCTATGTCGGCCCGAAGATGGCACGCTATCTCGGCGCGCTTCAGCACCGGCTCGACGAGGCCGGCTTCGGCGGGACGCTGTTCCTGATGGAGTCGAACGGCGGCGTGATGACCAGCGACGTCGCATCGAGCCGGCCCGCCTGTCTGCTCGAATCGGGCCCGGTGGCCGGAGTCGTCGGCGCCGCCGTCCTGTCGAAGCGGGTCGGCCGCGCCAAGGCGATCTCGTTCGACATGGGGGGAACGACCGCCAAGTGCGCGTTGATCGACGACGGCCGCGTCGACGTGACGACCACCTATTACGTGGGCGGATACGGCGAAGGCTATCCGGTTCAGATCCCCGTGATCGACATCGTCGAGGTGGGCGCCGGCGGCGGAAGCATCGCTCACCTGGATGCGACCGGCTCTCTGAAGGTCGGCCCGCGCAGCGCCGGCGCCGAACCCGGGCCGGCCTGCTATGGTCGGGGCGGAGCGGATCCGACGGTGACCGATGCGAATGCCGCATTGGGGCGTCTGCCGCCGGCGGGGCTGCTGGGCGGTGCGATGAAGCTCGACATCGATGCCGCGCGCCGGGTGATCCATCAGAAGGTCGCGGAACCGCTGGGGATCGCCGACGAGGCCGCCGCCCACGGCATCCTGACCCTGGCCGTCGTGACGATGGCGGCCGCCGTGCGGCGGATCAGCATCGAACGGGGGCACGATCCGCGCGACTTCGTGCTGATCGTCAGCGGCGGGGCCGGCCCGCTCCATGCTGCGGCGATCGCCCGCGAGCTGTCGATCCCGACGGTGCTGGTGCCGCCATTGCCCGGTCACTTCTCGGCATGGGGAATGCTGCTCGCCGACATCCGCTTCGACTATGCGCAGACGCTGGTGTCGGCGCTCGATTCGGTCGACATCGGCGCGATCGAGCGTGGCTACCGGGCACTCGAGGACGAGGCCGCCACCGCGCTGCGCGACGCCGCGCCGGCCGTCCCGTCGATGACGTTCAGCCGGTTCGCCGACATGCGCTATGCCGGCCAGGAGCACACGGTGCGCACGCCGATGCCGGACGACCTGACCCGCGGCGACGTCAAGTCGGAGATCCGGCGCCGCTTCCTTCAGGTCTATGCACAGCGCTATGGGCATGCCGACGAGCACGGACGGCTCGAGACGGTGACGCTGCGCGTCGTCGCCGACGGAATCGTCGACAAGCCGTCGGAGCAGTCGTTCGCTCCGCTTGCGCGGGTGCCGGGTGAACCGGTCGCCGTTCAGCGCTCGTACTTCGAGGAGACCGGCTGGCTCGAGTGTCCGATCTATCTGAGGGAGTCGCTGCCGGCGGGCCAGAGGATCGCGGGGCCGGCGATCGTCGCCGACACCGGGTCGACGACGGTGGTCGGCCCGTCGGACAGTGCCGAGGTCGATGCTCACGGAAATCTGCTGATCGCCGTCGCGTTGCGCGGCTCGGCGAAGTCGGACGAGTCGATCGGGCAGTAAGCGTCGGATGCGCCGTGTCGGGCGGCGTGCCGTTCATGTCGATCGCTGAAGGAGGGGGAGATGAACGTTCGGGTCCGGCTTGCGGCGGCCGTGTTCGCCGCCGTGTCGTGGGCGCTCGCAGCGCCGGTGATGTCGCAGGAGTATCCGAACCGGCCGGTGCGGATCGTCGTTCCGTTCGCGCCCGGCGGATCGGCGGGCGCTCAGGCGCAGACGCTGGCGCGCGGCCTGGGCAAGGTGCTCGAGCAGCCGATCGTCGTCGAATACAAGCCGGGCGCCGGCACGACGATCGGTGCGGCCCATGTCGCCAGGTCGGATCCTGACGGCTATACGCTGTACTTCGCCGGTACGTCGCATACGATCTCCGCGTCGCTCTACAAGAATCTTCCGTACGATCCGGTCAAGAGCTTCGCGCCGGTTTCGCTGGTCGCGATCGCGGCGCTGATGCTCGTCGTCAGTCCCGACAGCGGGATCGATTCGCTGAAGGAGCTGATCGCCCAGGCGCGGAGCAGGCCGGGTCAACTGACCTATTCTTCGTCGGGTGCCGGCGGCAGCCCGCATCTAGCGGGCGAGCAGTTCCGGATGCTGTCCGACATCAAGGTGATCCATGTGCCGTTTCAGGGTTCGAGCCCCGCGCTGGCGGCGCTGATCGGCCGCCATGTCGACTTCAGCATGCAGGACGTCTCGGCGCTGTCGAACATCAAGGCCGGCAAGGTCAAGGTGCTGGCGGTCACGACCGCCAGACGTTCTTCGATGCTGCCCGATACGCCGACGATGATGGAGTCCGGATTCGAATACAGCACGCCGGCCTGGGGCGGCATCCTCGCACCCGCCGGAACGCCCGCGGCGATCGTGCAGCGGCTGAACGCCGCGATCGCCAGGACGTTGCAGGATCCGGAAGTGGTCGAACAGTTCCGCGTGCAGGGATTCGACGTCATCGGCGGCAGTGCCGAGGAGTTCCAGAGATTCCTGACCGCCGAGGTCCAGAGTTACGCGAAGGTCGTCGCCGAGGCGGGCGTCAAGACCAACTGACGCGGTGTCTCCAATAGAAGGTTTCAACAGCGCGGACCGTTCGGGACGTGCATCAGACGAAGGATCACCATGAAACTGGTCAGCTTCCAACGCGATGGCGGCGTGCGCTACGGCGCCGTCAAAGGCGATCGGGTCATCGATTTCACGACCCGCCTTCCTTATCCGGACATCGTCGCGTTCATTGCCGCCAACGATCGCGCGGCGGCCGACGCGCTGCTGCGCAGCGAAGCCGGCGACTATCGCTACGACGATCTGGCTCTGCTGCCGGTCGTGCCGAACCCGGGCAAGATCATCTGCATCGGCGTCAACTACGAGGATCACCGCGCCGAGGCCGGTCGCCCGAAGACCGAGCATCCGATGGTGTTCGCGCGGTTTCCCGAGTCGCAGACCGGGCATCACTGCGCGATCCAGCGGTCGGCGCGCGTGTCCACCCAGCTCGACTTCGAAGCCGAGCTGCTGGTCGTGATCGGCAAGCGCACGCCGCGGTTCACGTCACGCGCCGATGCGCTGGGGCATGTATTCGGCTATTCCTGCTACAACGAGGCCTGCCATCGGGACTATCAATGGCATACGTCGCAGTTGACGCCGGGCAAGAACTTCGAATCGACCGGCGCGTCGGGCCCCTGGCTGGTGACCGCCGACGAGATTCCGGATCCGCAGGCGCTGAGGATCCAGATGCGGCTGAACGGACAGGTGATGCAGGATGCGAACACCGCGCAGATGGTCTGGCCGATCGCGGTCCTGATCGACTACGTCACCCGCTGGCTGCCTTTGAACCCGGGCGATCTGATCGTGTCGGGCACGCCGGGAGGCGTGGGCGTGAAGCGGACGCCGCCGATCTTCATGAAGCCGGGCGACAAGGCCGAGGTCGAGATCGAGCGCATCGGCACATTGTTCAACACGATTGCCGACGATCGCTGGTCGACCGAGCGCAGCGCGGGATGACGGGCGGGCGCGCTGCCGGAAAGCGCGCCGCTCACTGCGGCGCGCGCAGCGGATTGATCGCCGGCAGCCTGGCCGAGTCCGCCGGCCGTTCGCCGCTGTCTTCGGTCGCCTTCTTCACGTCGGGGTCGATGTAGAACTCGACCAGCTTGTAGAAGCGATCGTAGAACTCTCCGGCCGGGATCGTCTCGCTGGCGATCTTGACCAGCGAGTCGTCGCTGACCGACAGCGGCACCGACAGGCTGCCCAGCGGGCTGCCGACGCTGGCCGACTGGACCGGCGCCATCTTCACCGTGTAGCGGTCCTGCGTGGCGGTGGTGAACACCGTCGACGGGCCTTCGTCGAGGCCGCTCTCGGAGGTGCAGACGACGGTGAACTCGATCGTCAGGTGCGCGTCGCGCTGAGGCTGGAAGTTCTTGCGGGCATTGACCCGCAGCGGCCCCTGGATCACCGCGATGTAGCCCTGCGACAGCAGCGCGCGCCGCGCCGCCTCGCAGGTGGTGCTGGCGCTGGTCGGGAAGCGCCGCGCGAACTGGCTGGTGGTCTCGAACTTCTCGGTCTTGTAGATCGAGATCGGCTTGTCGGTCGGGCGGTTGATCACGCAGCCGGCCAGCGCCGCGATCAGCGGCGCCAGCAGCCAGGCGGACAGGCGCGGCTTCATGCCCGCCTCACCCACACCGCGGTGTCGTGGAACACCGCGCCGCCGTTGGGCCAGCCCGGTTCGGCGCTGGTCAGCGCGTTGATGCCGATGCCGTTGTCGAAGCGGTGGTTCGGCCAGATGCCTTCGACGACCACGACGCCGCGCTGCTGGCCGTCCTGCGGCCTGACATGGACGGTGACTTCGCCGCGATCGTTGCCGATCCGTACGCGGTCGCCGGCGGCCACGTTCAGCGCCGCGCAGTCGTCCGGATTCAGCAGCGCGGTGGGCCGCTTCTCGCGGGCCAGCGAACCCGGCGTCTCGGTGAAGGTGGAGTTCAGGAACGTGCGTGCCGGCGCCGCGACCAGCCGGAACGGCCGGTCGTCGGTGGCGGCATCGATGACCTCGAAGTGGTCGGGCAGCACCGGCATCTCCTGCCAGCGGCCGCCGAACCGCTTCCAGTCGGCCCGGAAGTGGAATCTGCCGTCGGCGGTGCCGAAGCCGTCGAGGAAATGGGCGGTCTCGAACGGCAGCGCGAAGTCCTGGCCGCCGGCCTCATGGTTGCGGGCGCCCTCCCACATGCCGGAGCGCTTCAGCGTCTCGTCGATGATCTGCCAGGCGGTCATGTCCCAGGCGCGATGGGTGGCGCCCAGCCGCCGCGCGAGCTGCGACAGCACCCAGTGATTCTCGCGGCACTCGGCATAGGGTTCGATGACGGCGCGGGCGACCTGGAACGAGGTATGGCCGCTCGCGGTGTACATGTCGTCGTGTTCGAGGAACGTGGTGGCCGGCAGCACGATGTCGGCGAACGCGGCGGTCTCCGTCAGGAACTGCTCGTGGACGCAGGTGAACAGGTCTTCGCGGGCCAGGCCCCGGTGCACCAGGTGCAGCTCGGGGCAGACCATCGCCGGATTCGTGTTCTGGATCAGCAGCGCGGTGACCGGCGGGCCGCCGGCCAGCGCATCGCGATCGCCGGTCAGGATCGGGCCCAGCCGCGACTGGTCGAGCTCGCGGATCGACCGGTCGATCAGGTCCGTGCCTTCGAGCAGCGTGCGGTCGACCGGGTACATGCCGGTGTGGCCGTACAGCGCGCCGCCGCCCGGATGCTGCCAGGCGCCGGTGACCGCCGGCAGGCAGGTGACCGCATGCATGTTGACCGCGCCGTTGCGCGAACGCGAGAAGCCGTGATGGCAGCGGATGAAGCTGCGTTTCGTGCGGCCGTAGAGCCTGGCGAAGTCGACGATGACCTGTGCCGGCAGGCCGGTGATGGCTTCGGCCCACTGCGGCGTGCGGCTGGCGACGTGGGCGGCCAGTTCATCGGGCACGTCGGTGTAGCGGCGCAGGTAGGCGTGATCGGCGTAGCCCTCCGCGAACAGCACGTGCATGACCGCGCAGGCCAGCGCGCCGTCGGTGCCGGGCCGCACCGGCAGATGCAGGTCGGCCTGCGCGGCGGTGCCGGTGCGGTAGGGGTCGACCACCACCAGCGTGGCGCCGCGCTTCTTCGCCGCCATCGCATGGGTCATCACGTTGATCTGCGTGTTGACCGGATTGCCGCCCCAGATCACCACCAGGTCGGAGTGCTCGATCTCGCGCAGGTCAACGCCGCGCTTGACCCCGACGCCGGCGAGCCAGCCCGCATCGGACAGCGCCACGCATATCGTCGAATGCCAACGCGAATACTTCATCTCGTGGCGCAGCCGCTGGATGCCGTCGCGCTGCACCAGCCCCATCGTGCCCGCGTAGAAATACGGCCAAACCGATTCGCTGCCATGAGCGGCGGCCTTGCGCAGAAGCTGCTCGGCCACGGTGTCCAGCGCCTCGTCCCAACCGATGCGGGCGAACTGGCGCGAGCCCTTGGGGCCGGTGCGCTTCATCGGGAAGGCCAGCCGGTCGGGGTGGTGCGCCCGTTCGGCATAGCGGGCGACCTTCTCGCAGATCACGCCGCGCGTGTAACTGTTCCGCTGCGATCCCCGCACGCGGCCGATCGTACGGGCGTCGACGAGCTCCACCTCCAGCGCGCAGGTGCTGGTGCAGTCGTGCGGACAGGCGGACGGGGCCGTGCTGACCGGTCGCTTGGCTGGCGAGAGTGTCGTCATCGTAGGTGGGGAGGGCCGGCAGGGGAAAGCTACCACAGGAATTCCGTGACAGGCATTTCTCCTGCAGTCGGTACAGGTCGCTGGCGACCGGCGGCCCTTGCAGGCCGCCGGGCGGTGCCGGCCGTCCGACGAGCGGCTGCCGGCACCGCGCGAGCCGTGCCCCGGAACCGTGCGCGGGCCGGCGGTCCGCGGGCCGCCGTGTTGGGAAAACCCTGACCCGGCGAGGCTCGACGATCGCCGATTGTCCGGTCATCATCCGCTGCATATCGAGCCGTGACGAAGGCGGAGGAGACGCGACATGATCAGAGGGGGTGTTCGACGGGCTGCGGGCGCGCTGGCGGCCGGCGTGGCCGCTGCCGTGCTGGCGGCGGGTCCGGCGGCGGCGCAGACGCAGGGGGTGTCGAAGACCGAGATCGTCATCGGCTCGATCCAGGACC
>DAISWF010000195.1:0-11529 GCA_036826495.1 Burkholderiaceae bacterium
GGCGGGCGCGAGAAGTGCGACTGGGTGCGCGACGAGCTCGGCTTCGACGATTGCGTCGACTACAAGGGCGAGGCGCTGTTCAAGTCGCTGAAGGCCGCGGCGCCCAAGGGCATCGACGTCTACTTCGACAACGTCGGCGGCAGCATCTTCGAAGCCTGCCTGGCGCAGATGAACCTGCACGGCCGCATCGCCTGTTGCGGCGCGGTGTCCGCCTACGACGGCGCGCCGCCGGCCAGCGGTCCGCGCGGCGTGCCGGGCCTCATCGTCGTCAAGCGGCTGACGGTACGCGGGTTCATCGTGATGGACTTCTACGATCAGCGCGAGGCGGCGATCGGCGAGCTGCAGCAATGGGTCGCGGCGGGCCGGCTGAAGGTGCAGGAGGACATCATCGACGGCCTCGCGAGCGCTGATCGGCCTGCTCGCCGGCGAGAACCGCGGCAAGCGGATGGTCAGGGTCTGAATCAGCCGCAGCCGCCGCCGGCCTCGCGCGGCGTGCCGCCGGCCTCCTCGAGGAAACGCATCAGCGACGCGCTGCCCAGCGCGACGAACACCTGCTGGGTGCTCTTGCCGCGCGGGTCGCCGCGGCCGAAGGTGTTGACGCCGACGACCCGGCCGCAACGGTCGACCAGCGGGCCGCCGGAGTTGCCCGGCATGATCGTCGCGGTATGGACGACCTCGGTGACGCCGCGCGAGTCGAACATCGATTGCACGACGCCTTGCGTCATGTTCAGATCCGGCGACGCGGTACCGTCGCCACGCAGCAAACGCATGTAAGCCGGATCGCCGCGGATCGAGATCGACGGGTAACCGGCGGCCACCACCGTCGACAGCTTGTCGATCTGCGCGGCGAGCGGCAGGTAGCCTGGCGCGCTGCCGTCATCGAGCCGCACGAGCGCGAAATCCATGCCGGTGCTCTCGCGCGAGCCGCTCATCTTAAGCACGGTGCCGCGGCGCCGCATGCCCAGCGAGCGGCTGGCGATCGACACGATGCCGTCGGCCTTCGATTCGACCACGTGCCGGTTGGTCACCACCAGCCGGTCGTTGATGAAGAAGCCGGTGCCGGTGGCGACGGTGGTGTCGTCCATCGCGACGATCATCACCGTGGCCTTCTCCAGCCGTTCGGCCAGCGCGGCGTTGTCCAGCACGCCGCCCGGCGACGGCTTGGCCGCGTCGGTCTTCGAACCCGGTTCGCCGGGCTTCGCGGCGACATCGGGATCCGCCTTCGACTCGCCCGGCTTCGCGCTGTCGCCGGGCTTCGCGACGTCGCCGGGCTTCGCGATATCGCCGGGCTTGTCGATGCCATCGGGCTTGGCGACGTCGGGCCTGCCGTCGTCGCCGGGTATGCCGTCGCCGCCGGGCCGGGGCGCATCAGCCGGCGCCGCACCGTCCGCGGGTCTCCCGGGGCCGGCAGGCCTGCCCGGCTCGGCCGGCGGTGATCCGGGGCCCAGACCCGCCTGAGACGGAGGATCGCCACCCGCCCTGGCGAGGGGGCCGCCATCGCTTGAACCGGGCAGCCCCTGCACGGTGATGCCGCCGCCCGGCCCGTCGAAGGCTCTGCCTCGCGGGCCATCGACCGGCAGCAGCGCGCCGCCGGAGGGCAGGATCAGCCGCCCCTGCGGCGACACACGGGAGGTGCCGGGCGGACAGGCATCGACAGCGGCCGGCGAGGCGCGCCGCAACGTGTCGATGTCCTGCTGCAGCCGCTGGTTCGCGGCCTCTATCAGTTCGAGCTGGCGCTGCTGAGCGGCCCCGGCATCGAGCCGGGGACGCGACAGGATGCCCTCGGCGCGCGGCCAGTACAACCACCAATATAGGTAGGAGAAAAGCGCGATCGCCAGCACTACACTCAGACTCATGAGCAGCACTGTCGGAAAGCCTTTCGATCGACGAGGCGAGGCCTGTGGCACCTGTTCGTTCATCGTGTCCGGCTCCGGGATCGAAGATGCAGCATACGGCCGTTCTGCGTCGTTCGACGATGCGTCACGATCAATTGTAAGTACATTTTGCGACCGATATACTGGGTTCGCCCGCCGGCTGAAAAGGCGGAGAGCAGGGAGCAGGCGGCGGTGATTCCCATCGCAAGCAGGACCGTCGGTGGCTGAGAACCGTCTCGCAACGACGGTCGCGCAGGGTTATCGCCGGCTGGGCATGCGCGGCCAGCCGCTGATCGCCGCCCACTCGCAGCTCGCGCAGATCCTGCGCAACCGGCTCGGCCGCGAGCATGCCGAACTGTTCGCCCGTCCCAATCTCGATCCGACCACCGGATCGATCGAATGGTTCACGTCACGCGCCGGCACCCCGACGCTGGTGTCGGCGCTCGATGCGCAGCAGCGCACATCGCTGGAAGCGCTGACCGACCAGTTGCTGCGCGAGGTCGAACAGCTCGCCGAGAAGCTGAAGCGCGAAGGCGATACCGCCGAGCTGGCTTCGCAGATGCTGAGCGGCGCGCTGCAGCGGCCGCCGGGCGACTGGCTCTACGAGGTCGACGGCAAGCCGGTGCTGATCATGTGGGGCCATCTGCCCGAAGGCGGCGCGAACACCGCGGCGGGCGCGGGCGGCGCGGCGGCGGCGGTGTCGTCGGCGCCTGCGTCGGCGACCTCGTCGGCCTCGGCCTCATCGGCCTCATCGGCCTCGGCGCCGGCAATGGCGGGCGCCGGCGCAGCCGCCGCCACGGTGCCGGCCACCGTGGCCGGATCGTCGCTGCTGCGCCGCTGGTGGTGGCTGTGGCTATTGCTGGCGCTGCTGCTGTTGCTGCTGGTGCTGCGGCAATGCACGGCGCCGATCGATCCGGTGACGATCGGCACCGCGACGATCCCGCCTCCGCCGACGACGCCGGCGATCGACGATGCGCTGGCGCGCCAGCGCGCACTGCTCGAGGAGCTGTCACGGCTGCGCCAGGCGCGGCTCGACGGCGTGCGGGCGCTCGAATGCGTGCGGGTGCAGCCCGACGCACCCACCCTGGTGCCCAGGCCCACGGGCGGCATCGCAGCGGCCGGACCCGATGGAGGCGGAGCCGGCATCGGCGGCCCCGGCATCACCGCGCGATCCGGCGCGACGACCGGCCCGGCGCCCGATGCGGGGACCGGCCCGGGTGCCATCGCCGCCGGCCCGGGTACGACGGTGCCCGGCGGCGACCCGGACAGGACCGGCGCGCCGGCCGATGCCGCCAATCCCGGCCGCCCGCTGCCGCCGGTCGCGCTGGGCCCCCAGGGACCGGTCGATCCGGGCCGGCTGCCGGAGCTGCCGCCGCCGGACACCGGCAAGCCGCTGACGATTCCGCCCGATGCGCCGCGGGACGGCAAGCCGTCGTTCCTGCAGGGCAACTGGTCGGCCGGCCCGGGGCTGACCAGCACGAAGAACAAGCCGATCGATCTGTCGCTGGTGCTCGGCGACGACGGCAAGGGCCAGGTGGTGATCCGCCGCAAGGACGATGGCTCGACCTGCGTCGGGCCGGTCGATGCGCAGATGCGGCAGGGCCGGCTGGCGGTCGCCGGCAGCGGCGCGGTGGTGTGCAACCGCGGCGAGCCGTTCGAGATGCCCCGCTTCGAATGCGCTCCCGACGCGCGCGGCCGCACCCAGTGCAACGGCATCAACCGGGACGGTTCGACCTACGAGATGGACATCTACCAGGGACGCCGCTCATGAACATGCCCGGGCTGGTCGGACCGCTGCTGGCCGAGAGCTCGGTCGATCGCTACCGGCCGCTGGGCGCGTTCGGCAAGCCGGCCTACCAGAGCCACGTGCAGCTTCGCGCGGCGCTGCTGGCGAAGCTGGGCAAGCCGTTCGCCAACTACTTCGCGCGGCCGACGTTCGACGTCGAGAAGCGCAGCCTGCGCTGGAACGCCGAAGTACCGGGCGACAGCCAGCGCTGGGATTCGCTGAGCGACGAACGCCGGGCCGCCCTGGAACCCGAGCTGCGCCGGATACACGATGGTCTGCGCGCCTATGTCGCCGAGCTGCGGGCCAGCGCCGGCGGCGCACGAAGCGGCGGTCAGGCCCTCGCCAGCCTGCTCGAGCAGGCGATGACGATCCCCGACGACAGCCACCTGCACGTGATCGGCGATCAGCCGGTGCTGAGCTTCTGGGGATTCGAGCAGCAGCCGGCGGCCGCGGCGTACGTGCCGGCCGCGGCCATCGCCGCCACCGCTGCAACGGCCGCCACGGCGATCGATCCGACTCCGTCGTCGGCGACGGCAACGCCGGCACCGGCCGACGGCGGCCCGGTGCGCGATGACACCAGCGGCCGCCGCGGTTTCGCCGGCCGCTGGTGGCTGTGGCTGCTGCTGTTGCTGCTGCTCCTGCTGCTGTGGCTCGTCTGGTGGTTCCGCTGCACCGCGCCGCTGGCCGGCTGGTTCGCGGCCGACGGATTCCCGGCCGGCTGGCTGCCGGTGCTGAAGGACTGTCCGGCGGCCGTCGTCGTCGAACCGCCGAAGACCGAACCGATCGAGCAGCCGCCGGCCAAGCTCGAACCGCCGGCCCGCGAGGAGCCGCCGGTGAAGGAGGAGCCGCCGGCGAAGATCGAGCCGCCCGCGAAGATCGATCCGCCGAAGGTCGACCCGCCGAAGAACGATCCGCCGCGGCGGCCGATCGACGCCAGTACCGGCAGGCTGGTGATCCCCGACGGCGCAGCGCAGAACCGCGACCTGTCGTTCCTCAAGGGCCGCTGGGCGTTCGGCCCACGGATCAGGATCGCGCAGCCCGACGGCCGCATCACCGGCCAGATGGACAACGCGCTGCAGTTCGATGCGAACGGGCGCGGCCGGATGGAATCGCGCCGCGTCGGCGGCGGCACCTGCACGGCGCCGGCGCGCGCGCGTTTCGACGGCCAGGTGCTGCGCATCGATACCGAGCGCTGCACCGGCAGCCAGCACGACCTGGTGCCGCAGAGCATGGAATGCCGCCGCGGCCCCGACGGCCGCACCCACTGCCTGGCGATCAACCGGGATCCGACGTTCCGCGGCCGCCCCGCCGAACGCTACGAGACCTGGCTCGCCGAACCCCGCTGATTGCCCCGCCCGGCGCCCCCACGAAAGCCACCATGCCTCTGAACCAGTTGATGCGCTACCCCGACATCGTGCCGATGATCCCCGGCACCGGTGTGCAGTTCCTCGACTTCGGCTTCAACATCGGCAAGGACACGCCGGTGCCGCGCGAGTGGGGCATCCACGACCCGAAGGCGCAGTTCGACAACGACGCGATCCCGCAGTTCCTGCGCCGCGGCGACGAGGAATCGCGCCGGCCCGAATCGTACGTGCTGGAGATCCGCGATCTGATCGAGATGTTCGACCGGACGTGGATGCCGATCCCGCTGTTCCGCCGCGAGCTGTCGGGCGGCTTCTTCCGCGGCCCGGTGAACTGGGCGCGCATCTGGTGGCAGCGGCTGCCGCAGCCGGACATCGACGGCAACGAGTACCGGCTGGTGCTGGCGCTGGACACCACGCTGATCGAGTTCATCGAATCCGACGCCTATCTGGCGCCTTCGCCCGCCGACGCGCGCAACGGCCGGCCGTTCGCGCTGCCCGGCCACGACGAGCCGATCGACTGGTTCTATCGCGACGGCTGGGTCAAGGACTGGTGCCTGGAGGTGTTCAAGGAGATGCACGAACGCAGCGAGCGCAGCCGCCGCGGCAACTATGCGTTCCGGCCGTTCAGCCCCGAGGAGCTGCACGAACGGATGCAGGGCTCCAACGAGCACGTGGCCCGCTACAAGGCGCTGGTCGACCTGCTGCACAGCCTGAACGTGCTGCCGTCGTTCGTGTTCGTCGACCGGGTCACCGAGCCGCTGCCGGAACCGGTCGACGTCGACCTGGTGCTGGATCTCGGCAACTCGCGAAGCTGCGGGCTGCTGATCGAATCCGAGCCCGATCAGCCGAGCGTCGACGTGACGCGCGCCTTCAAGCTGCAGTTGCGCGATCTGACGCGGCCCGAGCAGGTGTACGACGATCCGTTCCCGAGCCGCTTCGAGTTCGCCCGCGCGTCGTTCGGCCGCGATCACCTGTCGCTGCGCAGCGGCCGTTCCGATGCGTTCGGCTGGCCCACCGTCGTGCGGGTCGGCAACGAAGCCGCGCATCTGGCCGCGCGGCGCACCGGCAGCGAAGGCGCCTCGGGCCTGTCGAGCCCCAAGCGCTACCTGTGGGACGGCGACCAGCGGCGCGACTCGTGGCGCTTCAACAGCCCGGACATCGTCGGCGAGCGTTCCGACATCGCCACCGGCGTGGCGTTCACGACGCTGGTCAACGACCTCGGCGAGCCGATCCACCGGCTGTCGCCGGCCGATGCGACGCCCGATCAGCTCTTCCCGTCGATCCGCGCGCTGTACGCCCGCCGCCACCTGACCGCGTTCGCGCTGTCGGAGGTGTTCGTGCAGGCGATCTCGATGATCAACTCGCCGATGCACCGGCTGCGCCGCGCGGCCAATGCGAGCCTGCCGCGCCGGATGCGCCGGATCATCCTGACGATGCCGACCGCGATGCCGGTGGCCGAGCGCAACATCCTGCGCGCGCAGGCCGAAGCGGCCTGTGACCTGGCCTGCCTGGCGCTGGGGCTGGCCCGGGTCGACTACGACGATGGCGGTGCGCAGATGCTGGTGTTCTCGCCCGAGGCGCGGGTGCTCCGCGACGGCCAGTACCGCGGCCCCGAGGTGATCCTGCGCTGGGACGAGGCCACCGCGACGCAGGCGGTGTATCTGTACACGCAGATCGCGCAGAACTACTCGGGCGATGCGCGCACGTTCTTCGACAACCTGCGTCATCCGGCCAACCGGCAGGACCCGGCGACGCGCGAGACCTTGCGGCTGGGCACGATCGATCTGGGCGGCGGCACCACCGACCTGGTGATCACGTCGCTGTCGGTCGAGGGGCGCGGCGCCAACGTGACGTTGCTGCCCGAGCAGGTGTTCCGCGAGGGCTTCAGCCTGGCCGGCGACGATGCGCTGCTGCGCGTGGTCCGCGAGCACGTGATCGAGGTGATCCGCCAGTCGCTGCGCCAGTCGGGCCTGGGCGACGGCGCCGACTTCGTGCTGACGCAGTTGCTGGGCGGCGACCGCGGCAACATGACGGCGATCCAGCAGGTGCGCCGGCAGCAGTTCGCCGCGCAGATCGCCGCGCCGATCGGCCTGGCGATGCTGCAGGAGTACGAAGCCCATGACCCGCTGCGGCCGACGCCGGCCGGCACGCGGCGCTTCGACGAGTTCTTCGATGCCGACAGCCGGCCGACCGATGCGCTGGTGCAGTACTTCAACAGCGAGATCGAGAAGCTCGCGCGCCGGCCGTTCGATCTGCGCGCGCTGACGATGACGATCGACCCGGTCGACATCGACCGCACGGTGCGCAGCGTGTTCCTGGAGATGCTGCAGGCGCTGGCCGAGATGGTGAACCGCCATCGCTGCGACCTGCTGATCCTGTCGGGACGCACGTCGCGGCTGCCGGCGGTGCGCGCGATCCTGCTCGAGTCGTGCCCGCTGCCGCCGCACCGCATCGTGTCGCTGCACCAGTTCCGCGTCGGCCAGTGGTATCCGTTCCGCGACTTCCGCGGCACCGTCGGCGATCCTAAGACCACCGCGGCGGTCGGCGCGCTGATCTGCCTGCTGGGCGACGGCCGGCTGCACAACTTCAATTTCCGCTCCGACCGGCTCGAGCCGAAATCGACGGCCCGCTACTTCGGCAAGCTCGACCTCAACAGCCGGCTGCTGAAGGCCGACGAGTTCTTCGACGACCTCGATCTCGACGATGCGGACTATCCGCTGAAGGACCGGCCGTTCGAGTTCCGCGGGCCGATGGCGCTGGGCTTTCGCCAGCTCCCGGTCGACTGGTGGCCGGCATCGCGGCTCTACAGCATCGATTATTCGACGCCGGATGCCGCGCGCGAGCTGAGCTCGCGCACGCCGCTGTCGGTGGCGCTGCGGCTGCAGCGTTCGCCGGTGCGCAACGCGCCGCCCGACGGCTTCGCGATCGACCGCATCGAGGATCGCGACGGCCGCCGCGTGCCGAACGACCGGCTGCGGCTGCGGCTGCAGACCGTCGGCCAGCAGCAGGGCTACTGGCTCGACACCGGCGTGCTGTTCGAACGATGAACACTCGAACGATGACACAGCAGACGACGACGCACCCGCGAACGATGACCGCAGCAAACGACGACCACAGGTGACCGTGATGACCGATCCGGGACAACAACGACTGCGCGACTGCGCCTCGGGACTGGCCGCCGGCAGCGCCGGCGCGCGCGGCTGGATCGCCGAGGTCGCGCAGAACGCGAAGACGATCGCCGCCGAGGAGCAGTCGCTGATCGAATCGACGCGGCGCGCCGAGAACCTGTCGCGCAAGCTGGCCGCGTCGGCCTCGCGGCGCAACTGCGTCGGCGTGTTCGGCCCCAGCCAGGCCGGCAAGTCGTACCTGGTGTCGGTGCTGGCCCGCACGCCCGGCAAGACGCTGATGGCCGATTTCGCCGGCGACCTGAAGAACTTCATCTCCGAGATCAATCCGGCCGGCGACCGCGAATCGACCGGCCTGGTGACCCGCTTCACCGTCGAGCCCGGCACCCGCGACACCGCCCATCCGGTGGAGCTGCGGCTGCTCGGCGAGACCGATCTGGTGAAGATCCTCGGCAACAGCTTCTATTCCGACTTCGATCCGAACCTGCGCCGCGTGATGCCGCCCGAGGAGGACGTGATCCGCGCGGCGATCGCGGCGCTGGAGCCGCAGGCGCTGCCGGCGTCGGCGCCGCATCTGGACGAGATCGTGATGTTCGACATCGGCGAGTACTTCCGCGCGTACTTCCCGACCGGTGTCGAGCGCTTCCACCGCGCCGGCTACTGGGAGGCGCTGGCGCGCTTCGGGCACCGGCTGCCGCTGGCGGCGCGCGCGAAGCTGTACGGCCTGCTGTGGGGCGATCTCGAGGACTTCACGCGGATGTTCCTGCTGCTGGCCGGCGCCGCCGAGTCGCTGGGCTTCGCGCCGGAGGCGCGCGCGGCGATCGCCGCGCTGGTGCCGCGCGAGGCCAGCATCATCGACGTGGAGACGCTGAGCCGGCTCGGCAAGCCCGAGGATGCGGCCGACCGCATCGCCGTCGTGCCGGTGTTCGGCGGGCCGACCGCGGGTGCTGCGGGCACTGCAGCCGCACGGCCTGCCGCGGCGAGCACGCCGGCCGCCGCACCGCGCGAAGTACAGGTGCCGCGCGCGGTGCTGACCGCGTTGATCGCCGAGGTGAAGGTGGTGATGACCGACCGGCCGTGGCGCTTCTTCGAGCACACCGACCTGCTCGACTTTCCCGGCGCCCGTTCGCGCGAGAAGCAGGTCGATCTGCCGGCCGAGAAGGACGAACGCGAGGACCGGGTGCGCACGATGCTGCTGCGGGGCAAGATCGCCTACCTGTTCCAGCGCTACACCGAGGAGCGCGAGCTGACCAGCATGCTGCTGTGCATGCCGCCGTCGAACCAGGAGGTCAAGGACCTGGCGGCGATGGTGCGCGGCTGGGTCGACCAGACCCACGGCGCCACGCCCGAGCAGCGCGCGCGGATCCAGTGTGCGCTGTTCCTGGTGCTGACCAAGTTCGACATGGACTTCATCGAGAAGGAAGGCGACACCAGCGAATCGCGCAAGACCAAGTTCGACCGCCGGCTCGATGCCTCGTTCCTGAAGCTGTACGGCCGCGACGAATGGACGCAGAACTGGGACGGCAAGCCGTTCCGCAACACCGTGTTCCTGCGCAATCCCGGCATGAAGCAGACGCACATCATGAAGTACGCCGAGATCCGCACGATGCCCGACGGCAGCGAGCAGCGGATCGAGGAAGGGCCGGACCCGTCGGTCGCCGACAAGCTCACGCAGTACCGGCAGGCATTCGAGCAGTCGGACATCTGCCGCAAGCACTTCGACGATCCGCCCGGCGTCTGGCAGGCCGCGTTCATGCCGAACGACGGCGGCGTGTCGTTCCTGGTCGCGCGGCTGGAATCGGTGCTCGCGCCGGAGCTGAAGGCCCGTCAGATCGAGGGCCGTCTGACCGATCAGGCGCGCGCGCTCGGCGACCGGCTGCGCCGCTTCTATCGGGCCGACGACGATCAATCGCGCAAGGAGAAGGAGGATGCGCTGCTGGGCATCCGCCGGCGGCTGTTCAACGCCGCGCGGCCGCGCGGCTTCGTGAACTTCGTGCAGCTCGTGTCGCTGCTGACGATTCCGGAGATCGACGTGCGCGAGGCGTTCCTGAACGTCGCGGCATTGAAGCTGGAACCGCTGCCGGCTCCGGCGACCGCCGATGAAGGCGGCACAGACGGCGAGGACCCGTGGGATGACCCCTGGGCCGATGCCGGCGATGCGCCCGAGGCCGCCGGCGCGGGTGGCACGGGTGGCGTGGGCGGCACTGCCAGCGTGGTTGGCACTGCCGGCGCACACGGCGCGGGCGGCGCTGCCAGCACCGGCGGCGCCGCCCGCTGGTCGACGCATGTGCAGCGCGACCGTTCCGACCTGTTCGCGACGCAGGTAACCAACCTGTGGACCGAGCGGGTCCGCGGGCTGGCGTTCGACCATGAGACGCTGGCCGTGCTGGGTCTCGATGCGCGGCTGGTGGGCGACATGGTCGACGAGCTGGTGGTCGGCGCCCACCGCGAACAGTTGACCGACCGCGTCGCGGCGGCGACCCGCCGCCAGGTGCAGGCGGCCAATGTGCGCTGGGACGAGGTCGCCGACCGGGCGGCGACGATCGCTGCGAACCTGATCAACGACTACGTCGCGTTCCTCGGCTTCGCCGATCAGCCGCCCGACCAGCGCCCGGGCTTTCCCGAACCGCCGAAGGCCCGCCAGCGCGCGGTGTTCCAGTGGCCCGAGCCGGTCGAAGGCGTCCAGGGAGCTGGCGTCGGCCCGGCCGGTCTCGGCGAACGGCGACGGCCGATGGAGAACGACTACTTCATCGACTGGGGCGTGGCGCTGCGGCAGGCGGGTGTGGACAACGCCAGCTTCTCGGGCGGACGCGAGATCACCGATGATCAGAACCGCCGGCTCGGCCGGCTGCTGACCGACATCGACGCGGCCGCGGCCTTCAAGGTGTGACGCGATGCCTACCCAGCTCATCCAGCCGCCCGGCACGCCCGCCGGCAGCGCGACGTTGCGGGTGCGCGGCGTGGCGCTCGGCGATCCGGCCCTGCTCGAGATCGCGATCATCCAGTTCCTCGGCGCCGAGAAGTATCTCGATCCGCGCCATCCGGATGCGCCGTGGACCACGTCGGCCTACTGGTTCCGGCCGCTGTCGCCGCGCAACGAGGGCAGCGACACGCTGCTGGATCTCGACTACGGCATCACGTTCCACCTGCGCGCCAATCAGCCGTACAAGCTGATGGCGCGGCGCGGCGACGGCAGCATCGCCGAGGAGCGGTTCACCTGTCCGGCGAACGTGCGCAAGCCGACGTTCAAGCCGGAGGGCTGGACGCCGCCGGCGCCGCCGCGCGGACCGCTGCTGGCGCCGCTGCGCGACGACGCGGCGACGGCCGACGCGGCGGGCGCTGCGGCTGCCGCAGCAGCCGGCTCCGACGCGCAGGCCACG
>DAISWF010000196.1:0-11479 GCA_036826495.1 Burkholderiaceae bacterium
CCCTCGCGAGACAACGAATTTCGGGTACGAACCTGCGCGTGCCTTCATCGGGCTTACGGCGTGTTTCGCACCGCACAGCTCGCGCCGGTTCGATTCGTGACCCGACGCGGCTCCTGTCACCTGTCACCTGTCAGCGTTGGCGTTGGCATTGGCGTTGGCGTTGGCGTTGGCGTTCGTGTGCGGGTCGATCCACCGGTTACCGGATGCCCCATTGCCCGATACCAACCCCGCCGCGCCGCGCTTGCCCATCGCCCACCCCTTGGCCTGCCCGCCGGCCTGATTCATCATCATCCGCGTCGCAAGTCATTGCCGATCCATCGATCGCTTCGTTTCCGCATCCACGCCGAACGCCGGTCAATCCCGAAGGGGCCGTACCCAATGCAACTCATCGACCACGTTTCCATCACCGTGCGGGATCTGCATGGAGCCAAGCCGTTCTACAAGGCGGTGATGTCCGCGCTGGGCGCGGTCGTGGCGTACGAGCGGGAAGACGCCATCGGCTTCGGCGAGCGGAATCGCCCGCAGGATGATCGGCATACCTACATCAGCATCTTCCAATCGGAGCACGCCATACCGGACCCGCGACGCCATTGGTGCTTTCGAGCGCAATCCGCCCACCAGGTCCAGGCGTTTCACGCCGCCGGCGTTGCGGCGGGCGGCAAGAGCGACGGCCTCCCCGGGTTGCGCTCGTACCATCCCGAGTACTACGCGGCCTTTCTGCTCGATCCTGAAGGCAACAAGGTCGAAGCCGTTTGCCATCACGGCGAGGTCTGATCCCCGTTTCGGCCCTGGCGCGCACGATGGGGAGCACCACCACCGTTCCCTAGAGCGACCCGTTACAATGCGGCCTGCGACCGTAGGTGCGCCAAAGGAAGTGAGGACGACCTCACCGCTCCAACATTCATCGGGGACGACCCTGCCGCTTGTGAAGGAATGCATATGGCTTGGGTCATTCTGGTCGTTGCCGGGTTGTTCGAGGTGGGCTGGGCGATCGGCCTGAAGTACACGGAAGGGTTCTCACGGTTGTGGCCCACCGTCGGCACCGTGCTGGCGATGATCGTCAGTCTTTGGCTGCTGGGCATCGCGATGAAGTCGCTTCCCGTCGGCACCGCGTACGGCGTCTGGGTGGGGGTCGGAGCGGTCGGAACGGTGATTGCCGGCATCGTGCTGCTCGGCGAGCCGGCGAATGCGGCCCGGCTCATCAGCGTTGCATTGATCGTCGCGGGCATCGTCGGGCTCAAGCTGGCGACCCCGTCGTGACCGTGGTAAACCGCCATGCCTCGATTCGTCGCATTCCTCAGAGGTGTCAGTCCTCTCAATGCCAAGATGTCCGAGCTGAAGCGTTGCTTCGAGGCGGCGGGCTTCGATCAGGTGAAGACCATCCTGTCCAGCGGCAACGTCGTATTCGATTCGGCCTCGACCTCGACTTCGGAGCTTGAGCATCGGATCGAGGCTGCAATGCTCGAGGACCTGGGCCGAACCTTCTACACGATCGTGCGTCCGTCGGCGGAGTTGCAGGCGCTGCTGACGACCGATCCATTCGAGCCGTTCGCCTTCCCGCCGCGGGCCAAACGGGTCGTCAGCTTCCTTCGCAAGGTTCGCCCGCCCAAGGTGCCGCTGCCGTTGACCGAGGGCTTCGCGACAGTGGTATGCCAGCACGGCGCAGAGGTCTTCACCGCGTACATCTCCGGTGATGACGGGCCTGTGTTCATGAAGCTCATCGAAAGGGCGTTCGGCACCGACGTGACGACGAGAACCTGGGAGACGGTCAGGAAGTGCGCGTCTGCGTAGGCTGCCGGCACGCTGTTCGACAACCTCGAAGAGGAGGCAACCATGCCCGACATCGATTCCCAGGTCTCCGTGGACATGTTGCAGGCTTTCGCCGATGCCTGGAACCGCCATGACATCGATGCGCTGATGTCGTTCATGTCCGACGACTGCGTCTTCGAGGCGTCGGCGGGGCCGGATGTCAGCGGCACCCGCTACGCCGGCCGCGATGCGGTGAGGGCCGGCTACATGGAGGTGTTCGCCGCTTTCCCCGATGCGCATTGGGGCGGCGCGCGTCACTTCGTCGTCGGCGATCGGGGCGTCTCGGAGTGGACCTTCACCGGAACCCGAACGGATGGTGCGCGCGTGGAGGTGCACGGCTGCGATCTCTTCACGTTCCGCGGCGGAAAGATCGCGCTGAAGAACTCGTATCGGAAGAACCGGCCCCCGGCCGGTGCGGCTTCGCGATGAGCGGGGCGCGGCCGCAGTTCGGAGCAGACAGGTGAGCACCACATCCGACTTCATCGAATACGTGTCCGATCAGATCGGTCTCAGGGACCGCCTGACCCACCGGAAGATGTTCGGCGAATATGCGCTGTACCTGGATGGACGGGTCGTCGCCTTCGCGTGCGACAACAGTCTGTTCGTCAAGCCGTCCAAGGCGGCTCTGGAGCTTGCGCCCGACCTGCCGCAGCGGCCGCCCTATCCGGGGGCCAAGAACTACTTCGTTGCCGACGAGCTGCTCGACGACTCCGAGGCGATCCGCCGTCTCATCGTCCAGACCGCCGCATTGATGCCGCCGCCGAAGCCGAAGAAGCCACGCGCAGCCAAGGCCCGGTGAGGGCGCTGCGCGCTCGGTCATCGCAGTTCGGGCGCATCGACTGTGAAAGGCGAACGTCGCCCGGTTGACCATGTCCGAAAAGTGCCAGCCGGCGGCCGGCATGGCCGCCACAATGCGCTCGCTGCAACCACCGGGAGTGTTCGATGGCGTACTTCCAGCGAGAGATCGACATCGACGTGCCAGCGAGCGCCGCATGGGACGCGCTGCGCGACGTCGGCAATCTGCACAGGCGGCTCGTGCGCGGCTTCGTCACCGATTGCGAGTTCGACGGCAAGGTCCGGCAACTGAAGTTCGCCAATGGCGTCTCGGCTGCCGAGCGCATCATCGCCATCAGCGAAGAAGCCCATCGGCTTTCCTGGTCGGCGGTCAGCGAACGGCTGGCTCACCACAACGCATCGGCTCAGATCACGCCGGTCGGTCCGGGCGCTTGCCGTCTCGTCTGGACGGTCGATCTGCTGCCTGACTCGATGGCGCCCGCCATCGAATCGATGGTCCTGGCAGGGCTGCAGGCGGTGAAGTCCACGCTGGAGACGGACTCACGACCGATCGGCGTCGGCGGTTGACGATCCGGAAGCGGTCAGCAGCACCTGCAGCCGCTCGATGAGCGCCGCCTGGTCCGGGTGGATCAGCCGGCGCGCCTCGTCGGGGTCGCACCAGCGCACACGATCGATCTCGGGGAACGATTGCTGGCGGCCGGAGCGGGGCGGCCATTCGATCGTGAAACGGTTGCTGACCAGCGTGGCCGGATCGCACGCGAACTCGACCGCCCAGGCGGTGACGCGCTTGCCGCTGCGCTGGCGGATCTCGCCGAGCTCGAGGAACGGGCCGGTGGCGATCCAGCCGGTTTCTTCGTGGAACTCGCGCTGCGCGGCGGTGAGCGGCGGCTCGTCTTCCGGGTGCTCGCCCTTGACGATCGACCATGCGCCGGCTTCCTTCTTCGCCCAGAACGGCCCGCCGGGATGGGCCAGCAGCACCTCGAGATCGGGTGTCCTGCGAAACGGCAACAGGCCGGCGCTGCGGGTAGGCATTCGAATGGGCGGTGGACGGTCAGTTGGGCGGGCGTTCAGCGTCTGTCAGGTGCGCAGGTGTGCAGGCTTGCGGGTGGGCGGGCATTCAGCGTTTGCGCACCAGCGTGACACCGTCGCTGAACGGCAGCAGCACCTGATCGATGCGCAGGTCTCCGTGCAGCTTGTCATTGAGCGCCTGCAGTGCCCGGGTGTCGACATCGTCGGACGGCCGCGCGACGGCGCCGCCCCACAAGGTGTTGTCGATCACCGCCAGGCCGCCGGGGCGCAACAGCTTCAGCGCGAGCTCGTAGTAATGGTCGTAGCCTTCCTTGTCCGCGTCGATGAACACGAAATCGTGGCTGCCGACCTCGCCGGCGTCGAGCAGGGCCTGCAGCGTCTGCGCGGCGGGTGCGATGCGCAGATCGATCTTCGCCGCGACGCCGGCGCGCTGCCAGAACGGCTGGCCGACCCGTGGATTCCGGGCGTCGATGTCGCAGGCGATCAGGCGGCCGTCATCGGGCAGCGCCAGCGCGCCGGCCAGCGCGCTGTAGCCGGTGAACACGCCGATCTCGATGGCCCGGCGGGCGCCGGTCAGCCTCACCAGCATCGCCATGAGCTGCCCCTGCTCGGGCGAGATCTGCATGCCGGCGCCGGGCAACCCGTGCGTGGCGGAGCGCAGCGCCGCCAGTTCCGGGTGCTCGCGCACCGAATGCTCGAGCACGTAGCGGTAGATCGCTTCGTCCTTCAGGATGTGTCTGCCTGTCATGCGCGGGTCCTTTCCGGCGATGCCATCGTCGTGCATCAGTCATTGTCGCGCCCGCCGGGGCGGCAGGGACGGGCAACCTGCCCGGCAACATGACCTTGAGGCGGGTCCGCGGCGGCCGACGCGGCGAGGCGGCATACTGGCGGTTTCAGCCGCGACAGCATGCCTTCGTGCATGCCGGAAAGCCATGTACGTCCCCGATCATTTCGCCGAGAACCGGGTTCCGGAGCTGCACCGCATCATCCGCGAGAACCCGCTGGCGGCGCTGGTCACGAGCGGCCCCGACGGGCTGGACGCCAATCATCTGCCGCTCGAGTTCGATCCCGCCCGGGGCCCTCACGGCACGCTGATCGGCCATGTCGCCCGTGCCAATGCGCTGTGGCGCGAGGTGCCAAGCGGCTCGTCGGTGCTGGCGATCTTCCGCAGCGTGGCCGAAGGCTACATCTCGCCGAACTGGTATCCCAGCAAGCACGAGACCCACCGGCAGGTGCCGACCTGGAACTACCAGGTGGTGCACGCCCATGGTCTGCTGACGGTCCGCGACGACGAGCGTTTCGTCCGCGGCGTCGTGGCGCGGCTGACACGAACCCACGAGGCGGGCGAGGAACGGCCGTGGAAGATGGGCGACTCGGCGCCCGACTACATCGATATGATGCTGAAGAACATCGTCGGCATCGAGATCGAGATCGTGCGGCTGGTCGGCAAGTCCAAGCTCAGCCAGAACAAGGAGCTGCGCGATCGCCAGGGGGCGGTCGCTGCGCTTCAGCAGCGGGGGCATACGGCGCTGGCCGGCGCGATGCGCGACACGCTGCCGGAGAGCTGAGGCCGCGCGCGAGGGGCACCGACCCGTGGCTGCCGCCGCCTCTATACGACCTGCGGCAATCCTTCGATCAACCGGTCCAGCCGGATCGGATACTCGCGCACGCGCACGCCGGTGGCATTGTGGATCGCGTTGGCCACCGCGGCGCCGACGCCGCACAGGCCGAGCTCGCCGACGCCCTTGGCCTTCATCGGCGATGACATCGGGTCGACCTCGTCGAGGAACACGACGTCCTGGTGCGGGATGTCGGCATGCACCGGCACCTCGTAGCCGGCCAGGTCGTGATTGACGAAGAAGCCCTGACGGCGATCGAGCGTCAGCTCTTCCATCAGCGCGGCGCCCACGCCCATCGTCATCGCGCCGATCACCTGGCTGCGGGCCGACTTCGGATTCAGGATGCGGCCGGCGGCGCACACCGCCAGCATGCGGCGCACCCGCGTCTCGCCGGTCGCGGCGTCGACGCCGACCTCGACGAAGTGCGCGCCGAACGTCGACTGCTGATAACGCTTGGCGAGGTCGCCGTGCTCGATGTGGTCTTCGGCGACCAGGCCTTTCGCGCCGGCCGCTTCGGCCAGCGGCACCGCATGATCGTCGATGCGGACCATGCCGTCGGCGAACACCGCGTCGTCGCGTGAACCGAGCCCCAGCCGGCCGGTGACCGCCTCACGCAGCTTCATGCAGGCGGCATAGACGCCGGCGGTCGAATTGTTGCCGCCCCACTGGCCGCCCGATCCGCAGGACACCGGGAACGTCGAATCGCCGAGCCGCACGACGACCTTGTCGAGCGACACGCCCATCATCTCGGCGGCGGTCTGCGCGATGATCGTGTAGCTGCCGGTGCCGATGTCGGTCATGTCGGTCTCGACCGTCACGATGCCGTGGCGGTCGAGCCGCACGCGGGCCGCGGATTTCGCCGGCAGGTTGTTGCGGAACGCCGCGGCCACGCCCATGCCGATCAGCCAGCCGCCATCACGGACCTCGCCCGGACGGCTCGCGCGCCGGCTCCATCCGAAACGCTCCGCGCCGGTACGCAGGCACTCGACCAGCCGGCGCTGCGAGAACGGCCGCCCCGGCTTCTCGGGATCGACCTGGGTATCGTTGCGGATGCGGAACTCCACCGGGTCGATGCCCAGCCGCTCGGCCATCTCGTCGATCGCGATCTCCAGCGCCATCATGCCGGAGCCTTCGCCGGGCGCACGCATCGCATTGCCCTCGGGCAGGTCCAGCTCGGCGAGCCGGTTCGCCGCCAGCCGATGGGCGCCGGCATACAGCAGCCGCGTCTGATTGACCGCCGTCTCGGGGCCGCCGCCGGGCAGATCGCCCGACCAGCCTTCGTGGCCGATCGCGATGATCCGTCCGTCGGGCTGCGCACCGATCCGTATCCGCTGGATCGTCGCCGGCCGGTGCGTGGTGTTGTTGAACATCGTCGGCCGCGGCAGCGCCACCTTGACCGGCCGCCCGACCGTGTGCGCGCCCAGTGCCGCGAGCAGCGCGTCGGCGCGCACGAACAGCTTGCCGCCGAAGCCGCCGCCTATGAACGGCGATATCAGCCGCACGTTGTCCTTCGGAATGCCCAGTGTCGTCGCGAGATCGGCGGCGCCCCAGTCGATCATCTGGTTCGACGTCCAGACGGTCAGCCGCTTGCCCTGCCAGGCGGCGATCGACGCGTGCGGCTCCATCATTGCGTGCGCCTGGTCCGGCGTCGTGTAGGTCGCATCGAGCTGCACCGGTGCGGAGGAGAACGCGCCGGCGAAGTCGCCGGCTCGGGTCTCGTCGCCGCCACCGGCTTCCGAGGTACCGGCCAGCGGTGCCGAGTCCTTCGCCGCGGCCAGATCGAAGCGGCCCGGCGATCGCTCGTAGCGGACGCGGATCAGCGCGGCCGCGGCGCGCGCCTGCTCGAACGAGTGGGCGACCACCAGCGCGATCGCCTGGTGATAGTGATCGATGTCGGGCCCGCCGAGCAGCTTCGCGGTGTTGCGTTTGCCCTTGCCGAGCTTGCCGAAGCGGCCGGCATCGCGGGCGGTGACGACCGCCAGCACGCCGGGCGCGGTGCGCGCGGCCCGCACGTCCAGCGACGCGATGCGGCCCTTGGCGATGCCGGCGGGCACCACCCAGCCGTAGGCCGGATCGGGCGCCGCCTCGTACTGCTCGTAGGCATAACGGGCGGTGCCGGTCGTCTTCAGCGGGCCATCGATCCGGTCGGTGGGTCGGCCGACGACGGCTAGCCGATCGATCGGGTTGGGGCCGGCGGGGGTGTCGAATTTCATCGGTCGGCTCTTCCGGTGCGTCAGGTTCTTGCCTTCGTTGCTGCCTTCGCCTGCGACAGCGTCGCGGCGAGCGTGCGCTCGACCAGCGGCAGCTTGAAGGCGTTGTCGGGGGTCGGCCGGGCATCGGCCAGCAGCCGCCCGGCGACCGCGCGGGCGCCGCGCGGCAGCTCCGCCTCGGCGGCCTCGATGCGCCAGGGCCGCGGCGCGACGCCGCCCAGCGCCACCCGCCCCGAGCCGTCACGCTGCACGATCGCCGCCACCGAGACCAGCGCGAATGCATAGGACGCGCGGTCGCGCACCTTGCGATAGAGCTGCGTGCCGCCTACCGGGGGCGGCAACGTGACGGCGGTGATCAGCTCGTCACGTTCGAGCGCCGATTCCAGGTGCGGCGCGTCGGCGGGCAGCCGATGGAAGTCGGCGAGCGGAATCGCGCGCGTGCGCCCGTCGGCGCGCACCGTGTGCACCGTTGCGTCGAGCACCCGCAGCGCGACCGCCATGTCGCTCGGATGCGCGGCGATGCAGGCGTCGCTGACGCCGATCACTGCATGCTGCCGGCTGATGCCGCCGATCGCGCCGCAGCCGCTGCCGGGACGCCGCTTGTTGCACGGCTGATCGGTGTCGTAGAAGTACGGACAGCGGGTTCGCTGCAGCAGATTGCCGGCGGTCGGCGCGCGGGTGCGCCACTGGCCCGCCCCGCCCCCCCCCACCCCCCCCGACAGGACCGGATAGTCGCGGCGCACGCGCGGGTCGGCGGCCAGATCGGTGTTGCGCACCAGCGCGCCGATCCGCAGTCCGCCGTCGGCGGTCGCATCGATCCGGTCGAGCGCCAGGCCGTTGACATCGACCAGGTGTGCCGGCGTCTCGATCTGCAGCTTCATCAGGTCCAGCAGATTGGTGCCGCCGGCGATGAACTTCGCGCCCGGATGTCGGGACACCGCGGCCGCGGCCTCGGCGGGGCTGCGCGCCCGTTCGTAGCTGAAAGGCTTCATGGGCGGGCCTCGGCGACCTCGATGATCGCATCGATGATGTTCGAGTAGGCACCGCAGCGGCACAGGTTGCCGCTCATCCGCTCGCGCAGCTCGTCGGCGGACAGCAGCGGTCGCGCCTCCAGATCGCCCGTCGCATGACTGGGGATGCCCCGACGGAGCTCGTCGAGTGTGCCGACAGCCGAACAGATCTGCCCGGGCGTGCAGTAGCCGCACTGATAGCCGTCGTGCCGGACGAATGCCGTCTGCAGCGGATGCATCCGCTGCGGCGTGCCCAGCCCTTCGATCGTCGTGATTTGCGAGCCTTCGTGCATCACCGCCAGGGTCAGGCAGGCGTTGATGCGCCGGCCGTCGGCGAGCACCGTGCAGGCGCCGCACTGTCCGTGATCGCAGCCCTTCTTGGTGCCGCCCAGATGCAGATGCTCGCGCAGCGCGTCCAGCAGCGTCGTGCGGGTATCCAGTTCCAACGTGTGGCGCCGGCCGTTGACCTCCAGTGTCACCGTCGCCGTCGATGCACCGGCGGCGGGCACCGCCGTGCGCCGACGGGTCTCGGCATGCGCGTCGGCCGCGGCCGCGGTCTCACCCGATGCGGCAAGAGTTGCCGCCGAGGCTGCACCGGCGATCAGCAGGTCGCGCCTGGACAGTGCGAGGTTGACCGGATCGTCCATGCTCCAGCTCCTGTTCGAACGACGCTGGCGCAGGGAAGGGGCGGCCAGTCATGTCGGAGAGGAGGTGAGGCGATGGACGTGCCCGGAGCCTGGGGGGCCAGGGGCCTCCCAGGGGCCTCCCAGGGGCATGTCAGGACCTGGTCAGCGCCCGTCAATCGACGTTGGCGCCCGAATCTTTCACGACCTGGCTCCATCTGACGATGTCGGCCTTCAGCACCCGGGCGAACTCCGCCGGATCGGTGACGTACGGCTCCGCACCCTGCGCCGCGAACCGGTTCTCGGCGATGTCCCTGGTTCTGAGGATGTCGTTCACGTCGGCATTGATCTTGTGGATGATCTGCTGAGGCACCCTGGCCGGCGCGAACAGACCGAACCACGGATTCACGTCGAACCCCCTGAAGCCCGACTCGTCGATGGTCGGGATGTCGGGGAACGAAGCGGCGCGCTTCAGGCTGGTGACGGCCATCGGCTGCAGCGTTCCCTGCCGGATCGAGCCCGCCACCGACGGCAGGCTGGTGAACACCAGGTCGATCTGCCCGCCCAGCAGATCCTGCATCGCCGGGGCGGCCCCGCGATACGGGATGTGCACGAGCTTCACGCCGGCGGCCGTATTGAACATCTCGCCCACCAGATGGTTGACCGAGCCGTTGCCTGCCGAGCCGAAGGTCAGCCGCCCGGCCTTCGCCGCGGCCACCAGCTCGGGGATGGTCCTGTACGGCGCGCCGTTCCTGGCCACCATGACGAACGGCAGCGTCGCCAGCGTCGCCACCGGCGAGAAGTCCTTCTCGGGGTCGAACGGCAGCTTCTTGTACAAGGCGCCGTTGATCGCATGCGTGCCGACGTAGCTCATCAGCAGCGTATATCCGTCCGCAGGCGAGTTGGCCACCGCCTCCATGCCGAGGTTGCCGCCGGCGCCCGGCTTGTTCTCCACGATGACCGGCTGGCCCCATTTCTCGCTCAGCTTCTGAGCCATGATGCGTGCCAGCGCGTCGGAGGCGCCGCCGGTGGTCTGCGGAACGAGGATCTTCACCGGGCGCGTGGGGAACTCCTGCGCATGGCCGATACCCGTCACGGCGGGGACGGCAAGCAGCGCCGCCCATCTCTTCAGATGCCTGATCATGTCAATCTCCTCCTCGGAAAGAACGATTCAGCCGAACCTGCCGATCTCCTGCAGTGCCTGGTCGAGCTGGCGTTCGATGGGCGCCTGCAGCGTCCGGTCGTCGAAGGCCGCCACGACCTCGGCAGCGCGCCGCTCGATGAGCCGGCGCAGCCGGTAGCGCGCACGTTCGCGCAGCAGCGCCGGGCGCCGTTCGAATCTCGCCAGCCATGCCTGATGCCGGTCGATGACGTCGGACAGGCCGGCGATCGAGCCCGGCTGCGACGACGAGACGAGCAGAACCGGCGGTCGCCATGCATCGGGTTCGTGCCGCGCCAGTGCCGTGATGCGCCGGATGTCGGTGGCCATCTTCTGCGCGCCGGGCAGATCGGCCTTGTTGACGACGAAGAGGTCGGCCATCTCCATGATGCCGGCCTTCATCGCCTGCACCGTGTCGCCGCTTTCGGGCAGCAGCACCAGCACCAGCGTGTCGACCAGCACGCGCGCGGCGTACTCGGTCTGGCCCACGCCCACCGTCTCGAGCAGCACTTCGTCGAAACCGAAGGCGTCCATCAGGTCGAGCATCTCGGGCAGGTTGTCCGACAAGCCGTCGGAGGTCGACCGCGAGCCGATCGAGCGGATGTACAGCTCCATGCTGCCCGCCAGTTCGTCGATGCGGATGCGGTCGCCCAGGATGGCGCCGCCCGATTTCGGGCTGCTGGGGTCGATGGCCAGCACGCCGATCCGCTGCCGCGCCGCGCGGTGCAGCGCCAGGTGGCCGGCCAGCGTGCTCTTGCCGGCGCCGGGTGCCCCGGTGAGCCCGATACGGCGCGCCGGCGCCGCTCCGTCCGTTGCGATGGCCGCCGTGCGCGGTCGCCGCATCAGCTCGGTGACGCGCGAGTTGGCCAGCTCGGTGAGCGCCCGCCCGAGCGCGCGGCGATCCAGCGGTGCCCGCGTCACGCCGGCTCCTTGCGCCCCAGCTCCGCATGATGTTCGTCCAGCAGCGGCGGCAGGCCGTAGCGGGGCTCGAAGCCATCGAACTTCAGCGGACTGCCGACGGCGCGCAGCGGATACTCGCCGTCGCCCAGCGGGACGATCAGACTGCGCGAGCGCGCCAGATCGCTGTCGAGCGCCTGCGCCAGGGTGCCGACCTCGGCGGCGACGATGCCCAGCGGTTCCAGCCGGCGCACCCATTGCGCCGCCGTCGCGCTCATCAGCACTTCGCCGATCGCCGCCAGCACGCTGTCGCGATTCGCGCGCCGAC
>DAISWF010000197.1:0-11392 GCA_036826495.1 Burkholderiaceae bacterium
GGCGAGCCGCGTCGCGAGCGAATGCCACACGCCGCCGTGCAGGCCCCAGCCGTGCAGCAGCACGAGGTCCGGGCCGGCGCCGAGGCGCTCAACGTGCAGCGTCGTCATCGAGTACCTGCGCGAGCGCCGCAACGACATCCTCGACGTGGAGCGGCGCGTGCTGCGGCACCTGCTGGGCCGCGGCGCCCGCCCGATCGCGAACCTGACCGAACCCGTCGTGGTGGTGGCGCACGACCTGGGGCCGAGCGAAGTGGCCATGCTGCCGCGCGACAAGGTGTTGGCGTTCGTGCTCGAGGTGGGTGGGCGCACGTCGCACGGCGCCATCGTCGCGCGCGGGCACCAGCACCGCATCGGGGGCTGGCGCCGGCACCGCATCGGGCGCGGATGTCGGCATCGCATCGGGCGCGGGTGTCGCATCGCGGGACGACGGCGCCGACGGTACGAGACCGGTCTGCAGTCCGCCGCGGGCTCGCAGCGTCTGCTCGCGCCGTGCGCGCTGCTCAGCCAGCCGCTCACCACGCCGGCGATGGCGCTCGCGCGCGGTCACCGCATCGGCATCGGTCCACGGAGCCGGCGGATCGAGCGGCTCCATCGTGATGCAGTCGACCGGGCAGGGCGCCACGCACAGATCACAGCCGGTGCACAGCTCCGGGATCACCGCATGCAGCCATCGGCCGGCGCCGATGATCGCGTCGACCGGGCAGGCCTGGATGCACAAGGTGCAGCCGATGCACAGCGCCGGATCGATCCGTGCGACGGCGCGGGGAGTCTCGACGCCGCAGTCGGGATCGAGCGGCAGCTCGGGCAGACCGGTCAGCGCCGCCAGCCGCCGGATGCCGGCCGCGCCGCCGGGCGGGCAGCGGTTGATGTTCGCGACACCGTCGGCGATCGCGCGCGCATACGGCGCGCAGCCGTCGTGTCCGCATTTGCCGCACTGCGTCTGCGGCAGCAGGGCGTCGACCGCCGCCGCGTCGACCCGGCGAAGCGGCGCCGGCGCGCCGGGGAGCAGCCCCTCCCGGGTCGTCACTTCACGCGGCGCAGGCCGATCCGCTGTTCGTGGGCGCGAATGAAGTCGCGGATCTGCGGGTAGATGTACTCGCGCCAGCGCCGGCCGCTGAAGATCCCGTAGTGGCCGCAGTCCTTCGCGGTCAGGTGCTGCTGATGCTCGCGCGGGATGTTGCTGCACAGGCCGTGCGCCGCCTCGGTCTGGCCCGAGCCGGAGATGTCGTCGAGCTCGCCCTCGATCGTGAACAGCGCCACGTTGCGGATGTTGGCCGGCTGCACCTTGATGCGCTGGCCTTCGAACTGCACGTGCCAGTTGCCCAGCGGAAGCTGATGCTCCTTGAACACGATGCGGATCGTGTCGAGGTAGTACTGCGCCGGCAGATCCAGCACCGCGTTGTACTCGTCGTAGAACTTGCGATGTGCCTCGGCATCGTCGAGGTCGCCGCGGGTCAGGTCGAGATAGAAATCCCAATGCGAATTGACGTGCCGGTCGGGATTCATCGCGACGAAGCCGGCATGCTGCAGGAAGCCCGGATACACCCGGCGCCCGCCGCCCGGATACTTCATCGGCACCGTGTGGATCACGTTGTGCTCGAACCACTCGTAGCTGTGGTTGGTCGCCAGGTTGTTCACCTGCGTCGGGCTGCTGCGGGTGTCGATCGGGCCGCCCATCATCGTCATCGTCAGCGGCAGCTTCGGATCCTTCAGGGTCGCCATCACCGACACCGCCGCCAGCACCGGCACCGTCGGCTGGCACACCGAGATCACGTGCACCTGCGGACCGAGGTGACGAATGAACTCGATGCAGTAGGCGACGTAATCGTCGAGATGGAACGGGCCCTCGGCCAGCGGCACCATCCGCGCATCGACCCAGTCGGTGATGTAGACGTTGTGGTCGGGCAGCAGCGCGCGCACGGTGTCGCGCAGCAACGTCGCATGGTGGCCCGACAGCGGCGCGACCAGCAGCACCGTCGGGTCGGCGGCGCGGGCGGCGAGCGCATTGGGCAGCAGCCGCTCGAACTTCAGCAGCCGGCAGAACGGCTTGGACAGCTCGATCCGTTCGACCACCGAAACCTGCTGGCCCTGGACCGTGGTGGTGCCCAGACCGAACGCGGGTTTCTCGTACTCCTTCCCGAGGCGATGCATCAGCTCGAAGCCGGCGGCGATCCGGTTCGAGAACGGCACATAGGACATCAGGCTGTACGGGTTCGCGTACAGCTTGCTCATCGCCTCGGCCCAATCCGACAACGGATTGAGGATCGCACGCTGGCCTTCACGGATCTGATAGAGCATCGATTTTCTGCCTGGGACCCTGGTTTTCCGATTATCGAGGCGGCTTTGCCTCGATGCAATGCACAATTCCCTCATTTCCGACATGGCGGCTCGCCTCGGTGCGCGACCGGCGGTCTGGGTGCGCCAGACGGGTGCACCGGAGGCGCGGCAGCCACAAGCCACCGCCGGCCGACCCGGGGGCGTCGGCCGCCATTCGGGAATTCCCTGGTTCAACGGATGAAACCGGTGTCCGGTGGACAACCGGCAACCGCTGTGCCCGTTTTTCAGCGCGGCGCTGCCTGCGCGGCAGGAGCGGCGAGGGCGCTCGCCAGCCAGCGCGCGGTCAGCTTCTCCTGCAGGCCGTTCTGCGCGAGCCGCTGGTTCAGCGCGGCGAAATCGACCTCGTCGAGCGGCTGGTCCTGGTTGAAGCACGAGAACACGTAGCGCACCCGCCCGGTGGCGGGGTCGATCTGCGGCTGCAGGCACTGCGCGCAGATCTCCTTCATCATGCATTGCATCGGCGAGTTGATCGAACCGATCGCCGCATGGCCCGGCTTCATGTACGGCGCCAGCTCGTGATGGCGGGCGCGGCCCACCGCCGCCATCATCCGGTCCGAGCCGATGGCGATCAGGCGGTCGCCGTCGGACAGCGGAATCGGCGGGCCACCGGCATCGGCATGCAGCTCGCCGCGCGCATAGGCCAGCATCGCCTGCACGATGTTGCCGACGAAGGCCCGGTCCTGCGGGCGGCCGGGCACGAAGCCCGGCGATTCGTCGCAGCACCACACGACGAGGTCGGCCGCTGCCTCGATCTCCGGCACCTTGTAGCGGTCGATCGTCTTCTTGTAGCCGGCGACGTACAGCACCCGAGAGCCGGCCGCCCGGAACGCGGCGCCGATCGAGAACAGCACCGCATTGCCCAGCCCGCCGCCGACCAGCACGACGGTCTCGCCGGCCTCGATCTCGGTGGGGGCGCCGGTCGGGCCCATCAGGATCACCGGTTCGCCGGGCGTGAGCCGGGCGCACAGGTCCGACGAGCCGCCCATCTCCAGCACGATGGTCGACACCAGCCCGCGTTCGGCGTCGACCCAGGCGCCGGTCAGCGCCAGGCCCTCCATCGCCAGCCGCGTGTCGTGGCCGCCGACCCGCACCGCCGGCGCCAGGGTCTCGAAGTTCTGCAGCCGGTAGAACTGGCCGGGGCGAAAACGCCGCGCCGCCAGCGGCGCATGCAGCACCACCTCGACGATCGTCGGCGTCAGCCGCTGGACCCGCTCGACGCGGGCGCGCAGCAGATGATCGAGCTCGGCGCGGAACGCACCGGCATCGACGACCCGCGCGATCGGCCGGCCGGCCAGCACCCGCGACACCAGCGGATGGCCCTGGCGGGCCGAACCCATCGCCTTGACGACGTTGCCGAACCAGCTCGGATGCAGGTCGCCGAAGAACGACAGCATCCGGCCGTCGGCGATCCTGCTCAGCAGCACCTGCGGCTGGTCGGGCTTGCTCGACGAGTACTCGGGCTTGACCGGCACGCCATGCTCGTCGATCGCCTGGAAGTAGCGACCGTCCAGCCTGAAATGCAGCGCGTCCTCGCGGGCCAGCACGGTGTTGGGCTGCGTGCCGGCGGCGATGAACACCGTGCGGGCCGGCCACACGACCCGGCCATCGGCGCCCTCGGCGGTGGACCAGCCGCCGTCGTCGGCGCGAAGCTGCCGGCTCAGCGTGATCGACGAGACCGCGCCGCCGGCATCGACGTCGATGCGTTCCGGGTTCAGGCATTCGACGAAGCGGATGCCTTCCTCCAGCGCCTTCTCGACCTCTTCGTGATTCAGCGTGTACGACGGACTGTCGATCAGCCGCTTGCGATAGGCGATGCGCACGCCGCCCCACTGATCGAGCAGTTCCACGAAATGCGGTGCGCGGCCCTCGCGCCGCGCCTGTTCGCGTTCGGCGCGGATCGCGCGGCCATGGGCCAGGAACTCGTCGCCGACCGTGCGTTCGTCGGCGGTCCAGGCTGCGCGCACCGCCGCGTCGCCGATGGCGGCGGCCAGCACCTCGTAGCGGGCGAGGAATTTCTCGACCTGCACCACGTAGTAGGCGAGCGACTCGGTGGCGGTGTCGATCGCGGTCAGCCCGCCGCCGATGACCACCACCGGCAGCCGAAGCTGCATGTTGGCGATCGAGTCGCCCTTGGCCGCGCCGGTGAGCTGCAGCGCCATCAGGAAGTCGCTGGCGGTGCGTACGCCGCGCGCCAGACCATTGGGGATGTCCAGCGTGGTCGGCTTGCCGGCGCCCATCGCCAGCGCGATGTGATCGAAGCCCAGGGCCATCGCGTCGTCGACGCTCAGCGTGCCGCCGAAGCGCACGCCGCCGTACATCGCGAACTCGTCGCGCCGCTCGAGCAGCAGTCGCACCACCTTCAGGAAGTTCTTGTTCCAGCGCACCGTGATGCCGTATTCGGCGACGCCGCCGAAGCCCGCCATGACCCGGTCGTCGAGCGGCTCGTACAGCGCGCGCACGTCGCGCACCGGCTCGAAGGGCACGCGCGTGCCGTCGGCCCGCACGCCGTTCACCGTTTCGTCCAGCGGCTCGATCTTCAGGCCGTCGACGCCGACCACGCCGTGTCCTTCGTTCAGCAGGTGGTGCGCGAGCGTGAAGCCGGCCGGGCCCATGCCGACCACCATCACGCGGTAGCCGCTGTCGGGCTTCGGCAGCGGCCGGCGCAGGTTCAGCGGGTTCCAGCGCGTGAGCAGCGAATAGATCTCGAACCCCCAGGGCAGTTCGAGCACGTCCTTCAGCGTGCGCGTCTCGGCTTGCGGGATGTCCACCGGCGTCTGCTTCTGGTAGATGCAGGCCTTCATGCAGTCGTTGCAGATCCGGTGGCCGGTGGCGGCGACCATCGGATTGTCGACGGTGATCATCGCCAGCGCCGACACCGGATGGCCTTGCGACTTCAAGGTGTGGAACTCGGAGATGCGTTCCTCGAGCGGGCAGCCGGCGAGCTTGACGCCGAACACCGAGCGCTTGAACACCACGTGACCGTCGACGGGCTTGTCGCGCAGGCCTTTGGAACAGGAATCCTTGCCCTGGTTGTGACAGAAGATGCAGTAGTTGGCCTGGTCCAGCGCGCCGCGCAGGTCGGTGCCGGGGTCGGTCAGCGCGAAGCCGTCGCGGCGCCGCAGATGGCCGGGCGCGATCGTGAACGTCGTGACCTGGTGCTCCGTATGGGAGCGGTCATGCAGCAGCAGGTCGTATGGATCGACGCGGCCGGGCTGGCGGAACAGGATGCCGTGGCCGTGCAGCGCCTGGCCGGCCTCGGTGTGCACCGCCCAGGCGCTGTAGCGCAGCGCCACCGCGAGCCGCGCGGCGGCCTCGGCCTTCTCGGGCGACGGTTCCTTGACCGCATCGATCGCCTGCCAGGCGATGACCGCCCGCGCGAACGCCAGCTCCTCGAACGGCTGGCCCAGCCATTGCTCGATCCGTGCGCGGGCGCCGTCGGCATCGAAGTCGGCGACCTCCTCGGGCGTCACCTTCAGCATCGCCTGGCGCTTGACGAACTTCCATTTGACCCGATAGAGCGGATCGAGCTCGTCGTGCTGCGCCTTCAGCGCCGCCAGCGGCTCGGCGATGTCGAACAGCTTGCCGATGAACGCGTCCAGATGCGGGCCGACCGCGATCAGCAGGTTCGCTTCGTCCTTCGGCGCGAGCTGCGACGGGGTGCCGGCGGCCGTGCGGGCGTCGGCGAGGCGGGCGGCCAGCGCCGCGTCACGGGCGCCGAGCTCGGCGAAAAAGGCCTCGTCGATGCGCTGCAGGCCTTCCCGACGGTAGAGGTCGGTGAAGGCCAGCGAGTACGCGAGGTTCACGGGCGGGCCGCCGATGGGCAGGGTGCGTCAGCCTCGATCGAGCTGGTCGAGCTTGTCCTTGCGGTCCTTCCATTCTTCCGCTTCGGGCAGCGGCTCCTTGGTCCGCGTGATGCTCGGCCAGACCTTGGCCAGCTCGGCGTTCAGCGGCGTGAAGTGCTGCTGGTCGGACGGCACGTCCTCCTCGGCCAGGATCGCCTCCACCGGGCACTCGGGAATGCACACCGCGCAGTCGATGCATTCGTCGGGATCGATGACCAGCATGTTCGGTCCCTCGCGGAAGCAATCGACCGGACACACGTCGACGCAGTCGGTGTACTTGCAGCGGATGCAGGATTCGGTCACGACGTGGGTCATTCGAACAAGCCTCGGATCAGAAAGAAGGCAGAAAGAAGGCCGGACACGGCGGCATTGACGTCGATTCTAGCGTGCGCTAAGTTTGCACTCAACGCAATGAAGTAGACACTTCATAAAGGCCATGATACGCCACCTGCCGCCGGGTCTGCCGCAGTGCCCACCGCATGGCCTGCCCCGTGGCCGCCAGCGGGGCCGGCGATGAGCGGCGGCCTGCCGGCCGGCGCTCACTGGCAGCGGCCCGCCGAGCTGGGGCAGGCGCTGGCGGTGCTGGCCTCCGGCGGCTGGCAGGTGCTGGCGGGCGGCACCGACTTCTATGCCGCCCGCGTCGGGCGGCCGCTGCCGCCGGCGGTGCTCGACCTCCCCGGCATCGCGGCCTTGCGCGGCATCGCGCCGCCGTCGCAGGGCATGGCGGCGCCGTCGACCGACGGTGGGCCCGCCGACAGTGGGCGGCCGGCCGACGGCGGGCCGGCCTGGCGGATCGGCGCGACCACCACCTGGTCCGACATCGTCCGGGCGGAACTTCCGCCATTGTTCCACGGGCTCGTGCAGGCCGCCCGCGAGGTCGGCGGCGTGCAGGTGCAGAACCGCGGCACGGTCGCCGGCAACCTGTGCAACGCATCGCCGGCGGCCGACGGCACGGCGATGCTGCTGGCGCTGCAGGCCGAGGTCGAGCTGAGCCGGCTCGATGGCGTGCGGCGCCTGCCGCTGTCGCGATTCGTGCTCGGCGTGCGCCGCACCGCGCTCGCGCCCGGCGAGCTGCTGACCGCGATCCACGTGCCGCAGCGGTCGCCGCGGGCCTGGTCGCGGTTCCTGAAGCTCGGCCATCGCCGCTATCTGGTCATCTCGATCGTCATGGTGGGGGTGCTGCTGGACTTCGATGACGGCGACCGGGTGACCGCCTGCGGCATCGCGGTCGGCGCCTGTGCGCCGACCGCTCGCAGCCTGACCGGCCTGGAGCAGGCGCTGCTGGGCCAGCCGCGCGCCCGGCTCGCCGATCGGGCCGCGGCCTGGCTCGCCGCCGACGGACTGCAGGCGCTGGCGCCGATCGACGACGTGCGCGGAACCGGCGCCTATCGGCGCGAGATGGCGGCGGTGGCGATCGGGCGGCTGCTGCGCGAGGCGGCCGACGGGACGGGAGCGGGCCGATGAACGACAGCACCGACAGCCGCCTTCTGCGGCCCGAATTGCGGCCTGACCTGCCCGCCACCGATACCGCCACGACGCTGATCGTCAACGGCCACGACGTGCAGGTGCACGGCGCGCCGGCCCGCCGGCTGTCGGATTGCCTGCGCGACGAGTTGGGGCTGACCGGCACCAAGATCGGCTGCCATGCCGGCGACTGCGGCGCCTGCACGGTGCTGCTGGACGGCGAGCAGGTCTGTGCCTGCCTGGTCGCCGTCGGCCAGTGCGGCGGCCGGTCGGTGGTCACCGTCGAGGGCCTGGCCGATGCGGACGGCACGCTGTCGCGGCTGCAGCGGGCATTCCTCGAGCACGGCGCCGCCCAGTGCGGCATCTGTACGCCGGGCATGCTGATGGCGGCCGCCGACACGCTGCGGCGCACGCCGCGGCCCACCGAGCAGCAGGTCTGCGACGGACTGGGCGGCGTGCTGTGCCGATGTACCGGCTACCGGAAGATCGTCGAGGCGGTGCTCGCCGCGGCCGGTACGGATGCCCCTGATCGTGTCTCATGCGATCGGAGGCTGGGGGCCGTTCCGGCAGCGAACCGGCCGGCGGCCGGTCAGGCAGTGGGTGACTTCGTGCCCGTCGAGCAGATGCCAGGCGCGGTCGCGGTCGATCCTTCCGTCGTCAAGACATCGTGTCCTGCGGCAGCGGATCTGGCACCGGCGGCCGGGCAGGCGGTCGGCGCGCGGCTGGTGCGGCTGGACGGCCTCGGCAAGGTCGACGGGTCGGAGCGCTACGGCGCCGACCGCGCGCCGGCCGATGCGCTGTGGCTGCGGGTGATCCGCTCGCCGCATGCCAGCGCGACGTTCCGCTTCGGCGACCTCGACGGCTTCGTCGCCCGGCATCCGGGGCTGGCCGGCGTCGTGCTGCCGGAGGACATTCCGTTCAACCGCTTCGCGATCTTCCCCGACCTGCGCGACCAGCCGGCGATCGCCGAGGGCAGGGCCCGGCTGCTCGGCGAGGCGGTGCTGGTGCTGGCCGGCGACGCGACGACGTTGGCGGCGATCGACGAAACGGCGCTGCCGATCGAATGGCAGCCGCTGCCGGCGCTCGAGGGTCCCGACGCGGCGCTGGCCGACGGCGCGCCGGCGCTGCACGAGCGCTGGCCCGACAACGTGCTGTGCCGCGGCCGAGTGGTGCGCGGCGACGTCGATGCGGCGATCCCCGGCGCGGCCGTGCGGCTGGGCGCGACGATGACCACGTCGCACGTCGAGCATGCGTACATCGAGCCGGAGGCCGGCTACGCCATCTGGCATGGCGAGGATGCCGCGCACGCCGGAAGGATCGTCGCGGCCGCCGACCGGACCGGGGCCGGTGAAGCGCCCGGCAGACGCGGTGATATCGAGGAGCCCGGCGGCCCCCGCGGCGCCCCGCCAGGGGTCACCGTATTCGCGACGACGCAGACGCCGTACATGGACCGCGACGAGCTCGCGTCGATGTTCGGCCTGATGCCGACGCAGGTGAGAATCATTCCATCGGCGGTGGGCGGCGGTTTCGGCGGCAAGCTCGATCTGTCGATCCAGCCGCTGCTGGTAGCGGCCGCGCGCAAGTTCGGCCGGCCGGCACGCATCGTCTATAGCCGGCCCGAGTCGATGGTGTCGACTACCAAGCGGCACCCGTCGCGGCTGACGGCGACCTTGGCCGCCGATCGCGACGGGCGCCTGCTCGCCTACGACTTCGCCGGCGATTTCGACACCGGCGCCTATTCGTCGTGGGGGCCGACGGTGGCCAACCGGGTGCCGATCCACGCGAGCGGCCCGTACCGGGTCGCGAACGTGCGCGCGCTGACCCGCGCGGTCTACACCAACAACCCGATCGCCGGCGCGTTCCGCGGCTTCGGCGTGCCGCAGTCGACGTTGATCAACGAGTGGCTGATCGACGAGCTGGCCGCGCGGCTGGCGCTCGATCCGCTGGAGCTGCGCTTCGAGCAGGCGCTGCGGGCCGGCGATCGCACGCCGTGCGGGCAGTTGCTGGCGGCCAGCGTCGGACTGCGCGAGTGCCTGGCGGCGCTGCGGCCGGCCTGGCGGCGCGCCGTCGATGAAGCCCACCGGTTCAACGTGGAAGCGGAGCGTGCAGGGGTAGCGGAAGGCACCAGCGACCCACACACCCGCTACCCGCGCTCCGCGAAGCGCCGCGGCGCCGGCGTCGCCTGCATGTGGTACGGCATCGGCAACACGGTGATCGCCAATCCGTCGGCGATGACCCTCGGGCTGACCCGCGACGGCCGCTTCGTGCTGTACAACGGCGCGGTCGACATCGGCCAGGGCACCTACACGGTGATGCCGCAGATCGCCGCCGATGCGCTGGGCGTGCCGGTCGCTGCGATCGAGCAGGTGGTGTCGGACACCGCGCTGACCTTGGACGCCGGCAAGAGCTCGGCGTCGCGCCAGACCTTCGTATCCGGCAATGCCGCCAAGGGCGCCGGCGATGATCTGCGCCGCCGGCTGCTGGCGCTGCTGGAGCTGCCGGCCGACGGCACGGTGGCGGTCGAAGGCATCGAGCTGGTGGGCCGCGCCGGCGACCGGCAGGTGCGCCGCCCGCTGGCCGGCCTGCCGGCCGTCGACGACCGGCACATCTCGATCGGCCGCGGCGACTTCGATCCGCCGACGGTGCCGCTCGATGCCGACGGGCAGGGCGTGCCGTATGCGACCTACGGCTTCGCCGCGCAGTTCGCCGAGGTCGAGGTCGACGTGGAGCTGGGCACCGTGCGGGTGCTGGCGATCCATGCCGCGCACGACGTCGGCCGCGCGATCAATCCGACCCTGGTCGAGGGCCAGATCCACGGCGGCATCGCGCAGGGTCTGGGCCTGGCGCTGATGGAGGACTATCGGGCCGGCCGTACCGACAACCTGCACGACTATCTGATCCCCACCGTCGGCGACATTCCGCCGATCACCGTCCATCTCATCGAGGATCCCGAACCGCTCGGCCCCTATGGCGCCAAGGGGGTCGGCGAGCCGGCGCTGGTGGCCACCGCGCCGGCCATCCTCAACGCGATCCATGCGGCCACCGGTGTCCGGGTGGCCCACGTGCCGGCCACCCCCGACCGGCTGCGCGCGGCGATCCGCGCGGCCGGATCCCGTCACGGAGCGACCCACGCATGAACCCTTCCGTCGGCAACAGCGTGGTCGGCGAGCAGTTCGAGCCGGCCGAACCGGCGAGCGCCGAGCCGGCGCAGGCGGCGTTCAAGTCGCGTCCTCCCGACAGGATGGCCGCCGAGAAGGTGCAGTGCGACGCCTGCCCGGTGCTGTGCCAGATCAGCCCGGGCCGGCTCGGCGCCTGCGACCGCTGGGGCAACGTCGACGGCGTGCTGACCCGCACCGAGCCGGTGGTGTTCATGAAGCGCGAAGGCGTGGAGCTGGTCGCCACCGGCCATGCCGACTGGGACGGCCGGATCCTCGCCGATGCGCCGGTGTTCGTGTCCGGCGTGGCCAGCGGCACCACCTATCCGGACTACAAGCCGGCGCCGTTCATCGTGTCGAGCCGGCATCGCGACGTCGATGTCGTGACCGTGGTCACCGAAGGCATCTTCAGCTATTGCAGCTTCAAGGTGAAGATCGACACCGACCGCTATCTGGGCCCGGAGCAGGCCACCGTCCGCTACCAGGGCGAGGCGGTCGGCCATGTGACGACGATCGAGTACGGCTCGCAGTTCCTGTCGCTGGGCGGCGTGCATCATCTGACCGGCGGGTCGAAGAAGGAAGGGCGGCTCACCT
>DAISWF010000198.1:0-11371 GCA_036826495.1 Burkholderiaceae bacterium
GGCAGGGGCGCGGCGCCCAGGAAGATGAGGCGCTCCTGCCCGAGCCACAGGAGCGCGCAGACGCCGAGGTAGGCCGCGGCATCGAACATCTGATGCGACAGCGCAACCGCGGTGCCCAATGCGATCACGTCGCGCGAGAACAGCGACAGCTCCATGCCGGCCTCGCCCTGCGTGACGCCATCACACATCGCCGGCACGCCCCCCGCCACCTGCGCCAGCGCGCCGGCGGCGCGCGCCGTCTCGCGGATCAGCGACGGATAGGTCTCCATCGGCTGATGCGCCGACAGCATGTCGTTGTACGCGGTGACGATGCCCAGGTTCGGCGTGTGGCCGTCGACCATCGCCGCCTTGTCCGGGTCGGGGCAGCCGGCAAAGCCATGCGCGAGGTTCGCGCAGCCCAGGCGGTTGCGGCGCGGCGCCCGTTCGATCGCGCGGGTGATCCGTTCCAGATACCGCTGGCGGTCGTCGTGACTGCGCTGGCGGATGCGTTCGGTGACTTCGCCGACGCGGGCGTTCAGCGTGACAGAGGGTTCGCTCACGATGGCTGCTCCTGCCCGTTCACGGGCACCAGTGGATTTCGAAAGCAGTGCGCGCCTGGCGCAGCACCGCGCGGATCGGCATGTCGGCGATCGGGCCGTCGCCGCAGGCGGCGGCCAGCACGCGTTCCTTGCCGGCGCCCTCGATGTGGATCGCCAGCAGATCGGTGTCCAGCAGCGCCGGCAGGGTCAGGGTGATCCGCGGCTCGCCGGCGCCCGGCGCCTGCATCGTCTCGACCCGCCGCGTGCCTTGCGGATCGAGCGCCTGCGCCAGCCGGTCGCCGCCCGGGAAGAACGACGCGGTGTGGCCGTCGTCGCCGATGCCCAGCACCACCGCGGCGAACGGCCGCGGCAGCGCGGCCAGCGCCGCCTCGGCCCGGTCGCGGCCCGCTTCGAGGGACAGGCCGGCCGCCTGCAGCGGCATGAAGGTGGCGGCGGAGGCGACGTCCTGCAGCAGCGTCGCGCGCACCATCGCCGCATTCGAGCGCGGCGACGATTCGTCGACCCAGCGCTCGTCAACCAATGTCACGGTGACCGCCGACCAGGCGAGCGGCTGTCGCGACAGGCTGCGCAGCAGCGCGGCCGGCGTGCGGCCGCCCGAAACCGCCAGCGCGGCACGGCCGTCACGCTGCAGCCGATCACGCAATCGCGCGGCGATTCGTGCCGACAGCGCATCGGCCAGCGCGGCAGGATCGGCGTGACGGATCAGGTTCATCGGCTCATCTCACGCGGGCTTTCATCGGTCGACGATCATCGGGTCGGTCTGTCATGGCGCGCGATCGATGTCGTCGTGCCAGGTGCGCCCGTCGCGTTCGATCAGCGCGATCGAGGCCGACGGGCCCCAAGTGCCGGCGGTGTACGGCCTCGGCCCTTCGTTGCTCTGCGCCCAGGCCTGCTGGATCGGATCGATCCAGCGCCAGGCGGCCTCGACCTCGTCGCGCCGCATGAACAGGGTCTGGTTGCCGCGCACCACGTCCAGCAGCAGCCGTTCATAGGCGTCGGGATAGCGGACCTGGAACGCCTCGGCGAAGCTCATGTCGAGCGGCACGTGCGACAGCCGCATGCCGCCGGGGCCGGGGTCCTTGATCATCAGCCACAGCTTCACGCCTTCGTCGGGCTGCAGACGGATCACCAGCCGGTTGGGCTGCAGCGGCCCGGCGCCGGCGCCGAACACCGAGTGCGGGATGCCCCGGAATGCGACGACGATCTCCGAATGGCGGGCGGCCAGCCGCTTGCCGGTGCGCAGGTAGAACGGCGTGCCGGCCCAGCGCCAGTTGGCGATCTCGGCCTTCAGCGCGACGAAGGTCTCGGTCGCGCTGGTCTCGGCGCCCAGCTCCTGCAGATAGCCCGGCACCGCGCCGCCGGCGCTGGCGCCGGCCCGGTACTGCCCGCGCACGCTGTGCTGCCGGGCTTCGGTTTCGCCGATCGGCACCAGCGACTTCAGCACCTTCAGTTTCTCGTCGCGCACCGCGTCGGCATTGATCGAGACTGGCGGTTCCATCGCGACCAGGCACAGGAGTTGCAGCAGGTGGTTCTGCACCATGTCGCGCAGGGCACCGGCGGTGTCGTAGTAGCCGGCGCGACCTTCGACCCCCAGGGTCTCGGCCACCGTGATCTGCACATGATCGACATGCGATGCGTTCCACAGCGGTTCGAACAGCGCGTTGGCGAAGCGCAGCGCCATCAGGTTCTGCACCGACTCCTTGCCGAGGTAGTGGTCGATCCGGTAGATCTGGTCCTCGTGGAACACCGCGCCGATGTCTTCGTTGACGCGGTGGGCCGATTCGAGGTCCTTGCCGATCGGCTTCTCGACGACGACGCGGGTGTCGGCCGTCACCAGCCCGGCGCGGCCGGCGCCGGCGCAGATCGGGCCGAACAGTTCCGGCGCGGTGGCGAGATAGAACACCTGGGTGCGACCGGCGCGCGGCCGCAACGTCGCGGCCAGCGCCTTCCAGCCGCCATCGCCCTGCACGTCGAGCGGCAGGTAGTCGAGGTGCGAGAGGAATGCGGCGACCGCCGCCGCATCGGCCTCGGCCGGCGCCACCTTGTCGAGGATCGACTTGCGGGCCGATTCGACGAATGCCTCGCGCGGCATCGCGCTGCGGGCCACGCCGATGATCCGGTAGTCATCGGGCAACTGACCGATGATCGCGCGATGGAACAGCGCCGGCAGCAGCTTGCGGTGCGCGAGGTCGCCGGTGGCGCCGAACACCACCAGATCGAACGGCTGAACGGGGATGACGCGGCTGGTCACGTATCGGCTTTAACGGCGTCGGGGCAAATTGCCGGTCCGGTCCGCATGATGGTTTTCCTTCGTTTGCGAGCAGATTTCATGCCAGCCATACTAATGCAGGGAGCATGCTCCCCGGGCCGGTTTCCCGACGATCTCCGTGGAGTTCACCGATGAGTGTGCTGCAATATCTCGCGTCCCGTGCCGATTGTGCGCCTACGATTCCGGTCATCGCGCTCGACGAGCTGGCGGCCGCGGTGCCGCTGGCGCGCGCCTGCGCGGCCGGCGGCGTGCGGATCCTCGAGATCACGCTGCGCACCGCGGCGGGCGTGCAGGCGATCGAGGCGATCGCGGGGCAGGTGCCCGACGTGCTGGTCGGCGCCGGCACCGTGACCCGGGTCGAGGAGCTCAAGCGGGTGCAGGATGCGGGCGCGCGCTTCGCGTTCGCGCCCGGCTTCGATCCGCGGGTGGTCGAGGAGGCGGCGAAGCTCGGGCTGGAGTTCATTCCGGCGGTGATGACGCCGTCGGAGGTGATGCTGGCGCAGAACCTCGGCGTCGGCCTCATGAAGCTGTTCCCGGCCGCCCAGGCCGGCGGGCCGGGCATGCTGAAGGCGCTGGCCGGGCCGTTTCCGTCGGCACGGTTCTGCCCGACCGGCGGCGTCGACGCGGCCAATGCCGCGACCTATCTGGCGCTGCCCAACGTGGTGGCGGTCGGCGGTTCGTGGATGACGCCGAAGGACCTGGTGGCGCGCGGCGACTGGGCCGGCATCACGGCGCTGGCGGCGGAGGCGCTGAAGTTGAGGCGATGAAGTTGCGGCGATGAAGTTGCGGCGATGAAGGTGCGGCCGGTCACTTCACGCCCAGCGCCTTGCGCACGTCCAGACCGACTCCTTTGTTGACGAAGCGGTCGGTGATCGCGCGCGCCGGATCGACCTCGTTTGGTTTGTAGAGCCCGGCCTTCACCATCTGCTCGAGGAACGCACGCACGCGGTTCGTGTCGATCGCGCCGATGCCGCGGGCGAGCGCATCGCCGGAATCGATGATCAGCGCATGGGCGGGTGCATGGTCGCCGTACAGGAAGCTGTACCAGCCGATGATCGATGCGTCGATGAAGCGCTGGACCAGCTCCGGCTTCGTGCGGACCAGCTCCGCGCGGGTCTCGACGGTCGTGCTGTAGGTCTGCCAGCCGTGGTCGGCGAGCAGGAACACCCGCGGCTTCGCGCCGGCGGCGATCGCCGAGTACGGTTCGGAGCTGGCATAGCCTTGCTGGACCACGTCGCGGTCGCGCAGAAACTGCGCGAGGTTGAAGGTGTAGGGCCGCAACTGCTCGTCGCGCATCCCGTGCTCGCTCTTCAGCCACTGCCAGAAGCTGAACTGTCCGTCCTTGCCGATCAGGATCGTGCGTGCGCGTCGCAGGTCGGCGAAGGTCGGATAGACGCCGTCGTGCGCCATCAGGATCTGCGGATCGCGCTGGAAGAAGGCCGCCACCGCGACCACCGGGATGCCGTTCTTCACGTTGTCGAACGAATGCAGCAGGTTGCCGGCCATCAGGAAGTCGAGCCGGCCGGCCGACAGCAGCGGCCGGTTGTTGACCTGCGGGCCGCCCTGCACGATCTCGACGTCGAGCCCGTAACGGCGATAGGTGCCGTCGGCCAGCGCCTGGTAGAAGCCGCCGTGGCCGCCCTGGGCTTTCCAGTTGGTGCCGAAGCGGATCTTGTCGGGGGGCTTGGCGGCCGCTTTGTCGTCGGCTTTGTCGACGGCGTGAGCGGTCGGCACCGCCGACAGCAGTGCGGCCAGCAGGATCGGCAGCAGGGGCAATAGCGGTCTCAACAGGAACATCAGCCGGACTCCGTTCGGATTTCGCTGTCGTGCCAGTGGCCCAGCAGGCGGCGCGACAGCCGGTCGAAGACGATGAAGATCGCGATGCCGGTCAGCGAGATCAGCAGCAGCGCGGCGAACATCCGCGGGATCTCGTTGCGGAAGCTCGCTTCCAGCACGCGCGATGCCAGACCGGTTTCCTTGCCGGCGGAGCCGGCGACGAACTCGGCCGCCACCGCGCCGATCAGCGACAGGCCGCCGGCGATCTTCAGCCCGGCCAGGAAATAGGGCAGGGCGCTGGGCACCAGCAGCAGCCGCAACCGCTGCCACGGCGTGGCCCGGTACAGCACGAACAGTTCCCGCAGATGGGCATCGGCGCTGCGCAGGCCGATCACGGTGTTGGCCAGGATCGGAAAGAACGCGACGATCCACGCGCAGATCAGCAGCGCGGCGAAGGTGCTGTCGACGTAGATCAGGATCAGCGGGGCGATCGCGATGATCGGCGTCACCTGCAGCACCACCGCGAACGGGTAGAACGCCCGCTCGATCGGCGGCGACAGCGCGAACAGCACCGCCAGCGCGACGCCGCCGGCCACCGCCAGCGCCAGCGCGGCGAACGTCAGCTTCAGCGTGAACAGCAGCGACGGCGCCAAGGTCGGCCAGTCGTCGACCAGCGTGCGCAGGATCAGCGATGGCGCCGGCAGCAGGTAGTGCGGGATGTCGTTGACCCGCACCAGAACCTCCCAGGCAAGCAGCAGGCCGACCGCTGCCGATATCGGTGCGAGCCATCCTGGCCAGCGTGTTGCGGCCAGGCCGCTCATCGCTCGCCTGCCGCCATCGCGGCCCGCAGGCTGCGCGACACGTCGCGGCACAACAGCCCGTAGTCGGCCGACGTGCGGAACGCCTCGCCGCGCGGCCGGGGTGCGCCGATCCGGTGCTCCGCCACCACCCGGCCGGGCCTCGCCGACATCACGAGGATCCGGTCCGACAGGTAGACCGACTCGTAGACGCTGTGGGTGACGAACACGATCGTGAGGCTCAATTCATCGCGGAGAGCCAGTACGTCGTCGTTCAGACGCATCCGGGTGATCTCGTCGAGGGCGGCGAACGGCTCGTCCATCAGCAGCAGCCGCGGCCGGGTGACCACCGCGCGGGCGATCGACACCCGCATCTTCATGCCGCCCGACAGTTCCCGCGGGAACGCCCGGGCGAAGCCGGCCAGCCCCACGCGCTCCAGTGCCTCGTCGACCCGCCGGTCGGCCTGCGCACCGCGGGTTCCGCTCAGACGCAGCGGCAGCGACACGTTGTCGGCCACCGTCGCCCACGGCATCAGCGTCGGTTCCTGGAACACGAAAGCAAGCCCGTGCCCGGCATCGCCGGCCCCCTGCACCGGGCGTTCGTCATCGGTACGTGCCGGGCGTTCGACGGTACCCGACGACGGCTGCGCGAGCCCGGCGATCAGCCGCAGCGCGGTGCTCTTGCCGCAGCCGGACGGCCCGACCAGGCTCAGGAACTCGCCGGGCAGCACATCGAGCGACAGGCCGGCCAGCGCCAGCGTGCCGCTGCCGAACCGTTTGTCGATCGCCCGCAGACGTGCGAGCGGGGCGGCGGAAGACATGGCGGCATTCTGCCAGCGGAGTCCCGTGTCGGCCCGCGGCAGGCCGCCGCCGGCACCGGTCGGCGGAGCCGGGCGGCGCTGGCCTACGTGACCCCGCATCCTCCTCGCCGATGCGGGGCGGCGCAGTGGCAGCCTTTCCGGGTGCGAGCGACAGGGAGTGCATCAGTTGTTTTCAGCAGTGAGTCAGAAAGGTGTACTCAGTACAGTTTTCTGACTCACTGCTGGAAACGAAGATCGCTGCAGGGACAGACGCCCTTGCCGGGCTGCCCGGAGTCGGTCGAACGGGCTGCGCCTCGTGTTCAGCCGCTGCCCAGCGCCAGCCCGACGATCGCCGCCCGCACCCCGGGCAGTTCGGTCAGGGTCGCGTCCGCGGTCAGCGTGAGCCCCGGCCAGCGCTGCCGTGCCTGCGCGATCAGCGCCGGCAGGTCGCGACGCGTATGAGCGCCCGGCGCCAGGAACAGCGGCACGATCCGGATCGCCGTGAGTCCATCGGCCGCCAGCCGGTCGATGACCTCCGGCAGCGACGGCGCCATCAGCTCCAGGAACGCCAGCTCGCAACGCCGCTGCGGAGCCCGCGCGCGGCACTCGTCGACGATCCGGTCGAACGGCGCCCGCCAGCCCGCGTCGCGCGAGCCGTGGCAGAAGAAGACGATGGCGGGTTCGGTGGCCATGGGAGCGATGGTGCACCATTTACCCGTTTGGCATGGACCTTGCACCGTCCGCCACGATCCCTTTTCACGATCCCCATTTCCTCCCCGATGTGCACCGCATGTCACAGTCCTCCCGCTCGCTGAAGGTGCTGGTCGTCTACGACGGGCCGCAGCCTGACTCGGCACTGTCCGAGGACCTGGGCTATGGCCTGTCGCAGGCCGGTTGCGAGCTGGTCGGGGTGATCGCGGCCGGGCTGGATGTCGTCGAATCGGTGGCCAGGCTGCATCCGGACGTGGTGATCATCGAGGCGGAATCGGACTGGCGTGATGCGCTGGAGCATGTCTGCGTGGCGACCCAGCATGCGCCGCGGCCGATCGTGCTGTTCACCGAGAATGCGGACACCGGTGACGCGGGCCGGGCGATCGCAGCGGGGGTCAGCGCCTATGTGGTCGCGGGGCTGGCGGCCGAGCGGGTCAAGCCGGTCATCGAGGTGGCGCTGGCCCGCTTCGAGATCGAGCAGTCGCTGCGCGCCGAGCTGGAGCAGACGCGCGAGAAGCTGGCCGAGCGCAAGCTGATCGACCGGGCCAAGGGACTGCTGATGAGCAAGCTGAGCCTGTCGGAGGATGATGCCTACCGCAAGTTGCGGCGGTTCGCGATGGACAACAAGGAGTCGCTGGGCGATGCGGCCCGCCGGGTGATCGACGCCGCGAAGCTGTTCGGCTGAACGACGCCGCGAAGCTGTTCGGCTGAACGACGCCGCGCCCTCGTCGCATCGGCATCGGCATTCCGCGTCCCCGTCCCCGTCCCCGTCCCCGTCCGGCATCCGCCCGCCTGTGGTGCATCGCACAATCGAAGGGCAGGCGACCCGCCCGGCGCGGCGCATGGTGGCGCCTGTCGCCCCATATCGCTCCATGTCGCATCAGCACGAAGCCGTCTTGGCGATCGGCCCCAAGCTCCCAAGCCCTTGAATATCAAAGGCTTGTCGCTCAACGAGCGCCTTTGGCACGGTCGTTGCTCAAGAAGCTCCGCCAACAACGGCGTTGGCACATGGCGCGGCTGTCGCGCCGCCCGGACGAAGGCGTCCCGGTGTCGAAAGACACCCGGACGCCTTTTTGTTTTTGCTTTCGCCCTTGGGGATAGCCACAGATGACCGACTCGACGCGTCCGACCGATGACAGCCGCCGCCACGCGGTGAAGACGCTGACCACGCTGACTGGAGCTGCATTGATGAGCACGATCGATCCGCGCGTGCGCGCCGGAGCCTGGGCTGCCGGATCCGATGCGCCCGAGAAGAAGGAGGTGCGGATCGGCTTCATCCCGCTGACCGACTGCGCGTCGGTGGTGATGGCCTCGGTGATGGAGTTCGACAAGAAGTACGGCGTGAAGATCGTGCCGAGCAAGGAAGCGTCGTGGGCATCGGTGCGCGACAAGCTGGTCAACGGCGAGCTCGATTTCGCGCATGTGCTGTACGGCTTGATCTATGGCGTGCAGATGGGCATCGGCGGGCCGAAGAAGGACATGGCGGTGCTGATGAACCTGAACCACAACGGCCAGGCGATCACGCTGTCGAAGAAGCTGGCCGACAAGGGCGCGGTCGATGCGGCGTCGCTGGCGAAACTGATGGCGACCGACAAGCGCGAGTACGCGTTCGCGCAGACGTTCCCGACCGGCACCCATGCGATGTGGCTCTACTACTGGCTGGCCAGCGTCGGCATCAATCCGCTGAAGGACGCCAAGATCATCACGGTGCCGCCGCCGCAGATGGTCGCCAACATGCGGGTCGGCGCGATGGATGGCTACTGCGTCGGCGAGCCGTGGAACCACCGCGCGATCGCCGACGGCATCGGCGTGACCGCGATCACCACGCAGGACATCTGGAAGGATCATCCGGAGAAAACGCTCGGCACGACGTCGGACTTCGTGCAGAAGAACCCGAACACCGCGCGCGCGGTGACCGCGGCGATCCTCGAGGCCGGCCGCTGGATAGACGCCGGCCTGATCAACAAGAACAAGATGGCCGACACGATCGCGCAGCAGGCCTACGTGAACACCTCGCGCGACGTGATCATCGACCGGATCCTGGGCCGCTACCAGAACGGGCTGGGCAAGACCTGGGACGACGCCAACCACATGAAGTTCTACAACGACGGCACGGTCAACTATCCGTACCTGTCCGACGGCATGTGGTTCCTGACGCAGCACCGCCGCTGGGGGCTGCTGAAGCAGGACCCGGACTACCTGGCGGTGGCGAAATCGGTGAACCAGATCGCGATCTACAAGGACGCCGCCGCCGCCTCGAAGACGCCGCTGCCGAAGAGCGACATGCGCTCGTCGAAGCTGCTCGATGGCGTGGTGTGGGACGGCAGCGACCCGGTCAAATACGCCGGTTCGTTCAAGGTCAAGGTGGCCTGACGCCGGCTCCGCGACGATCAGACCCCAAGCGCGAAACCACAGCGAGGCTCTGCGATGAATGCTTCTTCCGCAAGAATGATGGTGGTCGACGGCGAGAGATCGGGCCGGGCGATCGGTGCGGCGCCCGCGGTGGCGACCGTTGATCCGTCGGGCCGGCTGGTGGCCGCGCTGCCGGGTGGTGCCGTGGCGGCGGCGATGTCGGGTGGTGCCGCGACGGCGATGCCGGCGGTCCCCGACGGCGGGAGGGCCGAGGGTACCTCCGGGTCGAACGCCGCACCGTCCGTCACGATCTCGCCGGCGGTCGCGCGCCGGGCGCGCAACGAGCTGATCCTGCGGACCGTCGCGCCGCTGCTGGGCTTCGCGCTGCTGCTGCTGATCTGGGAGGCGATCTCCAACGGCGGGCAGACGATTCCCGGGCCGCTGGCGACCTTCAAGGCCGGCGTGCAGGTGTTCTCCGACCCGTTCTACTCGAACGGGCCGAACGACCAGGGCATCGGCTTCAAGATCGCCAACTCGCTCGGCCGTGTGGCGCTGGGCTTCGGGCTGGCGGCGCTGGTCGGCATCCCGGTGGGCTTCATCATCGGCCGCTTCAAGTTCGCCCACGACATGGTCGGGCCGATCGTGTCGCTGCTGCGGCCGGTGTCGCCGCTGGCCTGGCTGCCGATCGGCCTGCTGGTGTTCAAGGGCGCGCATCCGGCGGCGATCTGGACGATCTTCATCTCGTCGATCTGGCCGATGATGATCAACACCGCGGTCGGCGTGCAGCGGGTGCCCGCCGACTACATGAACGTCGCGCGGGTGCTGAACCTGTCCGAATGGAAGGTGTTCACGCGGATCCTGTTCCCGGCGGTGCTGCCCTACATGATGACCGGCGTGCGGCTGTCGATCGGCGTCGCCTGGCTGGTGATCGTCGCCGCCGAGATGCTGACCGGCGGCGTCGGCATCGGCTTCTGGGTGTGGGACGAGTGGAACAACCTGAAGGTCGACAACATCCTCCTGGCGATCTTCGTGATCGGCGTGATCGGCTTGGCGCTCGAATGGGGGCTGATGCAGCTCGCCAAGCGCTTCAACTACGAGTGACGGGGAGCACGCGATGATCGGAGAGATCAAGAGCGAGCCGCGGGGCGAGGCGGCGGCCGCGTTCGATGCGAAGTTCCTGGTGGTCGACGATGCCGGCATGGTGTTCGACACGAAGAAGGGCAGCTTCGTCGCGCTGCGCGACATCCGGCTGACGGTGGCCCGGGGCGAGTTCGTCAGCCTGATCGGTCACTCGGGCTGCGGCAAGTCGACGTTGCTGAACCTGATCGCCGGTCTGCTGCGGCCCACGTCCGGCATGCTGCTGTGCGCGAACCGCGAGATCCGCGGCCCGGGCCCGGAGCGGGCGGTGGTGTTCCAGAACCATTCGCTGCTGCCGTGGATGAGCTGCCTGGACAACGTGCTGCTGGCGGTCGAGCGGGTCTTCGGCGATCGCGAGAACCGTGCGCAGCTCAGGGCACGAGCCGCCGCCGCGCTGCAGCTCGTCGGTCTGGCTCATGCGGCCGAACGGAAGCCGCACGAGATCTCGGGCGGCATGAAGCAGCGGGTGGGCATCGCGCGGGCGCTGGCGATGGAGCCGAAGGTGCTGCTGATGGACGAACCGTTCGGCGCGCTCGATGCGCTGACCCGCGCGCACCTGCAGGACGAGCTGCTGCGCATCATCGGTCAGACCGGCAGCACCGTCGTCATGGTGACCCACGACGTCGACGAGGCGGTGCTGCTGTCGGACCGCATCGTGATGATGACCAACGGGCCGGCGGCGACGATCGGCGAGATCCTGACGATCGATCTGCCGCGGCCGCGCGAGCGGGTGGCGCTGGCGCAGGACGCGCGCTACATGCGGCTGCGCACGCAGGTGCTGGAGTTCCTGTACCGCCGGCAGGCGCACGTCGAGGCGGTTTGAGGGCGCCACCGACATGAAGAAGATGAAGCTGGTGGTCATCGGCAACGGCATGGCCGGCATCCGCACCGTCGAGGAGCTGCTGGTGCTGGCGCCCGATCTGTACGAGATCACGGTGTTCGGCGCCGAGCCGCATCCGAACTACAACCGCATCCTGCTGTCGCCGGTGC